>DATIVK010000244.1:0-7939 GCA_035465955.1 Anaeromyxobacteraceae bacterium | reverse complement strand
TACTCGTGGTGACAGGCCGTTCGGGCCGGTGAGCAGGACGCCGCGGCGACTGGCTCCGCGTCACTCGACGCCCCAGATCGCGTCGTCCTCGGCGTCGACTAGCCCTTCAGCTTCTCCTCCACCGACTTCATCTTGGAGTCGATCGTCGCGACCTTGTCGCGGCGGTCGTCGATCCGGATGGAGGTCGTGACGCGCAGCGCCCCCTGGCCGAAGGGGTGCTCGTGCATTCTGCGGACGACGGCGAGGATCTCGTCGAGGTCCCCCTCGATGATCGTCCCCATGGCGGTGAGCTGGTGCTTCAAGCCGGACGCGTCGAGGACCCGCTCGACGCCCGCGACGTACCTCGACACGCTCGGCGTCGCGGTGCCGAGCGGCGTGATGGTCAGGAAGACGATCGCCATCGACGGCCTCCTCCCGCGGCCTAGGCCACGGAGACGCGCAGGACCTCGCGCCCCATCCGCACGCAGTCGCCGTCGCGAAGCTCGCGCTCGGCGTGCGGCGGGATCTTCACGAACGTCCCGTTCGACGACCCGAGGTCGCGCAGCCGGACGCCGCCGTCCGGCTCCAGCAGCAGCTCGGCGTGCGCCTGGGAGAGGAACGCGTCCTCTCCGAGGTTGACCGCGCAGCCGGTCCTCCCGATGGTGATCGACGGGCCCGCGCGGACGAAGACGGGGCCGGCGACGCCGCCCTCGAGCCACTCCTCGATCACGGCGGCGGGGCCGGCGGGGCGGGGTGCCCCGAGCCGGACGGTGCCGTCGGGCGGCGGCGGCGGCGCGGGTGGGAGGAGCCCGGCGTAGCGCAGGAGCCGGTCGCCGACGACGAACATGTCCCCCGCCTTGAGCGGCACCGAGAGGCCGCGCAATCTCAGGTACACGCCGCCGGTCGCCCCCTCGTCGCGGACGTGGAGGGCGCCGCCCCGGTAGAAGAAGGTCGCGTGGTGGGCGGCGAGGCACGGGTCGTCGGGGAAGAGGACGGCCCCCCTGGCGCGCCCCGCCTCGACGGTGTCGGCGTTGAGCCGGAAGGTCGCCCCCTCGAAGCCCTCGCCGCGCTCGAGGAGCAGCTTCGCGCGTCCGGGCGCGAGCGCGCCGAAGACCTGCGTGGCCGTCCGCCCCGCGGCGGGCGGCTTGGCCATCACCTGCGTCCCCCGCGCGCCGAGCGGCTGGCCGCAGTTGGCGCAGAACTGGCCGGGGCCGGCCTCGGCGCCGCACCGCGGGCAGTGGGGGACGAGCGGGACGGGGCTGGAGCGCGCCGCGGTCGTGGCGCCCGGCTGGAAGGTGGTCACCTGGCCGGCAGGCGGGGGCGGCGTGCCGTGAGAGCCGGCGGCCGGGACGAAGCGGGTCGCGGCGCCGCCGCCCTTCTGGAAGGAGCGGATCACGGTGGAGTCCGGGGCCGGTGCGGCGGGCGGCGGGGGCGGGGGCGGCGCCACCGCCGGCTCGGGCTTCGGCTCCGGCGCCGGGGCGGCGCCGCCGATCGCTGCCCCGCAGGAGGCGCAGACCTTGGCGCCCGGCTCGTTGTAGGCGTCGCAGGCGCGGCAGACGATCCCGAGGATGCCGGTGAGCCTGCCGAGCTCCACCTGGGTCCCGCAGGCGGGGCAGGAGGACATCGTCAGGTCGAGCGAACCACCGCAGCGCTTGCACTTGAGCAAGGGACTCTCCTTTTTCGCCTCGTCGACGGCCGCTTCGCTTCTATCGCGCGCCGGCCTGGGCGCTCAACTCGCGGACCTTCGAGGGCTCGCCGAGGACGATGAGCACGTGGCCGCCCTCGACGAGGTGCTCCGGCCCGGGAGTGTAGACGTACTGCGACTCCCCGCCCACGGAGCGCTTCGCGGCGAGGAGGAGCAGGCCGTGCCGGGTGAAGTCGATCTCGCCGACCCGGCGCTGGTCGAGGAGGGAGCCCACGGAGACCGGGATCTCGTCGATCCGGAGCGTCCGCTCCTTCTCGCGCAGCATCAGGTCGAGGAACGACACCACCTCCGGGCGGACCATCTCGGAGACCATCCGCATGCCGCCGATCTGGTTCGGGAAGACCACGCTGTCGGCGCCGGCGCGCCGGAGCTTCGCCTCCGCCCTGCCGTCGATCGCCTTCGAGACGATGCGGGCCGAGGGGTTGAGGGCGCGCGCGGTGACCGTGACGTAGAGGTTGTCGCGGTCGTCGGTGAGGGCCGAGATGACGCCGCGCGCCCGCGCGATGCCCGCCTCGAGGAGGCTGTCGTCGTGCGTGGCGTCGCCGACGACGACCGGGCAGCCGAACTCGCGGGAGATCTCCTTCGCGAGCGGCTCCTTCGCCTCCACGACCACGAACGCGGCGCCGGTGGCCGCGAGCTCGCGCACGACGTGGATCCCGGTCGTCCCGGCCCCGCAGACCACCACGTGATCGGACAGCCTCTTCACCAGCTTCTCCATCCGCTTCCTCCAGCGCAGGCCGAGCAGCTCCCCCTCGACGAGGACGGCCGCCGCCGTCGTCACGAACCAGCCGACCGACACCAACCCGCCGAGCAGCAGGATGATCGTGAAGGGCCGCCCGAAGGTGGTGCGGCCGAGGGGGAGGATCTCACCGAAGCCCGCCGTCGTGATGCCGATGACGGTCTGGTAGAGGCAGTCGCCGAACACCCACTCGCCGCGGCCGATGAGCCAGTATCCGGCCGTGCCGACGACGAGGGTCGAGAGGACGGCGGCAAGCGCCCACTTCAGCCGATTGGGAAGCACTTCCCCGGCATCCTAGACCGAAACCGGTCCGCGCCGCGGCGGTTTGCCGCGTGAGCGTTGCGAAACGCTCGCAGTGAAGACATTGAAAAGAGGGAGTCACCGCTTGCGGCAACGCGCCGCATGACGCTACCTTTTTGCCTCGCTTGCTGCGACTGAACGACATCCTCGATCGCGTCTCCGCCTACCACCCGGAGCCGGACCTCGACCTCATCAAGAAGGCGTACGTCTACTCCGCCAAGGTCCACCAGGGTCAGGTGCGGAAGTCGGGCGAGCCATACCTCATCCACCCGATGGAGGTGGCGGGGCTCCTCGCCGACATGCGGCTCGACGAGGCGTCGATCGTCACCGGGCTCCTCCACGACACGATCGAGGACACGCTCGCGACGAAGGAGGAGATCGCGGAGCTCTTCGGCGGCGAGATCGCCGACCTGGTCGACGGCGTCACGAAGCTGTCGCAGTTCTCGCCCGCCAACACGCAGGAGGACAAGCAGGCGGAGAACTTCCGCAAGATGGTCGTCGCGATGTCGAAGGACATCCGCGTGCTCCTCGTGAAGCTCGCGGACCGCATCCACAACATGCGGACGCTCGACCACATGAAGGCGGAGAAGCAGGAGCGGATCGCGCGCGAGACGATGGACATCTACGCGCCGCTCGCCAACCGGCTCGGCATCGGCTGGCTCAAGAGCGAGCTCGAGGATCTCTCGTTCAAGTACCTGGACCCCGGCGAGTACCAGGCGCTGACGACGAGGATCCAGTCGCGGGTGAAGGAGCGGGAGCGCTTCATCCAGGAGGTCATCGACCTCATCCGCGCCCGGCTCGACGAGGCGGGGATCTCCGCCGACATCTACGGCCGGATCAAGCACGTCTACTCCCTCGCGAAGAAGATGAAGGAGCAGGAGCTGGGGTTCGATCAGGTCCAGGACCTGATCGCGTTCCGGATCCTCGTGGACGACGTGGCGCAGTGCTACGAGTCGCTCGGCCTCGTCCACGCGCTCTGGAAGCCGGTGCCGGGCAAGTTCAAGGACTACGTCGCGATCCCGAAGCCCAACGGCTACCAGTCGCTCCACACGACGGTCATCGGCCCGCACGGCGAGCGGATCGAGGTCCAGATCCGGACGCGCGAGATGCACGCGGTGGCGGAGAAGGGCGTCGCGGCCCACTGGGCGTACAAGGAGCGCGGGCGCGGGGAGCAGAAGGCGAAGGAGCTCTCCCCCCAGGACGCCAAGCAGTTCGGGTGGCTGCGGCGGCTCGTCGAGTGGCAGCGGGAGCTCTCGGATCCGCGCGAGTTCCTCGAGACCGTCAAGGTCGACCTCTTCAGCGAGGAGACCTTCGTCTTCACGCCCAAGGGGGATCTCCGGAGCCTGCCGCGCGGCTCGACGCCGATCGACTTCGCCTACCAGGTCCACTCCGAGATCGGCGACCGCTGCGTCGGCGCGAAGGTGAACGGCAAGCTGGTGCCGCTGCGCTACCAGCTCAAGAACGGCGACACCGTCGAGATCATGACGTCGCCGCACTCCCACCCGTCGAAGGACTGGCTCTCCTTCGTGAAGACCAGCCGCGCGCAGGCGCGGATCCGGACCTACCTGCGCCAGGCGGAGCACCGCCGCTCGCTCGAGATCGGGCGCGAGATCGCCGAGAAGGAGCTGCGCCGGTTCGGGCTCACCTACAACAAGCTCGAGAAGCACGGCGAGATCGAGAAGGCGGCGAAGGCGCTCGGCTACCGGATCGGCGACGACCTCGTCGCCGCCCTCGGCTTCGGCAAGGTGGCGACGTCGCAGCTGCTCCAGCAGCTCGTGCCCCCCGAGCGGCTCGCCGAGCCGCCGCCCGAGCCGGCTCCGGCCAGCGGCCTGTCGGCCCTCTTCCGGAAGGTGGCGGGCCGCTCCGCGGACGGGGTCCGGATCAGCGGCATCGAGGACGTGCTGGTCCGCTTCGGCCGCTGCTGCAACCCCGTGCCCGGCGACCCCATCGTCGGCTTCATCACGCGCGGCCGCGGCGTCACGGTCCACACGGCCTCCTGCGACAAGGTCATGGGGCTCGACCGCGAGCGACGGGTCGACGTCTCCTGGGACGCGCGGCCGGACGTACGCCGCCCCGCGTCGCTGAAGGTCGTGACGGACGACCGGGCGGGCGTGCTGGCCGCCATCTCGAACGTGATCAGCGGCGCGGGGGTGAGCATCGTCCAGGCGGTCTGCCGGACCATCGGCCCGGAGCGCGCCATCAACGAGTTCGAGGTGACCGTCGGGGACCTGAAGCAGCTCAAGGAGGTCATGAAGTCGATCGAGCGGGTGGAGGGTGTCCAGTCCGTCGAGCGCGTGTAGAGTGCGACCCATGAAGACCGTCCTCTCCACCCCGAACGCCCCGAAGGCGATCGGCCCCTACAGCCAGGGGATCGCCTCCTCCTCCGGCCGCACGCTCTGGCTCTCCGGCCAGATCCCCCTCGATCCCGCCACGGGCGAGCTGGTCCCCGGCGACGCCGCCGCGCAGACGCGCCGCGTGATGGAGAACCTCGGCGCCGTGCTGGGCGCCGCGGGCGTCACCTTCGACGCGGTGGTCCGGGCGACCATCTACCTCGTCGACCTCGGCGACTTCGCGAAGGTGAACGAGGTCTATGGCGGCTACTTCCGCGGCGCGCCCCCGGCGCGCGCGACGGTGCAGGTCGCGGCGCTCCCCCGCGGCGCGCGGGTCGAGATCGACGCGATCGCCGTGGCGGCATAGAAGGGGACTGCGTCCCCCTCCGCGAGCGGAGCTCGCGGAGCCTCCCCCTGCTGCGTGGGGCCCCGCTCGCTCTCGCGTCGCTCGCGACGCTCGGCTCGCGCCCCACGGGGAGGGACGACGTCCCTCCCCGCCTGCGGCGGGACCCCACCCGGTGTTGCGGAATCGGGAGCCGCCAACTACGTTGCGCCGCGAATGGCGTGGCAGGATCTATTCCCCGGCGTCCCCGAGGACGAGTGGCGCGACTGGCGCTGGCAGCAGCGCGCCGCGCTGACGACCCTCGAGGACTTCGAGCGGATCGTGCGGCTCACGGACGAGGAGCGGGAGGGCTTCGCCCGGACCAAGGGGCGTTTCCGGACCGGCGCGACGCCCTACTACGCCTCGCTCATCGATCCCACGCACCCGCACTGCCCCGTGCGGCGCCAGGTGCTCCCGCTCCCGGCCGAGGCCGAGGAGGCGGCCGGCGATCGCCGCGATCCCACCGGCGAGGAGCCCCACCGGCCGGTGCGGGCGCTCGTGCAGAAGTACCCAGACCGCGCCCTGCTCCTCGCCACCGACCGGTGCGCGGCGTACTGCCGCCACTGCACGCGCCGCCGGATCACCGGCGCCGAGGCGAACGGCCTGGATCGCGCGGCGCTCTCGGAGGCGGTCGGCTGGCTCGGCGCGCACGCCGGCGTGCGCGAGGTGATCGTCTCGGGCGGCGATCCGCTGGTCCTCTCCGACGGGCGGGTCGAGGAGATCCTCGCCGCGGTCCGCTCGGTGCCCCACGTCAGGATCGTCCGGCTCGCCACCCGCGCGCCGGTCACCAACCCGTTCCGCGTCACCGAGCCGCTCGCGCGGCTGCTGCGCCGCTTCGCGCCGCTCTACGTCGTCACCCACTTCAACCACCCGAAGGAGCTCACCGCGGAGGCGCGGGCGGGCTGCGAGCGGCTGGTGGACCACGGCGTGCCGGTCGAGAACCAGTCGGTGCTGCTGCGGGGGATCAACTCCTCGGCCCGCGCCCTCGTCGACCTGAACCAGCGGCTCCTCGAGGCGCGCGTGCGGCCGTACTACCTGCACCAGGGGGACCTGGCCGCCGGCACGGCCCACCTGAGGACGCCGCTGCGCGCCGGCGTCGAGATCCTGGCGGCGATGCGCGGGCGCACGAGCGGCCTCGCCATCCCCCACCTCGCGGTCGACCTGCCGGGCGGGGAGGGGAAGATCGCCCTCGCCCCCGACTACGTCGAGGCGCGCGAGCCGGCGGGGACCTGGCTGCGCGGGCCGCGGGGGGGACGGGCCTTCTACCCCGATCCCGCGTCCGGCGATTGCTCCTGCCCGTACGATGCGGTCTATTACGCCCCCACATGATCGGTCGAATCATCGAGACCCTCGCGGTCTTCACCACGGCGGTCATCTCGTCGATGGGGTACGGCGGCATCGTCCTGCTGATGGCGATTGAGAGCGCGTGCATCCCGCTCCCCTCCGAGATCATCATGCCGTTCGCCGGCTACCTCGTGTTCAAGGGGCAGTTCACCCTCCACGGCGCGGCGCTCGCCGGCGCGATCGGCTGCGTCGTCGGCTCGATCCCGGCCTACTACCTCGGCCAGTACGGCGGGCGGCCGCTGATCGAGAAGTACGGCCGCTACGTACTGATCTCCCACCGCGAGCTCGACCTCGCCGACCGGCTCTTCACGCGCTGGGGGCAGTGGGTGGTGCTCGGCGCCCGGCTGCTGCCCGTGATCCGCACCTTCATCGCCTTCCCCGCCGGCGTCTCCCGGATGCCGATGGGGAAGTTCATCGTCTACACCTTCGTCGGCAGCTACCCGTGGTGCTGGGCGCTGACGTGGGTGGGGCAGAAGCTGGGCGAGAGCTGGAGCTCGGATCCGCGCCTCAAGGCCGCGTTCCACCGGTTCGACGCGGCCATCGGCGTCGTCCTCCTCGTCGCCGTCGTCGCGTTCGTCTGGCACAAGCTGCGCGAGGCGCGGCGCGCCCGCGACGGCCGCGCGTCGGTCGCGGACGCCATCGACTAGCCCGTGCCGCCCCGCCGCCACCGCGCGCTGGCCGTCGCGACGCTGGCGCTCCTCTCGCTCGCGACGAGGACCGGCGCGGAGGAGATGATCCGGGTCGCCGTCCGGACGGGCGCGTCCCGGACGACGCTGTCCGCCCCCGGGCTCCGCGTGAGGCCGGCGGCGCAGATCGTCGAGGGACAGGCCGAGGCGCTGCACGAGGGCGACCGGGTCGGCCGGGGGAAGGTCGAGGTCCGCGTCGACCGCAGGGGCGACGGGCTGTCGATCGACGGCAAGCGGTGGGCGGCGCCCGTGGCCGTCTTCGCGGCCGACGGCGCGATCCGCGCGGACGGCCGGGAGCTGTCGCGCTGGGTCGAGGTGCGCCGGGCGCGCTCGGGGCTCGCGGTCGTCGAGGTCCTGCCGATGGAGGACTACGTCGCGGGCGTGGTCTCGGGCGAGACCCCCGCCACGTTCCCGCCGGAGGCGCGCAGGGCGCAGGCCGTGGCCGCGCGGACCTTCGCGCTCGTCCGGAAGCTG
>DATIVK010000243.1:0-5509 GCA_035465955.1 Anaeromyxobacteraceae bacterium | reverse complement strand
GAGCGAGCCCCACGAGATCGCCCGGCGCCGGACCTTCGCGATCATCTCGCACCCGGACGCGGGCAAGACCACCCTCACCGAGAAGCTCCTGCTCTACGGCGGCGTCATCCAGCTCGCCGGGGCGGTGAAGGCGAAGCGCGGCCGCGCGAGCGCCGTCTCCGACTGGATGGAGATCGAGCGGGAGCGCGGCATCTCGATCACGACGTCGGTCCTCCAGTTCCCCTGGCGCGGCTACCAGCTCAACCTCCTCGATACCCCCGGCCACGCCGACTTCAGCGAGGACACCTACCGGACGCTCCACGCCGTCGACGGCGCCGTGATGCTCCTCGACCGGGCGAAGGGCGTGGAGGCGCAGACCCGCAAGCTCTTCCGCGTCTGCAAGCAGCGGGCGATCCCGATCTTCTCGTTCGTCAACAAGATGGATCGGGCCGGCCGCGACCCCTTCGACCTCATCGGCGAGGTGGAGAGCGTCTTCGGGATCGGCGTCTACCCGGTCACCTGGCCCATCTTCCGCGGCGGCACCTTCCGCGGCGTCTGGCACCGGCTCGCGAAGCGCGTCTACCTCTTCGACGCCGGCCACGCCTCCTCGAGCGCCGGCGGGGGCTCCGAGCGACCGCCCGTGGAGATCACCGGCATCGACGACCCGCTCGTCCGGGACGAGCTCGACGTCGCCGGCCACGACCAGCTCCGGAGCGACGCCGAGCTCCTCGAGGCGGCCGGCGACGGCTTCGACCGCGAGCGGTTCCTGAAGGGCGACCTCTCGCCCCTCTTCTTCGGGAGCGCGATCAACAACTTCGGCCTCGAGCCGTTCCTCGAGTCCTTCTGCGAGCTGATGCCGCCGCCGAGCCCGCGCGCCACCGACCAGGGGCACGTCGAGCCGGAGCGGTCCGAGTTCAGCGGCTTCGTCTTCAAGATCCAGGCGAACATGGACAAGGCGCACCGCGACCGCGTCGCCTTCGTCCGGATCTGCTCGGGCAAGATGACCCGCGGCATGAAGGTGACGCACGTCCGCAGCGGCAAGGAGGTCCGGCTCGCCAACCCCTCGCAGTTCATGGCGCGGGAGCGGAGCGTCGTGGACGACGCCTTCCCCGGCGACGTCGTCGGCGTCCACGACCCGGGCCACTTCGAGATCGGCGACACGCTCACCGGCGGCTCCACCTTCTCCTTCGAGCCGATCCCGAGCTTCGCCCCCGAGTACTTCGCGCGGCTCGTCATGGTCGACCCGCTCAAGCGCAAGCAGTTCGCCAAGGGGATCGAGCAGCTCGCGGGGGAGGGGACGATCCAGCTCTACCACCCGCCCGCGGGGCGCACCGGCGACCTCGTCCTCGGCGCCCTCGGGCAGCTCCAGTTCGAGGTGGTGAAGTTCCGCCTGGAGTCGGAGTACGGCGTCGCCGTCCGGCTCGAGTCGGTGCCGTGGCAGCTCGCCCGCTGGCCGCGTCGCGCCGACGGGGCGCCGCTGGATCTGGAGTCGCTCCAGTCGGCGGTGGAGGGGATGGTGGTGCTCGACGTCCGCGAGCGCCCCGTCGTCCTCTTCGATCGCCCCTGGGCGCTCCAGACCGCCGAGCGGATGCACCCCGAGTACGTCTTCGCCGAGACGGCCGTCGGCGTGGTCGTGCGGGCGGCGTAGCCCGAGGTCCGTCCATCCGACCTGATCGTGTGTTCCTGCGGCGCGCCGTCGCTCGCCGTGGGTGAATTCCACCCGTCGTGCGCCGCGACCTGATACCGTCGCCGCGGGGGTGGACACATGATGCGAGGCACTCTCCGTGTGGTGCTGGTCGGCGCCTGCCTGTGCGGTGCCGCGATGCAGGCCGGCTGCGAGGGCGCGCCGGCGAGCGCCGCGCCGGGGCCCGACGCGCCGCAGGGCGTGGAGCCCGGCCCCACGCCGCGGATCACCGCCGTCACGCCGCTGGAGGTGAAGGCCGGCGCGACGATCACGGTGAGCGGGTCGGGGTTCGGTGACGGCGCGGGCGACTCCGCCCTGACCGTGGGCGGCGCCGCGGCAACGTCGATCGTGTCGTGGAGCGACACGGAGATCACCGCGGTCGTCCCCGACGCCGCGCTCACCGGCGCGGTGGAGGCCCGGGTCGGTGGAACGGCGAGCGGCAAGTCCCCGGTCGTCGTCCTCTGGGACTCCGAGAACCCCTACAACGTCATCGTCGGCGGCAACGCGGCGAGCCCGATGAACGCGCGGCTCCTCGAGGACGGGCAGGGCGGCACCTTCGTGGCCTGGAGCGACCTCCGCGGCGGGCCGGTCCGGATCCTCGTCCAGCGGCTCAACAGCCGCGGGAAGGTGCTCTGGCACTCCAGCGGCGTCGCGCTCTCCACCGCGTCGGGCGGCCAGTGGTTCCCGCAGCTCGTCACCGACGGCGCGGGCGGCGCCATCGTGACGTGGCAGGACCACCGCAGCGGCACCCACGACGACATCTACGCGCAGCGGATCGACCGGTCCGGGACCGTCCTCTGGAGCGCGGACGTCGCCGTCTGCGCTGCGGCGGGAGACCAGCAGCATCCCCGGATCACCTCCGACGGCGCCGGCGGCGCCATCGTCCTCTGGGAGGACCTCCGGAGCGGCACCGGCTTCGAGGTCTACGCGCAGCGGATCGACGGGACCGGCGCCGCGAAGTGGGGCACGAACGGCGTCCACGTCGCGCCGCCCGCCGCCAACGAATACGCCACCTACCCCGTCCGGCCCGAGGTCGCCGCGGACGGCGCGGGAGGCGCCGTCGTCGCCTGGCAGGACGCGCGGAGCGGCGAGTGGTTCCTCTATGCCCAGCGCCTCGACGCGGCGGGCGCCGAGCAGTGGACCGCCCACGGCGTCCCGGTCTCCACCGCCGCCGCCAGCTTCGCGATGGAGGTCGCCCGGCCGCTCCCGGACGGACAGGGCGGGTTCATCTTCGCCTGGGAGGGCGCGGGCGCCTGGTCGACGCCCGGCAGCGATCTCCTCGCGCAGCGGCTCGACGCGGGCGGTGCTCCCACCTGGGGCGCCGCCGGGAGGGTCGTCTCGGCGGCGAGCGGCGACCAGGCCGTGCCGCGCCTCGCGACCGACGGCGCCGGCGGGGCCATCATCGCCTGGGAGGACTGCCGCGTCGGATCGGCGTATCGCGACATCTACGCGCAGCGGGTCGACGCCTCGGGGACGCCCCTCTGGGCCACCGACGGGATCGCGGTCGGCGCCGCGTCCGCCAGCCAGTTCGGTCCGCGGATCATCACCGACGGCAAGGGTGGCGCCATCGTCACCTGGTACGACTACCGGAGCTACGAGGTGCCGGTGGAGGGCACCCTCCAGGGCGTGGACGTCTACGCCCAGCGCCTCGACGGCGACGGCGTCGCGCGGTGGGGCGCGGACGGCGCGGCGATCTCGACGGCGAAGCTCCACCAGAGGTACCCCGAGATCGTCTCCGACCACGCGGGCGGCGCCATCGTCGTCTGGGAGGACTCCCGCACCGGCACGCAGGTCGACCTCTTCTCGCAGGGCATCAGCTTCGGGGGGCGGCAATAGGCGGCGACCCGCCGCGTGGGCCGTGCGGGCGGCTCGAGCCCTCAGCGTCGCTCCGGCTGCGCCGCCAGTTGGCGCGCGAAGGCCTCGCCGCCGCGCTTCACCTCCTCGTCGGTGAGGTCCTTCTGGTGCGTGGCGAAGGACCACTGGTAGCCGTAGGGGTCGGTGACCGCGGAGCAGCGGTCGCCCCAGAACATGTCGGTGGGGGCGTGCGTCTCGCGGGCGCCGGCGGCGATGGCGCGCCGGTGGGCGGCGTCGCAGTCCCGAACATAGAGCCAGAGCGTGAAGGGCGACGGCGCGCCCGGCGGCGGCGCCGTGGCGCCGCCCATCTCGTCGTTCACGAAGAGGGTCGAGTCGCCGATCCTCAGCTCGCAGTGCCAGACGCTCTTCCCGTCCGGCGAGAGCGAGCGCCGGATCTCCTGCGCGTCGAGCGCGCGCTTGTAGAACGCGATCGCCTTCGCGCACTCGCGGACGACGAGGTTGGGGGTGACGGTGTGCAGCCCTTGCGGGATCGGGTTCACCTGGGCCATTGGGGGCCTCCGCGTGCGATGGGGTTCGCCCCGCGTCTAGCCGCCGCCCGGCGCCGGATCGAGGACTCCTCGGGGTGCAAGCGGAGATTGGCGCCCGGCGGGATCCGAAGCTACGCCTCGATCACCGCGACGTGCCGCTGCGTTCCCGCCCAGCCCGCGATCCGGGCGTCGAAGGTCGCGAGCACGCCGCGGTGTCGCTGGGCGACGAGGAGCAGATACGCGTCGTTGATCTGCTGGTGGCCGATCAGCGCCATCCCGTCGAGATCGGCGACGGCCGGGAGCGAGTCCCAGGCCCGATGCCCCGGCAGCTTTCGGAGCCGGGCGAGGAGGCGGACCGCGTCCCTCGGGGAGACCGCGTCCCTCGTGAACGCCGGGTTCGACGAGAGCCGGACGAACGCCAGCTCCGTGAGCGCGCAGGTCGCCCAGCCGTCGCGGGAGCGCGCGAACCAGCGATGCGCCGGGGCGTGGTGCTGGTGGTTCGGCCAGGCGAGCGCGAGCAGGACGTTGGTGTCCAGCAGCGCGACGGTCACAGCGTGTCGTCCTCGAGGAGGGACCTCGCCCGATCCCCGGGGATGACCTCGGCGTCGGGGGAGACCTTGAAGGTCGGGAAGCCCCCCTTCACGGAGAAGCTGGCCTCCGCCTTCAGCCCCTTGCGCGCCAGCTCGGAGAGGACCTTCCCGAGCCGTCGCCCCGAGGTCCGGGCGAGCTCCTGCGCGGCGCGCGCCACGTCCTCGTCCAGCGTCACCGTCGTACGCACCCCATGATTCTGATGCAGTGATGCGGTGATGTCAAGGTGTTGCGGTCGGCGCCGTGCGTGCTATGCAACCCCCTTGCGCCCGCGCCGCCCCCAGCCTCCGTCCCCCGACGACCCGGCCGCCGGGCTCTCGCCCGCCGACCGGGCGATCGTCCTCGAGGAGGAGGCGATCCTCGCCCGGGTGCAGGGGGCGCTCGCCGGCTGGGTGACCGCGCGGCACGACGGGGAGGAGCTGGCCGGGCGGCTGAAGGAGCTGCGGGAGGAGGCGCTCGAGGCGACGGCGAAGGACCTCCCGACGGTCTTCCAGGAGATGGGGGTCCTGCGCGCCGTGATGGAGCGCGGGCGGGCGGGGCCGCTCCCCGACGCGCGCGCCCCCTACTTCGCCCACCTCCGGGTGCGGAGCGGCGGCGAGCTCCGCGACTACTGCCTCGGCCGCGCCACCTTCGTGGAGCGCGAGGCCGGCGTCCGCGTCGTGGACTGGAAGAACGCGCCCATCGCCGCGGTCTTCTACCGCTACCGCGAGGGGGAGGAGTTCGAGGAGACGCTCGCCGGGAAGGTCGTCCACGGCGTCGTCGAGGCCCGGCGGGTGATCGTGGTGGCCGGCGGCCGGCTGGTCCGGATCGGGACCGTGGAGGGCGAGCTGGTCCGCGGCGCCGACGGCCGCTGGGAGCGGGGCGGCGCGGGCGTCGCGCTCGGCGGCGGCGCGGGGACCGCCGCGCGGGACGGCTC
>DATIVK010000242.1:0-6166 GCA_035465955.1 Anaeromyxobacteraceae bacterium | reverse complement strand
GAGGCCGCGGACCTGCTGCGCGCCCTCGCCGCCCAGCGTGCCGACGAGCTCACCGCGTCGGTCGACGCGGGCGCCACCGACCCGGCGACGATCTCGGCGGTGGTCGCCGCCCCCTGATCTTCTCGGAACGCCATGCGCCCGCGCCCCCTCGCCCTCGCGCTCGCCGCCGCCGCGGCGCTGACGGCGCTCCCCGCCTGCCGCGGCGCGGAGGCGAGGCCCGTCCGGATCGTGCTCTCGCTCTACGGGGCCGCCGGGCGCCCCGTCCACGGGCTGGACGTGACCGTCGCGCTGCCCGAGGGCACGCGCGTCGCCTTCGATCCCGCGACCGGCCGCGTCGCCCCGGAGGCCCTCGCCCTCCGCCCGGGCGCCGCCGGCGCGACCCTCGACGGCCACTTCCGGCCGCACGCCTCCGCCCCGTCGATCCGGATCCTGCTCGCGTCGACGGCGCCGATGCGCGACGGTGAGGTCGCGGCGATCGACGCGACCGTGACGTCCGCGGTGGCGCCGTCCGTCGGCCGCTTCGAGGTGGCCCGCGCCGCGGTCTCCGGTCCGGGCGGGGCCGGCGTCCCGGGCGCGACCGGCTGGGTGAGCGGCGTCGCGCCGAGGTAGCGCGACCGCCCCGCGGTCGGCGGGGCACCTTGACCCTGCCCGGCGTCCGAAGGAGAACCGGGGCGTGCGAACCGGCCTCCAGCGCGCCTTCGGCGAGGCGACCGCCTTCCTGCGTCGGACCCGCGCCCTGGGCTGGGGCGACCTCGCGGTCGTCGCGGCGCTCGGAGGGGTCGTCTTCGCGGCCTCGCGCCTGGTCGGCGGGGCGGTCCTGCCCATGCGGCCGGCGGTGGAGATCGACCTCTCCCCCGCCGCCCTCCCCGGCTACGCGCTCCTGTCCCTGGCGCGCGGGCTGGCCGCCTACGTCCTCTCGCTCGCCTTCACGCTCGCGTATGGCTACTGGGCGGCCCGCGACCGGGCCGCCGAGCGGGTGCTCGTCCCCCTGCTCGACGTGCTCCAGAGCATCCCCGTCCTCGGCTTCATGCCCGGCCTCGTCCTGTCGCTGGTGGCGCTCTTCCCCCGCTCCAACCTGGGGCTCGAGCTGGCCGCCGTCGTCATGATCTTCACGGGGCAGGCGTGGAACATGACCTTCAGCTTCTACCGGTCCGTCCGGTCGGTCCCGCCGATCCAGCTCGAGGTGGCCCGCCACTACCGCTTCGGCGGCTGGCAGCGCTTCCGGTGGGTCGAGCTCCCGTCGGCCGCGATCGGCCTCGTCTGGAACTCCATGATGTCGATGGCCGGCGGCTGGTTCTTCCTCATGGTGAGCGAGGCCTTCGTGCTCGGGCGCCACGACTTCCGGCTGCCCGGCCTCGGCGCGTACATGAGCGTCGCCGTCGCGAAGGGGGACGGGAGGGCGATGGCCGCCGCCGTCCTCGCCATGACCCTCATGATCGTCGCGCTCGACCAGCTCCTCTGGAGGCCGGTCGTGGTCTGGTCGCAGAAGTTCCGCCAGGACGAGGGTCAGGGCGACGGCGAGGCGGCCCGCTCCTGGTTCCTCGAGCTCGCACGCCGCTCGCGGCTCGTCCGGCTCGCCCGGGGCTGGCTGCGCCGCGCGCGCCGTGCGCCCCCCGCGCCGGCCCGGCCCAGGGCGCCCGCTCCCCGCGGCGCCGGCGCGTCGCGCCTGCTGTCGCCGCTCCTCCTCGTCGCCCTCTCCGGCGTCATGGCGCTCGGCCTCGCGGAGCTCGTGCACCTGGTGGCCCACGTGCCGGCGCGCGAGTGGGGGATCACCCTCGCCGCGGCGACCGCCACGCTCGGGCGCGTCCTCCTCGCCACGTCCCTCGGCACCGCGTGGGCGCTCCCCGCGGGGCTCGCCATCGGCCTCTCGCCCCGCCTGTCGCGCACCCTGCAGCCGGTGACGCAGGTCGTCGCCAGCTTCCCGGCCCCGATGCTCTTCCCGGCCGTGGTCGCGCTCCTCTCGTGGCTGGGCGTGGGGCTCGGGACCGGGAGCGTCCTGCTCATGCTCCTCGGCACCCAGTGGTACCTGCTCTTCAACGTGGTGGCCGGCGCCATGGCCATCCCCTCCGACCTGCGCGAGGCGGCCCGCAGCTACCGGATCGACGGCTGGCGGCGCTTCCGCACGCTGCTGCTCCCCTCCGTCCTCCCGTACCTCGTCACCGGCTGGATCACCGCCGCCGGCGGCGCCTGGAACGCGTCGATCGTCTCCGAGTACGTGTCGGTGAACGGCCGGACGGAGTCCACCTTCGGCCTCGGCGCCCGCATCGGCGCCGCCGCCGAGGCGGCCGACTTCCCCACGCTCGCGGCGAGCGTCGTGGTGATGGCCGTCTTCGTCGTCCTCTTCAACCGGCTGGTCTGGCGCTCCTTGAACGAGTACGCCGAGCGCCGCGTCGCGCCCTGAGGTCCTCCACCGCCATGGCCGAGCCCTCCGCCAACGACCTCCCCCGCTCCTCCCGCTCCCCGCTCCTGTCGCTCGAGCACGTGAGCCACTCCTACGTCCTCCCTTCCGGCCAGCGGCTGGAGGTGCTGCGGGACGTCTCGGTGGAGGTCCGTCCCGGCGAGGTCGTGGCGCTCCTGGGCCCGTCCGGCTGCGGGAAGTCGACGATCCTCCGGATCCTCGCCGGCCTGATCCGCCCCACCCTGGGGCTCGTGAAGGCGCACGACGCGCCGCTCGACGGGCTCGCGCCCGGCGTCGCCATCGTCTTCCAGGGCTTCGCCCTCTTCCCATGGATGACCGTCCAGGAGAACGTCCGCGCGGTGCTGGCCGCCGCCACGCTCCCCGAGCCCGAGGCCGCGGCGCGCTGCGCCGACGCGATCCGCATGGTCGGCCTCTCCGGCTTCGAGGAGGCCTACCCCCGCGAGCTCTCCGGCGGCATGAAGCAGCGGGTCGGCATGGCGCGGGCGCTCTCCCTGCAGCCCGAGGTGCTCTTCATGGACGAGCCCTTCAGCCAGGTCGACGCCCTCACCGCCGAGGCGCTGCGCGCGGAGATCCTCGACATCTGGGCCGCGCACCACCAGAACCCGTCGTCGCTCCTCCTCGTCTCCCACGACATCAAGGAGGTGGTGACGATGGCCGACCGGATCGTGGTCCTCTCGGCCAACCCGGGGCGGGTCCGGACGATCGTCGAGAACGGGCTGCCCCGTCCGCGCGACGCGCGCTCGCCCGAGGTGACGTCGCTCATCGACCGGCTCCACGACCTCATCACCGGCCACGAGCTCCCCGACCTGCCCCCGGCCGTCGCGGCCGCGGTCGCGCCTCCCCTCGAGATCCTGCCGGCCGCGCCCGCCACCGAGGTCGTCGGCCTCCTGGAGTGGCTGGACGCCCGCGGCGGACAGGACGACGTGTTCCGGATCGCCGCCGAGACGGGGCGCGAGTTCGGCCACGTGCTCACCCTCGTGAAGGCCGCCGAGCTGCTCGACCTCGTCGACACGCCGAAGCGGCTCGCGGTCCTCACCCCCACCGGCCGGCAGTTCACGGCGGCCGATCCGCACGCGCGGAAGGCGATCTGGCGGGCGCGGCTCCTCGACCTCCGGCTCTTCGCGGACGTCCGCGACGCGCTCGTGGCGACGCCGGAGCACCGCCTGCCGCGCGACTTCGTGCTGGAGACGATCGTGCTGCGGATGCCGGCCGAGGACTACGAGCGGATCTTCGACACCTGGGTCGGCTGGGCCCGGTACGGCGACCTCTTCGCGTACGACGAGAACGAGGAGGTGGTGACGCCGCAGTAGCGGCGGCGCCCCTCACCGCGTCTCGGCCTCGTCGGGCGAGGCGTCGGCGGGCGCCCCCAGCCCCAGGCCGCACTCCGGGCACTCGGGCCGGGCGAGGTCGAGCACGAACCGGTGCCCGCAGGCGGGGCACTCGATCTCGCCCCCCTTGTCGAGGTCGACCCCGGCGATCCCGCGCTGCGCCGCCGCGGCGGCCGCCGGATCGTCCAGGAGCTCCGCCCAGTGCTTGCGGAGCACCCCGACGGCCTTCTCCACCTCGGCCTCGACCGCGTACAGGTTCCAGAGCGGGTGGGCCTGCTCCTCCGGCCGCGCCGCCGGCAGCTGCTCCATCTCCGGCGCGAGGCCGGCCGCTTCGAGCGCGTTGTTCATCTCCCGCACCGAGGCGTAGCCGGAGCGGACCAGGAGCTTGAGCCCCTCCGCCTCGGCGGCGCACGTCACGCAGCCGCCCTCCTCGTCGAGGGGCGTGTTGCACTTCTCGCAGGTGCGGGCCATGGGCGCTCTCCTCGCCCCGCGACGTGCGGGGCCCTGACAGGGATCATAGCCCGCCTGAGGGGCCGGCGCGCCACGGGGTCGCGAAGCCGGCCTGTCTCGGGAGATCCCCAAGTGGTGGCTTGAGGGCGGGCCGGATAGGGCCGAACGTTGGTGGGAGAGGCCCTGTACGACGCAACCCGACCCGATGGACGACCGGCGTCTCGCGGAGCTGGAGCAGACGGCGCGCCGGGACCGCGCCATCATCGACTCGGTCGGCGACGGCCTGCTCGTCCTCGACGTCGAGGGGCGGATCACGTTCGTGAACCCGGCCGGCGCCGAGCAGCTCGGATACGCCCCCGCGGAGCTCATCGGAGTCCCCGGCCACGCGACCGTCCACCACTCCCGGCTCGACGGGCAGCCCTACCCGGCGTCGGAGTGCCCCGGCAACCGGGCGCTGTCGGAGGGGCTCGAGACCCGGGGGCGCGACGAGATCTACTGGCGGAAGGATGGCACCCCGCTGCACGTCGAGTACACCACCACGCCGATCCGGGAGGGGGGGCGGATCACCGGCGCGGTGATCGCCTTCCGCGACATCAGCGCGCGCAAGACCATGGAGCGCGTGGAGGAGCAGCTCCGGCGATCGCAGCGGCTCGAGGCGATCGGGTCCCTGGCCGGGGGCGTGGCGCACGACTTCAACAACCTCCTGACCGCGATCCTGGGCGCGGTCGAGCTCCTCCTCGAGCGGATCCCCGAGTTCGACCCCGCCCGCGCGGAGGCGGTCGACATCCAGCAGGCGGCCCAACGGGCCGCAGCGCTGACGCGCCAGCTCCTCACGTTCAGCCGCCGGCAGGTCGTCCAGCCGCAGGTCCTCGACCTGAACGAGATCGTCACGGGGATGGGGCGGATGCTCCACCGCGTGATCGGCGAGGACGTCGAGCTCGTGATGGCGTGCGACCCGGCCCTCCCCCACGTGCGGATCGACCCGGGCCAGATGGAGCAGGTGATCATGAACCTGGCCGTAAACGCGCGGGATGCCATGCCGCGCGGCGGCCGGCTCGTCGTCGAGACGGGGAGCGTCCACCTCGTCGAGGACGAGGTCCGGCAGCGCATCGGGCTGTCCGCCGGAGACTACGTCGTCCTGTCCGTCAGCGACGACGGCAGCGGCATGACCGCCGAGGTCCAGGCGCGCCTCTTCGACCCCTTCTTCACGACGAAGGCCGCCGGGAAGGGCACGGGGCTCGGGCTCTCCACCGTGTACGGGATCGTGAAGCAGGCGAACGGCGAGATCTCCGTCTACAGCGAGCTCGGGAAGGGGAGCGTCTTCAGGATCTACCTCCCCGCGACCTCGGACGCCGCCGCGGCGACCGCCGGCGAGCCCGCGGCGAGCCCCTCGGAGCGGGGCACCGGGACGCTCCTCATCGTCGAGGACGAGCCGCTCGTCCGCTCGATGGCCACGCGGGTGCTGCGGGTCGCCGGCTATACGGTCCTCACGGCCGGGGATGGGGCCGAGGCGCTCCGGGTCGCCGGTGAGCGCAGCCGACCGGTCGACCTGCTCGTCACCGACGTGGTGATGCCGCAGATCGGAGGCGAGGATCTCGCGGCGCGCCTGCGCGCGCTGTGGCCCGGGCTCCTCGTGCTCTACATCTCCGGCTACACGGAGCGCGGCTTCGCCTCGCGGGGGCTGGCGCCCGGCTCGGCGTTCCTGCAGAAGCCGTTCACCCCCGCCGCCCTCGCGCACCGCGTGCGGGAGCTGCTCGACACCCGCCCGGCGGCGGGGCGTGGGGCGAAGTAGGCCGCCCGCCCCGCATGGGCGCCGCCCCCGCGCCACGCGGCCGCCCGGGCGCACATCTGATTGGCGGGAGTAGCCCCCGCCCCCGAAAGGCGAGCGGGAATCCGGGCGGTTGGGTCAGGCCGGGGCGTCGCCGCGGCGCGTGCACAAATTCGCACGCCCATCTCCACTCACGGTACG
>DATIVK010000241.1:0-3136 GCA_035465955.1 Anaeromyxobacteraceae bacterium | reverse complement strand
GCCATCATGGGCGAGCAGGGCGGCGCCGCGGCCGAGGATCTGCTCAAGAGGCTGGCCGCGGGCGGCAAGGGCGCGGCCGACCTGGCGAAGTCGATCGCCGAGGGAGGCGGGCGCGCGAATCGGATGCTCGCGACGATGGGCGTCACCGCCGCCGACGTCGCGAAGCAACTCGGCATGACGCCCGAGCAGATGGCGCGCGCGCGGATCTCCGCGGTCGACATGGGCCACGCCATCGAGCGTGCGCTACAAGCGAAGGGCGCGGGCCCCTTGGAGCAGATGGGGCAGACCTTCCCCGCGATCTTCTCGCGCTTGAAGGAGGGCGCGCTCTCGCTCTTCCAGGACCTCGGTCCCGCCGTGCAGCCGTTCATGAAGGCCGTTCAAGACCTGTTCGGCCAGTTCGGGCGCGGGACCTCGGCCATGGGCGGTCTCCGCGGCGTCGTCACCGAGGTCTTCGGCACGATCTTCAAGTACGCCACCAAGGCCGTGCAGGCGGTCTCCGACTTCGTGCGCGCCAACTTCACGGCCGCGAACGTGGGCAGCACGTGGGCCTCGGTGAAAGGCGCGATCGCAACCGTCGTCGGCTACCTCGGCAAGGCGTGGGAGGCGATCAAGCCCCTCGTGACGTCGAGCCTGTTCATCACCGGGCTCAAGGCCGCGTTCGGCGCGCTCGCCATCGTGCTCGGCGTCATCGTCGCCGCCCTCGCCGCGACCACGATCGCGATGGGCGCCGTATGGGCCGCGGTCTCCGCGCTCGGCGTCGTCTTGTGGGGCGTCATCGGCAAGGTCGTCGGCTTCGTCGGCTCGGCCCTCTCCTCGCTCGGCAACCTCGCCTCCGGCGCCCTCGCCGCCGCGGAAGCGTTCGTCATGGGGCTGGTCCAGGGCATTGAGAACGGCGCGGCCGCCGTCGTCGCCGCCGTGGCCGGGCTCGCCTCGAAGGCCCTCGGCGCGTTCCGCGGCGTCTTCCAGATCCACAGCCCGTCGGCCATCATGCGCGCGCACGGCGACGAGGACATCGCGGGCGCCGCCGCGATGGGCGTCGAGGAGGGCGCGCCCAAGGTCGAGCGGGCCATGGCCAAGCTCGGCCCCACCGTCGGCCCTGCGGCGCGCGGAGGCGCGAGCGGGAAGGCGGCGGCGGCCGCCGGCGGCGGGCGCTCGATCTCGCTCTCGTTCTCCGGATGCACCTTCGGCGCGGGGCTCACGCAAGCGAGCGTCGACGAGATGTTCCGCGCGGCGGCCGAGAAGCTCTTCGGCGAGGAGGGGGCATCCGGTCCGGAGCCCGAGCCCGCATGACCACCGCCGCGCCGCTCACCTTCACGGGCGAGACCGCGGCCCCGTCGCCCGCCTCGCCGAACCCGTACCGCGACCCGCGCCCCTGGTACACGGTGATCATCGGGGGCCGCACGATCGCGGCGCCGCTCGTCGGCTACGGCGGCATGAAGATCGAAGATGAGTGGAAGGTCGACAAGAGCAAGAGCACAAGCGGCCACGTCCCCAAGTTCGCGGGCACGAAGGGGCGGACGGAGATCATGCTCACCTTCGCCGCCGCCGACGCGGACGACTTCGACGACATCGGCGACCTCTTTACGCTCATGGCCCCCGCGCCGGGCGCCTACTCCTCCACGCCCCCGACCACGACCACGACGGGGCAGACGTCCGGCGTTGGCTCGGTCGCGTCGGGCGCCACCGTGGGCACCGTCGATCCGAACACGGGCAAGGCGGTCGACCCCGACAACGCGTTCGGCGCGGCGTCGTCTCAGGTGACGCAGGACCCCGACCCCGGCCCCCGCCCGCCGACGCTCCCGATCGTGAACGCGGTCTGCGCCTGGCACGGCGTCTTCGCGGTCGCGCGCCGCTCCATCGAGCTCGAATGGGTGAAGGACGACAACTCCTGGCTGTGCCACCTCGGGCTGATCCAGGACGAGCCCCCCGTCGCCATCGCCGCGGGCGCGATGCAGGGCCCCGCCTTCGCGCCGCTGCCTGACGCGACGGGGGGCACCTCTTCCGACGACAACGCGGGCGCCGCGGAGGCTGCAACGTGATCGGGCTACTTCCTCGCGCGGATGGCGGCGGCGATCTCCCACGGGGTGCCGCCCTCGATCTCCGCCACCTTCGCGCACGCCTCGCGCTCGGCGAGGACGGCGGCGCGGACCATCTCCTCGACGGCGCCCACCGGGAGCACGTTGACGAGCGGGCTTCGGGGGTCGCCCATCCCGCGTCCGTGCTCGGGCCCAGGGGCCTTGCCCCATTCCCACTCCTGCTCCATCGCGGGCATGTCGCGCGCGAAGAGCGTGACGATGTGGCTGCTACGGGAGTTCGAGACCTCGAAAACACCAAGCGGCTTCGTGCTATCCATCTCGCGGGCCCTCCTACGGCCCTGCCCCCGCGACGTGTCCAGCGTCGTCGGGGGCGCTTTCCTTGTAGCACACGGGGGACACCATGAGCACCCTGGCCGGTCAGCGCCTCGTCCGCGCCTCGGTCCACATCCCCGCCGCGGGCGCGTGGTGGGCGGACGTCTCCCTCGAGCAGGGCGCGCCGCCGGCCGGACAGGTGACGCTGCAGCTCGGGGACCTCTCTCTCGTCGGCGGCGTCGACACGTCCCGGACCGGCTTCGATCAAGCGGCCTGTCCCCGCGTGGTCATCCGCGGCGGCGCCGGGTGGGAGGCGCTGCTCACGGCCCCGGGCGCGTACACGAGCGCCGGCAACGTGCGCCTGTCCACGGTCCTCCGCGACCTCGCCGCGCTCGCCACCTACGACGGCGGGCCCTCGACGGGGGAGACGTACGACGCGCCCCCCGAAGCGCTGCTCGGCCCCGGGTACGGGTGGGATGCCTCGACGGACCGGCCCCTCCGCGCGCGCGACGTCCTCGCCGACCTCGTGCGCCGAGGCGCCGTCCCCACATGGCGCGTCACCCCCGCCGGCCCCACGAGCTTCTCGACGTGGCCGACGGGCGGCACCGCGGACGCGCGGGTGACCATCCTCGACCGCGACCGCTCCCGGGGCGTCCGGTACCTCGGCCTGACGGAGGCGGTCGCGTGCGTCCTCCCTGGCAACACCATCGAGGGCGCGACCATCGAGCGGGTCGACATCATCGAGGACGCGCGCGAGCTACGCGCCCAGGTCTGGACGACGCGCCCGA
>DATIVK010000240.1:0-7280 GCA_035465955.1 Anaeromyxobacteraceae bacterium | reverse complement strand
CCGGCCCGAGCCGCAGCGCCCCGGCTTCTCGCCGCCGCAGCGCGTCGCCCCGCCGGAGCGCCGGGAGGTCGGCCCGGCGCCGCGCGGCGAGCCGCAGCGGCCGTCCCCCCAGCCGCCGGCCCGTGGCGGTGGCGAGCGGGGGAGGGGCGAAGGGCGTCGGGAGCGGTGACTCAGGCGGCCGCGCCGAGCCTGACCGTGGTCTTCATCTCGCGGCCGGAGTCGAGGTCGCGCGCGGACATCGAGAGGATCCCCTCGACGCTCAGGTCGAAGTGGATCTCGAGGCGGGCGGCGCCGGCCGGGAGGGGGCGGACGCCACCAAACGAAAACTCCCCGAGCAGCTCGTTGGCGCGGGCGCTCGGAGCGTCGCCCTGGTAGATCCGGACCACCAGCTCGGTCTGGCCGTCGACCGAGTTGGTCGCGGCGACCGAGCGCGCGTTCGGGACCGGAGCGTTGCGCGGGAAGACGACGTGCATGACGCCGCCGGCGCCCTCGATCCCGATCGCCATCGGGATGACGTCGAGGAGCGTCAGCTTCAGGTCGCTCGACTCGCGGAGCGACGCGCCGTACAGGGCCGCGCCGATGGCGACCGCCTCGTCCGGATGGACCGCCTTCGACGGGGGCTTGCCGAAGAACCGGGTCAGCCGCTCCTGGATGGCCGGCATGCGCGTCTGGCCGCCGACGAGCAGGATCTCGGTGAACTCGTGCGGGCCGACGCCGGCGTCGGCCATGACCTGGCCCGTGATCAGCATCGTCCGGTCGACGAGGTCGCCGGTGAGCCGCTCCAGCAGCGCGCGGTCGAACTTCACGTCGACGTTCAGGGGCTGCCCCTGGGCGGTCATGGTGATGAAGGGGATGGAGAAGTGCGCCTCGCCCCGCGCCGAGAGGTCGATCTTGGTGCGCTCGGCGAGATCCTTGATCCGCTGCATCGCCACGGGATCCGTGGAGAGATCCACCCCGTGCCTGGCCTGGAAGTCCTCCAGGACGAAGCGGATCATCGCGTTGTCGAAGTCGATCCCCCCGAGGAAGATGTCGCCACCGGTCGCCTTGACCTCGAAGACGCGGTCCCGGACGTCGATGATCGAGACGTCGAAGGTCCCCCCGCCGAGGTCGTACACCAGGACGCGCTCGTCGAGCCGCTTCCCCACGCCGTACGCCAGCGCCGCGGCGGTGGGCTCGTTGATGATCCGCACCACCTCGAGGTCGACGAGCGCGCCGGCCTCCTTCACCGCCTGCCGCTGCCGGTCGTTGAAGTACGCGGGGACCGTCACGACCGCCCTCGACACGTGGAAGCCGAGGTGCTCCGAGGCGACGTCGCGGATCCTGGCGAGGATCCGGGAGGAGATCTCGTGGACGTGGAAGGTGCGGCCGTGGCACTCGACGGCCATGTCGTTCGCGCCGCCGTCGCGCACCGCGTACTGGACCGTGCGCAGGACCGTCTCGACCACCTCGTCCTTCGGCGCCCGGCCGATGAGCCGCTTGGTCGCGTAGAGCGTGTTGCGCGGGTTGAGCTGCCACTGGCGCTTCGCCTCGTGGCCGATCAGCTCGTTGCCCTTCTCGTCGATCGCGAAGATCGACGGCACGGTGTAGTCGCCCCCCTTGTACGGGATGAGCTCGACCTGGCCGTCGCCGTACGCGACGGCCGCGCACGAGTTGGTCGTGCCGAGGTCGATCCCGATGATCGTGTCGGGGGGGAGCCGCTCCATGGACGCGACAGGGTACTACGGCGCGGGCGGCGGCGCGGAGGCGGGCGCGGGAGCGGGAGCGGTCGGGGGAGCCGGCGCCGGCGTGGGTGAGGCCGCAGCGGCCGGGGAGGGCAGCTCGATCCAGGCGGCGCGCTGCTCGCCGTCGCGTCCCACCCTCACGTGCATCCCCGGCGTGACGCCGACCGGCGTGGCCGCTCCGGCGCCGCCGAGGACGAACGTGTTCCGGTCGAAGGAGAGCTGCACCGCGCCTGCGGGCGTCCGGATCCGCAGCCGATGGGCCCGGTGGTCGATCTCCTCGACCTCCCCCTCGACCGAGGGGAGCGAGGCCCGGGGGGCCGCCGGGCGGACGTTCGGGCGGGGAGGCCTCGACGGCTTCCCGGGGGCTGGCGCAGGCGTCGCCGGCGGCGGAACCCCCGGCGGCGCGGGCTCCGCCGCGAGCGCGGCGAGGAGGAGCAGGAGCGGCGACGCGATCATCGAGGGAATCCTAGCAGCCGGCGGCGGCGCCGGGTCGGAGTTCGGCTACCATGTGGCGCCGGCGCCTCGCGCCGGCCGGAGGAAGAATGGACACCCGCGTCAGCTGGGACGAGTACTTCATGAACATCGCGCGCGTCGTCGCGACGCGTGCGACCTGTGATCGCAAGCACGTGGGGGCCGTCCTGGTGCGGGACAAGACGATCCTCTCCACCGGGTACAACGGCTCGATCCGCGGCCTCCCCCACTGCAGCGAGGTGGGGCACATGATGGAAGATGGGCACTGCGTCGCCACCGTCCACGCGGAGGCCAACGCGATCATCCAGGCGGCCAAGAACGGCGTCGCCATCGAGGGGGCGACCATCTACACGACGGCGTCGCCCTGCTGGCCCTGCTTCAAGCTGATCGCCAACTCCGGCGCGCGGCGGATCGTCTTCGGGGAGTTCTACCGGGACGAGCGGATCTTCGAGTACGCCCAGCGGCTCGGGATCGAGCTGGTGGAACTGCAGGTCCCGGCGCGGCCGGATCTCCAGCCGCCCGACACGGGCCACGCGCGTCCCGTCACGGCGCCGGAGCGGGGGTAGCCGCGGCGGGCGCCGTCCCGGGGGCGGGCGGAGGTGGGGGCGGCACCGACCGCTCCAGATCGGCTCCCAGCACCCTCCCGATGGCCTCCTTGCGGGCGAGCAGGAGCGCCTCGGCTCTGCGGAGCCGCACCCACTCCGGCTGGCGGTCCGCGGGGACCGGGTCGGGCATGGCCAGGAGGGCCGCGCGCGCCGAGGCGAGGGCGCGCTCGACCGCGACGACCCGGATGCGCGGCCGCCGCCCCGGCTCCCTCCGCGCGTCGATCTCGGCCGTGTCGTTCTCGGTCCAGAGCGGGACGTAGCCGGCTCCCCCGACGTCGACCTGCACCACGCCCCGGCCGTAGTCGGTGCGGACCAGGTCGACCTCGAGGAGCGCGCCGTCGCGGGTGGCCGCCGCTCGCTCCGGCGTGACGCCGTAGACGTAGCCGCGCGACTGGTTCGAGACGAAGTTGCCGAGGGAGTAGGCGATGACGGTCGTGCGTCCGTCGGGACGCCGGTAGAGCTCGATGGGCTGGAGCACGTGCGGGTGGTGCCCGATGATCACGGCGGCCCCCGCCTCGGCGAGCCGGTGGGCGAGCTCCACGTCGTCGGCGCGAGGCTGCTGCTGGTACTCGTCCCCCCAATGGAGTGACACCACCACGGCGTCCGCCGCGCGCGCCGCCGCCCTCACGGCCTCGACGGCGCGGTCGCGGTCGAGCTGTGCCGCCCGGAGGCAAGGGGCCGCGCCGGCCCTGCGGCCGGTGGGGCACTCGTTGCCGTCCTGGTTGAAGAAGTGCGCCCAGGCGAGGACCGCGATCCGGAGCCCGCCGACCTCGACCCACTCCGGCCCCTCCGGCCTGTCGGCTGGCCCCGCACCGGCGCGCCGCATCCCGAGTCGATCGAGGACGGCGAGCGTCTCCTCGAAGCCGGGGCGCCCCTGATCGAAGGCGTGGTTGTTGGTGACCGACACGAGGTCGACGCCGCTCCGCTGGAGCGCCCGGACGACGTCGGGCGAGGCGTTGAAGACGAACTCCCTCGTCCCGCCGCCCTTCCCGGGCGCGATGGGGGTCTCGAGGTTCGCGAAGGCGACGTCGGCGCGGGAGAGGAGGTCCGCCACCGGCTCGAACAGCCAGGCGTAGCCGCCGTTCGGCGCCCCCGCTCCGTGGGTGGTGGCGGAGCGCTTCACCGCGTCGTGCATCAGGACGTCCCCGACGGCGGCGAGCGACACCCGCCCCGTGACCCGTGGAGGGACGGGGGGCGCCGGCGCCGGCGCGGGGACCGCGCCGCGAGGCGACGGCGTGGCCGGTGCCGGGACGGCGACCGCCGCGACGGGAGGCGTGGCGCGCGGGGCGCCGTGGGCACAGGCGGTGACGAGCGCCAGGGCGGCGGCTTCGAGGGCAGGGATCCGTGGGGGCTTCACGCGGGCGGCAGTCTACGACGGTTCCCCGGCGACCGCGACGCGTCCTCGCCCGGCGTGCTTGGCGTCGTAGAGGGCGGCGTCCGCCGCGCGCAGCAGCTCCTCGCCCGGATCCCCGTGGTTCGCCTCCCCGAGCTCGGCGACGCCGAAGGAGGCGCCGAGCAGGATCCGGCGCCCGCCCATCTCGAGGGGCGTCCCGTGCATCCGGGCGCAGAGCCGCTCGGCGAAGACGCGCCCCTCCTCCCGGGTCGTGTGGGGCAGGAGGAGGACGAACTCGTCGCCGCCGTAGCGCGCGCCGAAGTCCGTCTCGCGGAGCTCCTCGGCGACGATCCGGGCCACCGCGCTGATGGCGAGGTCGCCCGCGGCGTGGCCGAGCTGGTCGTTGATCGCCTTGAGGTAGTCCATGTCCGCCATGACGCAGGTGAGGGGCGTGCGGTAGCGGCGTGCCCGCTTCACCTCCTCGGCCATCCGGCCGCGGAACGCGCGGAGGTTCGCGAGCCCGGTGAGGGGGTCGGTCTGCGCGAGCTCCCTCAGGACCGATTGGCTGCGCACCAGCCGGAGCGTCCGGTCGAGCCGGGCGCGAAGCTCCTGCTCGGAGAAGGGCTTCGTCAGGAAGTCCACCGCGCCGAGGTCCAGCGCGCGGACGCGGATCGACTCGTCGGCCCTGGCCGAGACGAGGATGACGGGGATGTCCTCCGTGACGGGGTCCGCCCGGAGCCGCTCCAGCGCGCCGAGGCCGTCGAGGCGCGGCATGAACTGGTCCATCACGATCAGGTCGGGCAGCTCCGCCCGCGCGACCTCGACCGCGGCCTCGCCGTCGTCGGCGCCGAGGACCTCGTACCCCGGCTCCAGCACGAGCCGCAGGGTGTCGCGGAGGTCGGCGTCGTCGTCCACGACCAGGATGCGCGGGCGGGCCACCGGGCGGCGAGCGACCGCGTGCGGGACCGGCTCGGACGCGGTGAGCCCCACGGCGTCGAGGATCTCGGAGGTGAGGGCCTCGACGCGGCGCGCGGCGTCGAGGACGCGCGCGGGGTCGAGGTGGACGCCACGGTCGTCGAGCGCTTCGGCGCGCAGCTCCGCCGCGACGATGCGCAGCCCCAGCAGCGCGTCGGAGACCGTCCGATCGCCCACCTGTGCGTCCCCGGATGCGACCGCCTCCTTCACCGACGGCGCAGTCCGGGTCTGCGCTGCATCGCCGCCATCGGCCATGCAACCTCCCCCAGTGCAGCAGTCTATTGAGTTGGGGCGTAGACGTCAGTCCCCGGTCTGGTGGTCAAGCAGGGGAGTGCCCCCTGCGGGACCTCCCGGCAGGACTCGGCGACCGGAGAGCGGCGCGGCCGGGAAGCGACTAGATTTGCCTCGAACGAGGTGGACCATGTCCGAGGTCGTCGAGATCTACGGCAAGCACACCTGACCCTACACGAACGCCGCCCGTGTGGACTTCGGCGCAAAGGGGTACGAGGTCAGGTTCTTCGACGTGAAGAAGGACGCTGCCGCGATGCAGCGCTTCCTCGAGCTGTCGGGTGGGGAGCGGCGCGTCCCCTTGATCCTGAAGGGAGGGAGCGTCAGCGTCGGCCACGGCGGAAGCTGAGGTGTCTGAGGCGCTCCCGGGTGGAGCGCGAGCTCAACGAGGCCGGAAGATGGCGCGACGGCCGGGGCGGTAGCCCGGCATCATGAGGTTCTGCGGCACGGCCTCGAGCCGGAACTGGAACCACTGCTCGGCGTAGAGCTTCCCCAGCTTCAGCTTCTTGTCGTTCTGCAGCGCCTGGAGCGAAGTCTTCAGCTTCTCGTCGGCGGGGTTGGCGTCCACGGCGCGCCCGAGCAGGGAGACGGCGTCCGCGTGGCGCCCCTCCTTCTCGAGGATCCACGCGTAGACCTGCCAGAGGAGCCCCTCCTTCTTGTTGACCTTCACGGCCTCGTCGAGGACGCGGGTCATGCCGGCGAGGTCGCGGGCGCGGTACTTGGCGACGCCGAGCATCGCGCGGGCGATCCAGTTGCGCGTGAAGCTCTTCTCGAGGTGCGGCAGCGCGGCCTCGTCGTTGCCCTTCACGAAGTGGAGGATCCCGATGTTCGAGTGGAGCTGGGAGGCGACGAGGAACTGCCACGGGGCGAGGCGGAAGCCCGACTGGAGGAGCTGGAGCGCCTTGTCGACGCGCTGCGCCTGGAGCTCCTTCTGGACCCCGTCGAAGATGGCCTCGAGCTGCTTCCAGGACCGCCTCACGAGGACGAGGTACGCCGCGACGGCGACGACGAGGCCGGGGATGATCGCGGCGACGGCGCCCAGCTGGGTCGTGAGCGCGACGGCGAGGCCGACGGCGAGTCCGGCGGCGAGGCTGATGACGAGGTTGTACATGGCCGCTCCAGGAGCCGGTGAGCCGGCATGGATACACGCGCGCAGCCCCGTCCCGCAAGGGGGACGAGGCCGCGCGCGGTGTGGCCCTCCCCGGACTCGAACCGGGACGGGGGTTGGCCCCACTCGATTTTGAGTCGAGCGCGTCTGCCGTTTCGCCAGAGGGCCGCAGCGCCCTCATAGCAGGAAAATTGGACTTTGCGCACGGCAAAGAATGGGGTAGAGCGAGTGTCGAGCCGCTCGTTCAATTGATCGCGCGATCGCGGCAATCCAAATCAACGCGCTACGTTCAGCCGGAGGACGCCATGGCCCGCACCGCCGCCCCCAATTCTATCGACGCAGTCGTCCTCCAGGCGATGGAGGCCGTCGTGGCTCGCGCGTCGAAGCAGATCGCAAAGGCGATTGCGCGCCTCGCCGCCGAGCGGCTGGAGGCGGAGCTCGCCGCGGGAGTCGCCGCCGCGACCTCCGCGCGCGGGGGGCGAGCGACCCGCGGGGCGCGCGGGCGCACGGCCCGTCAGCGCGAGGAGATCACCCGCTGGGCCGCCGACCGGCGCGCGCGGCGCGTGCCCACCTTCGTGATCGACATGACGGGGCTCAAGACCAAGAAGGCGATCGTCGCGAAGTACGGCGACGGCGTCGTCTTCGAGAAGGGCAAGGCGGCCCCGAAGGCCAAGTAGGAGGCGCCTCAGGGCCGCCTGGGCGGCCGGCGCCCGCCCTTGCCGGGGCGGCCGGGCCCGCCAGCGCGAGCGCCTCCGCCGGGACCGCGGCTCGCGCCCGCG
>DATIVK010000239.1:0-10732 GCA_035465955.1 Anaeromyxobacteraceae bacterium | reverse complement strand
GATCGTGGACGTCGGCAGCGAGCGGACCAGCTTCTGCGTCGTGTCGGGAGGGAGCTGCGAGGCGGCGCGGACGGTCGCGTTCGGCGGCGGGCACCTCGCCCGCGCCCTCGCTCGCGAGCTGTCGGTCACCGAGGAGCAGGGCGAGGCGCTGCTCGCGGCCTCCCTCGGGGCGCCGCTCCCGGAGGATCTCGCGGCGAAGGCGTCCGACCCGCTCGCGACCGACACGCTGCGCCGCGCGCTCGTCCCGCTCGTCCGCGAGCTGCGCGCCACGCTCCGCGCCTGGAGGGCCCGCGGCCCCGCGCGCCCCATCGCCGGCCTCCTCCTCGCCGGCGAGCTGGGGCGCCTCCCGGGGCTGCCGGAGCTGCTCGGCGCCGAGGTGGAAGGGCCCGTCTCGCCCCTCGCCCTGGCCGGCCCGGCCGCGGACGGGATCCCGGCGCGGGAGGTCCCCGGCTACACCCTGGCGCTGTCGCTCGCGCTCCGCGGGCAGCTGGGCGGGCGCGCCGGGCGCCTCAACCTCCGGCGCGGCGACCTCGCCTACACGCGCGACTTCGAGCACCTCAAGGGGCGGATCCTCCGGCTCGGGGTGCAGGCGGCGCTGGTGGTGGTCCTCGCCATCGTCGGCGCCGGCGTCCAGGCCTGGGCGCTCTCCCGCCAGGAGGCCGCGCTCGACCGGGCGCTCTGCGAGGCCGAGCAGAAGATCCTCGGAAAGTGCATCGACAACTACGAGGTCGCCGTGCAGACGCTCAAGGGGCGCGGCACGGCCACCGCCGCCATCCCGAAGGTGACCGCCGTCGAGGTGCTGGCGGAGCTGACCGACAAGCTGCCGGAGGGGGTCCAGCTCCGCTTCGACCGCGTGGAGATCACGCGGGACAAGCTGCACGTGCAGGGGACGACCGAGGCGGCGGAGAACGTGGACAAGCTGGTCTCGTCGCTGCGCGGCTCGCGCTGCTTCGGGGACGCGCGCTCGGGCGGCGCGCGTCGGCGCGGCGCGGAGGCGAAGTTCGAGTTCTCCGCCGACGCCTCGCTCACCTGCGTCGAGGGGGCCCATGAGCCCGGGAGGAGGCCGTGATGGAGCAGCTCCGGAAGCTCGCCGCCGACGCCGGCGCGTGGCTCGGCCGCGTCCGGGCGCAGGCGGAGGCGTGGTTCGGTCGGCTCACGCAGCGCGAGCGCGTGATGGTCTCGGTCGCGGGCGCCGCGGTGCTCGCGTTCGTCGTCCTCATGGTCGTCACGCGGATCTCGATGGCGACCACGGCGAGCCAGCGCCGCATCGAGGAGAAGACGCGCGTCCTCTCCCAGGTCGGGCAGCTCGCCGAGGGGTACCGCCGCGCCCAGGCCGAGCGCCACGCCCTCGAGGCGCGCCTCAAGGCCCAGAACGTCCCGATCATGACGCACGTCTCGCAGACCGGCCAGGCGCTCGGCGTCGAGGTCGGCGACCTGCGCCCCTCGGGCAGCCCCGAGGACGCCGACGGCATCACGGCCGAGAGCGTGGAGGTGAGCCTCCCGCGCATCGATCCCGCGAAGCTGGGGCGGTTCCTCCAGGCGCTCGAGGGCGGCCAGGGGGTGGTCCGCGTCCGCCGGATCCGGGTCGCCACGCGCTCCGACGACCCCAAGGTCGTCGACGCGACCGTGGTGGTCTCCAACTACGCGCTCAAGGGCTGACCGTGAACCTCTCGCTCTCCCGCCTCCGCCAGCTCGACTGGAACGTCTGGAAGCCGCGGCTCGGCTACGGCGCGTTCTTCGTCCTCGCCTTCGTGCTGGCCTTCCGCCAGACCTTTCCGGTCGAGGCCCTCAAGGAGCGGCTCATCCTCGAGGCGAGCGCCCGCGGCTGGCAGGTCGACTCCGCCGACGTGGGGCCCGCGGGGATCGTCGGGATGCGCGCCACCGACGTGGTCCTCGAGGATCGGGCGGGCCTCCGCCTGTCGCTCGACGAGGTCGCCGTCTCGTTCCGGCTCCTGCCGCTCCTCGTCGGCCGCGCCAGCGTCTCCTACGACGTCCGGCTCTGGGACGGGCGGATCGAGGGGACGGCCGACGTCGGCGACCGGGACCGCCGCGTCGCCGCCACGCTGAAGGGGATCGACCTGGCCCGCGCCGCCCCCCTGCGCCAGGCGCTGCGGCTGGAGCTGCTCGGGACCCTCTCCGGCGCGGTCGACGTGACGCTGCCGAAGGAGCCGGCCGCCAAGCCGACGGGGCGCGTCGAGCTCGCGGTCGCCGAGGCGGGGGTGAACGGCGGCCAGCTCCCGCTCCCGGGGATGAGCCAGCCGCTCAGCATCCCGCGCGTGGGGCTCGGGGCGCTCTCGACGGACCTCGTCTTCGCCGAGGGCAAGGGCACCTTCGAGAAGCTCCAGGCCCGCGACGGCGACGCGGAGCTCAAGGCCGACGGGCTCTACTTCGTCCCGCAGGCGAGGCTCGCCTCCTCGCCGATCTACGGGAAGCTCGGCGTGCGGATCGCCGACGCCTTTCTCGATCGCCCCGGGAACGCGCCGTTCAAGGCGCTGCTCGACCTCGCGCTCCGGGGCGCCCGCGGCAAGGACGGCTTCTACCGGCTCCAGCTCTACGGCAGCCTCGGCAGCCCGCAGGCCCGCCCGGTCTCCACGGCGGGCGTCCCGGGGAGCTTCAGCCCGCCCGCGGGGGCGATGGGGCCGGACGCCGGCGCGCCCCCGCAGCCCCCGGTCGCCGAGCCCACGGGGGCCGATCCCCTCTTCCCGGCCGGGCGCCCCCCGCGGATGCGGCTGCCGCGCCCGCAGCGCTCGGAGTAGCCAGGCGCGCCCGGGGCCGGCGGAGGATCAGCCCAGCTTGAAGCGCGCCATCCGCTCCTGGAGGATCCGCGCCTCGCGCCCGAGCTGCTCCGCGACGGCGAAGAGCCCCACCACCGCCGCCTCGTGCTCGCCGGCGCGCGCCGACAGGGAGCGCAGCGACGCGCGGACCCGGTGGTTGGCCGTCGAGTGGTCCTTCGCGGCCCGGATGGTGTCGGCGATCAGCGCCTCGAGCCGACCGGCGTTCTCCAGCTGCCGTCCCGCCCCGCTGGCCTGCCCGTCGAGCGCGCGCCCCAGCTCGCCGGACATCGCGCCGACGCTCCGGGCCACCGTCTCGACGCCCGCGACGCTCCGCCCCACCATCTGCACGGCGGAGGTGACGGCGCGGGAGCCGTCGGCGATCGACTGGACGAGCCGCGCCACGTCGCGCGTGGCGTTGGCGTGCGCCTCGGCCGCGCGGCGCATCCCGCCGGCGGCGTCGCGCCCCTCCGTGGCCGAGCGCTGGATGAGGGTGAGCGCCTCGTACGAGTTCCGCGCGAGCTGCACCCCCTCGCCCGCCAGGGCGTCGCCGCGGTCGATGAGGGCGGTGGTCGCCTCGACCTCCTCGCGCACCGAGTGGACGATGTCGCCGATCGACTTCGTGGAGCGGGAGATCTGCGCGGCCAGCTCGCGGATCTGGTCGGCCACGACGGCGAACGCCTTGCCGTGCTCGCCGGCCTGCGAGGCGATGATGGACGCGTTCAGGGACAACAAGTTCGTCCGGCCGGCCACCTCCGCGATGAAGTCGACCACCTGCTCGATGTCGTCGGACCGGCGCCCGAGCACGCTGATCCGCCGGTGGGCGTCGCCGACGGCAGCGCGCAGGGTCTCGATGCCGTGGACCGTCTCGAGGACGACGCCCGACGCGTGCTCCGACAGGCGGGCGACCGCCTCGACGTTGGCCTCGCCCTGGCCGGCGGACTGCTCCACCGCCGTCGCCGACGACCGGACCGAGGAGAGGCCGCTGCCCGCGTCGGTCGCGAGCGACTCCAGCTCGAAGAGCTGCTGCTCGGCCTCGCGCCCCGCCGAGGAGAGCCGGGACACGTCCGACAGCGTCGTCGCCACCGCCCGCTCGAGCTCGACCCCCTTGCGGCGGACCTCCTCGATGGCGGCCGCGGTCTCGCTCGCGAGCCCCGTGGTCTGCTCGAGGAAGGCGTGGAGCGCGTCGATGCCCCGCGTCACCTGCCCCATCGAGCCCTCCATGGCCTCCACGGCGCCGTCCACCGCGACCACGGTCGCGTGCTGCTCGAGCGCGCCGTCCCGGACCCGCTCCGCGATCGCCTGCCCCTCGCGGGCGCCGAGCGCCACCTCCTCGTTCGCCGCGCGGACGTCGCGCAGGAGCGTGCGGAGGCCGCCGGCCATGCGGCGGAAGTCGGTGGCGATGAGCCCCATCTCGTCGCGCGTCAGGCTCGGCGGGCTCGCCGTCAGGTCGCCCTCCGCGATCCGGTCGGCCGCGCGCCCGAGGGTGCGGAAGGGGTGGGTGATGGACCGGGCGGCGAACCAGGCGAGGAGCGCGGCCGCCAGGAAGACCGCGACGCCGGTCTCGGCCATGCCGCCCACGAACTCCCGCCGGCGACGCCAGAGCAGCGACTCGTCCACCATCGACACCAGGGTCCTGCCGCCCGGGGTGCGCGTCGAGACCAGCCAGCCGCCGCGCACCCGCTTGAGCGTCCCGGCCCCGAGGGCGCCGGTGAAGGCGACGGTCCGCGCCCCGGCCCGTCCCTCGGCGCCCGCGCGCGCGAGCACCTCGCCGCGCGCGCCGAGGACGGCCGTCGGGAAGTGGCTGACGCCGTAGACCGCCTGCGCCTGGAGCGCGGGGGGCGTCTCGGCGCCCCGACCGTCCTCGCCCACCGCCTGCGCGGCCGCCTCCTGCGCGGTGAGGGCGGCGCCGACGAGGTCCCGGTCCGTGTCGGCGCGGTAGCGGGCGTAGCCCGTCGGGCCGACGAGGAGGAGCGCGACGCAGAAGACGCCGACGCAGACCACCAGGATCTTGAAGCGGACGCTGCCGCGCAGGCTCGTCTCGGCCGCCGGGCCGAGCCCCTCGATCTCGCCGGCGATCCCCGAGGCCGAGGCGGAGTAGCTGAGCATCGCCGCGAGCAGCGCGGTCGCGACGCCGACGCCGATCCCCGCCCAGGCGAGATCCGGCGCGTCCCCGTCGAGGGCGGGCCAGGAGACGGCGAGCACCGCGGCCGACGCGACGCCGAGGACGGTGAGCCCCATGCGGATGGGGAGGCGGTGGGCCGAGACGGCCGCGGCGACCGCCTCCTCGCGCGTGAGCGAGGAGGCCCGCGCGAGCGCGCGCCGGAAGCGGAGCGTGTAGACCCACGCGGCGGCGGCCACCAGCGCCAGCTCGACGGGGACGGCCCAGGTGAAGGCGAGGCGGAGCGACGAGACGTGCTCGGCGCCGAGCGCATCGACGCCGCGGGTGACGAACGCGCCGAGGAGGGCGGAGCCGACGAGCGCGAGGCCGGTGTCCCGGAGGAGACGGAGGAGGAGACCCATCGCGCGTGGAGTCTAGATGATCGGGACTGCGTCCGGAAAAAAGGGCCCGGCCCCCGACGGGCATGACCCTACATCGCACGTCACGCAACGCCGCGTATTGATGGGCGAATTCTTTCCGGGCCCCTCCGAACAGGGGGCCGGAAGCGGATAAAACCCCGTGTCTTCATAGGCTTGGATTGAAACGGCCCATGGGGTGTGCTACCCCTGCCGACCATGCGCATCAAGCGGCTCGATATCGTCGGGTTCAAGTCATTCATGGACCGGACCACCGTCGTCTTCGACGACCGGGTGACGGGCGTGGTCGGGCCGAACGGCTGCGGGAAGTCGAACGTGGCCGACTCCATCCGCTGGGTGCTCGGCGAGCAGTCGGCGCGCCAGCTCCGCGGCCGCTCGATGGAGGACGTGATCTTCAACGGGTCGGAGTCGAAGCCGCCGCTCTCGATGGCGGAGGTGATGCTCACCTTCGTCAACGACCGGCCGAGCGAGCTGCCGACCGCGTTCCAGGGCTTCGGCGAGATCACGGTCGGGCGCCGCCTCTTCCGCACCGGCGAGTCGGAGTACGTCGTCAACGGCGTCGCCGCCCGCCTGCTCGACATCAACGAGATCTTCTTCGGCTCCGGCGTCGGGCGCACCGCCTACTCGATCATCGAGCAGGGGCGCATCGGCCAGATCGTCTCCGCCCGCCCCGAGGACCGCCGCGCCATCATCGAGGAGGCGGCCGGCATCACGAAGTACAAGAAGCGGCGCGAGGCGGCCGAGCGGAAGATGGAGGCGACGCAGCAGAACCTCACGCGCGTCGCCGACATCGTCCAGGAGCTCGGCAAGCAGCTGGAGAGCCTCAACCGGCAGGCCCGGCGCGCCGAGAAGTACAAGGCGATCAAGGCGGAGATCCGGGAGCTCGAGCTGCGCGCCGCCGCCGCGCGCTTCCTGGAGCTGACCGCCACCCGCCGCGCCGCCGAGGAGCGCCACGCCGGGCTCGCGCGCGAGGCGGCCGAGCTGTCCGCCCGGATCGCCGAGCTCGAGGCGGCCACCGAGGCCGACCGTGGCCGGCTCGCCGAGGGCGAGGCGCGCCTCCAGGAGCTGACCGCGCAGGAGCACGAGCTCGCGAGCGCCGCCCGGGTGAACGAGGTGTCTGTCGAGGCCGCGGCCCGCGAGCTCGAGCAGATCGCCGGCCGCACCCGCGCCCAGGCCGACGAGGTCGAGGCGCTCAAGGCCCAGGCCGAGGCCCTCTCGCAGGAGCGCGAGGCGCTGGACGGACAGCGGGAAGGGCTACAGAGCCTCGCCGGCGCCGACGACGGCCGCCTCGCCGAGACCGAGGCGGCGGTGCGCGCCCTCGCCATCGAGCAGGGGCAGGTCCAGGCGGAGCTCGACCGGATCCGCGGCGAGGGCTCGGGCGCCCTCTCCCGCGCCGCCTCCGCGAAGAGCGAGCTCGCCCAGGTCGAGAAGCAGCGGATCGACCTCCGCGCGCGCCACCAGAAGAACCGCGCCGAGGCCGACGACCTCGCGCACCGCGCCAGCACCCTCGACGGCTCGCGCACGCAGCACGTGGAGAAGCTCGGCCAGACCCGCCAGCTCAAGCTCCGGCTGGAGGAGCAGCGCGGGGCCCAGGAGGAGCTGCTCGACCGCACCCGCTCCGAGTTCATCCAGAACGAGGCCAAGCTCATCACCCTGCGCGAGGAGCTGGCCGAGAAGCGCTCGCGCCTCCAGAGCCTCCTCGAGATCGTCCGCAACTACGAGGGGTACGGCCGCGGCGTCCGCAGCCTGATGACGCGCGCGGGGCAGGCCGAGGCGCGCGACCGGGGGATCTTCGGGCTGGTGGCCGACGTGGTCGGCGCGCCCCCCGAGTACGAGACCGCGGTCGAGGCGGTGCTGGGCGAGCGGCTCCAGTACGTCATCGTCGAGAGCCACTCGCAGGGGGTCGAGGCGATCGACTACCTGAAGACGGCGGCCGAGGGGCGCGCGTCGCTCATCCCGATGGCCCGCCTGGTCGACGCCGGGCAGCCGCCGCCCGAGATCGACCGCAACCACCCCGGCGTCGTCGCGGCCTGCCTCGACGTCGTCACCTTCGACCCCTCCTACGAGAAGGTGGCCCGCTTCCTCCTCGGCGACGCGGTGATCGTCCGCGACCTGCCGAGCGCGCTGGAGATCTGGCAGTCGTCGGCGCAGAAGCGGACGCTCGTCACCCTCGACGGCGAGGTGCTCGACCCGTGGGGCGTCGTGACCGGCGGCCCGCTCGAGGGCGAGGGGCACGGCGCCCTCCAGCGCCGCCGCGAGGTGCAGGAGCTCGAGGACGTGGTGCGCGCCTTCGAGGCCGAGTTCGCCCTCGCCCAGGAGCGCCACCGCACCCTCCAGGCCCGGCTGCTCCAGCTGGAGGCGGCCCTCAAGACCCTCGACAAGGACGGGCACGAGAAGGACCTCGCGCTGCGCGACCAGGAGAAGGATCTCGCCCGGCTCGGCGAGGAGCTGGAGCGCGTGGCCGAGCGGATCGGCCAGCTCGAGGCCGAGCGGGCCCAGCTGGACGACGCGCTCGCCGCGCTCTCCCGCGAGGAGGAGGAGCACCGGCTCGGCGCCGCGACCGCGGAGGCGGAGCAGACGCGCGTCGAGGAGCGGACCCGCGAGCTGAACGGGCGCCTCGACGCGCTCAAGCAGCGGGGCGAGGCCCTCACCGCCGAGGTGCTGAACCTCAAGGTCAAGGTGGCCGCCGACGCCGAGCGCCGCGAGGCGATCGGGGCCTCCCTGCGGCGCGTCGAGGAGACCCGCCGCGAGGTGGACGAGCGCCGCGCCCGCCTCTTCACCACCCTCTCCGAGCAGAACGCCCGGGCCGGCGAGCTGCGCGGCCGCGTCGAGGGGAGCCGGCTGGACCTGGGCCGGCTCGAGGCCGACCTCGCCAAGGTGCGCGAGGCCCTCGCCGAGGCCCGCGCTGCGCACGAGCAGGTGGCCATCGCCACGCGCGGCCGCGAGGCGGAGATCCGCGACGTCCGCCGGCGGGCCGAGGAGGCCGCCCACGACGCCTCCGAGGCGGCGCTCACGGTGCGCGAGCAGGCGCTCGCGCTCACCCACCTCGAGGAGCAGACGCACGAGCGCTGCCAGGTGGAGCTCAAGTGGGAGGTCGCCCGCTTCCACCTCGAGCGCCCGCCCGGCGACGCCGAGCGCGAGCGGCTCGACGACCTCAAGGGCTCGGCGGAGCGGATGGGGGCCATCAACCTCACCGCCATCGAGGAGTACGACGACCTCGCGCGGCGGCACGCCTTCCTCGGCGAGCAGAAGAAGGACCTGGAGGCGTCGCTCGCCGACCTCAAGCAGGCGATCGTGAAGATCAACCGGGCGAGCCGCGAGCGCTTCCGCGAGACCTTCGACCGGGTCAACGAGAAGTTCCAGCAGGTCTTCCCCCGCCTCTTCAACGGCGGGCGCGCGGGGCTCGTCCTCACGCAGGACGAGAGCGGCGACGGCGAGGGCGGCGTCGAGATCTTCTCCCAGCCCCCCGGGAAGAAGCTCCAGAGCGTCAACCTCCTCTCCGGCGGCGAGAAGGCGCTCACCGCCGTCGCGCTCATCTTCGCGATCTTCCTCATCAAGCCGACGCCGTTCTGCCTCCTGGACGAGGTCGACGCCCCCCTCGACGACGCGAACGTGGGCAGGTACAACGAGATCGTCCGGGAGATGTCGTCGGGCTCCCAGTTCATCCTGATCACCCACAACAAGCGGACCATGGAGATGGTCGACACGCTCTACGGGGTGACGATGCAGGAGCCGGGCGTCTCGAAGCTGGTGAGCGTGCGCCTCTCCGAGCGGGCGCGGGAGGCGTCGGCCGCCTAGGACGGCGGGGCACGCCCACGAAGAAGGGGAGCGAGCGTGTCCTACGCACAGCATCCAGGCCTCCGCAGCGCCACGTCCAGGATCGCCGCCTGGATGGACGCGTGGGACCTCGCGGCGCGCGGCCTCCTCGCCGAGCGGGCGGGCAGCCTCCCGGGCGACCTGCGGCCGCTCTCCCCGATCGGCGTGGGGCTCGTCGTGACGGCGGTCGCGTCGATGGCCGCCGTCGTGGCGCGGGTCGGCCCGCACCCCTTCCTGCTCGTGATGTTCGTCGCCTTCGCGGCGCTCTACTTCGCCCTCGTCCCCGCGCGGCTGATCGTGCGCCCCCTGCGCCGCCGCAAGGCCGACCCGCAGGAGGCGGCCGACCTGGCGGAGGCGGCGGCCCGCTCCCGCGCGGAGTGGGAGGAGTCGGCGAGCCGCGCGGTCGCCGCCTGGCACGCCGCCCGCGAGGCGGCCCTCGACAAGCTCGAGCCGCTCGCCGGGAACGACGAGGAGGCCCGGGCCGCCGTCGAGCGGATCCGGGCGATGGTCCCGCCGGTGGCCCCCCGCTCGGGCGTCGACCTCGGGCCCCTGGCCGAGGCGGCCACCACGCCGCTCTCACCGATCCCTTCGCTCGAGGGCTGGGGCGCCGTCGCCGGCAGCGTGGTCTACGTCGCCCGGCGCAAGCCCTTCACGCTCGGCGAGGTGATGGTCGTCATCCTCGGCGTGCTCGCCGTGCCGCCGTCCATCTTCCTCGCCATCGACGGCGCCGCCTCGGTGACCGCCTGCGCGATCCTGCCGGAGGCCTGCGCCCAGCCGCAAGCGGGCCGGAACCTCTTCCTGCTCGGGATGATCGCGCTGACCGGCTTCGTCGTCCTCTGGCGCGTCGTCACCCGCACACGGCTCGACTGCCCCGCCTGCGGCGCCGCCGTCGCCGTCCCCCGCCTCGCGCCGCGCGGCCGCTGCCACGGTTGCGGCCGGCGCGTCTGGGTGCAGTGGAGAAGGTAGGCCGGCCCCGAGTCCACGGTCACCTGCTCCCTCACCCTGGCCCTCTCCCTCGGTGAGGGAGAGGGGACGAGGCCTCGTCGCGTTGACACCCCCGGGCCGGGGCCCTATACCGACTCCCTTCCCGGCCGGAGGTCCCACACCGCGATGTCCCCGTTCGCCTTCTCCGCCAGCGACGCCGTCGGCGCCGGCATCCTCGTCGCCCTCGCCCTCCTCGTCGTCGTGGCCGCCGTCCGGCTCGCCCGCAAGCGGCGGGGCGCGCCGGGGGCCGCCGCACCGGCCCCGAAGCCCGCGGCCGAGCCGAAGCGCGAGGCCCCTGAGGCGTCCCGCGCCGCGCCCCCTCGCGCGAAGGTCCAGGCTCCCCCTCCCCCCGCCGGCGAGACCGCGGAGGAGGCCGAGGCGCGCAAGAAGGCCGAGTACGCCGCGAAGAAGGAGGCCGACCGGGTCGACAAGGAGCGGAAGGCCCGGGAGCGCGAGGAGGCGGAGGAGCGGGCCCGCGAGGAGGCCGCCCGAGCGGCGCGCGAGGCGGAGGAGGCGCGCCGCCGCGCCGAGGAGGAGGAGCGGAAGAAGCTGGCCGCCGAGGCGGGCAAGACGCTCGCCGCCGGGCTCGAGAAGACCCGCGGCGGCTTCGTCGCGCGCCTCTC
>DATIVK010000238.1:0-10649 GCA_035465955.1 Anaeromyxobacteraceae bacterium | reverse complement strand
CGCTTCTCGGATCTGCTGGTCCGGGAGGACGGGGCGGGGGCCGAGGTCGTGGCCGCTGCCGACGCCGACGGCGACGTCGCCTGGCGCGGCCACTCCGTGCGGCTCGCCTACCTGGGGCGCGAGCGGCTCCGGATGGTGCGCTGCCGCGCCGCGGGCTGGTGCCCGGAGGGGCCGCGCCTCCCGCGCCTCGCCGCGCTGCTCGCCGTCCTCGCCGCCCGGGCCGACGGGCTCGACGACGGGGACGCGGCCGCCTACCGGGAGCTGATCGCCGACGACTACCGCGGTCCCGACGGGGGGAAGGCGGCGCTGCTGCGCCGGCTCGCCGCCGACCTCGGCGCCTCGCCACGGGCGCGCTTCGTGCCGATCGCGTGGCAGGTCCGGATCGAGCGGGGGACGGCCCAGGTGGGCGAGGACTACGCGCTCGCGGTCGGAGGGGGGCCGCCCCGGAGGCTGCGCGCCCGGCTGGACCTCCGTGAGGAGGGCGGGCGCTGGAGGATCACCGGTGGGCTGTGACCCGGTGTAGACTCGCGTTGGACGACACCGGAGGATGGCGCCATGGACGACACCCTGAAAGAGGCCCTCGCGCTCGGGCGCAGCTACTTCAACAAGAAGGAGTACGGGCCGGCCGAGCAGTACCTCACGGCGGTCGTCGAGCAGAACCAGTCGTTCGCCGACGTCTACAACATGCTCGGCGTCATCTACCACGGGCAGGGGCAGTACCAGAAGGCGCAGCGGGCCTTCGAGGCGGCGCTCCGGATCAACCCCAACTACACGGACGCCGCGCTCAACCTCGCCGTCACGTACAACGACACCGGCCACTACCGCGAGGCCCAGGAGGCCTACCGGCACGCGCTCGATCGCTCGGGCGCCTCCGCGGGCAAGCTCGACCGCTTCGTCCAGGGGAAGCTCGCCAACATGTACGCCGAGATCGCGGCGGTCTACCTCTCCTCCGGGCTTTACAAGGAGGCGATCCACGAGTACCGGAAGGCGCTCGAGCTCGGGCCGGGGTTCGTCGACATCCGCGCGCAGCTCGCCGGGGCGCTGCGCGACTCGGGCGAGCGGGAGGCGGGCATCCACGAGTACGAGGCCTGCGTGAAGGAGTCGCCGAACTACCTCCCCGCGCGGCTCAACCTCGGGCTCTCCTACTACGCCGCCGGGCGCAAGGACGAGGCGGTGAAGCAGTGGGAGGCGGTGCTGCGCGTCTCCCCGGGGAACCGGAACGCCGAGATGTACATGAAGCTCGCCGGCGCCGGCTCGCCCTAGCGAGCGCCGCGTGTCGTCGCCGGACCACGGCTGGGCGCTCCTCTTCGTGAGCGGGCGGTACCAGGGGACGCTCTTCGCCCTCCCGGGCGAGGGGAGGGTCCTCCTCGGCCGCGAGAGCGACGCGGAGCTGGTCCTCTCCGAGGACCTCGTCTCGCGGCGCCACGCCGAGCTGGCGGTCGCCGACGCCGAGGTGACGGTGAGGGACCTCGGCTCCACCAACGGCACCTTCGTCAACGGCCAGCGGGTGAAGCGCGCGAAGCTGGCGCTGGGGGACCGCGTCCTCGTCGGCACCTCCCTCATGAAGCTGGTCCCCGCCCCGGCCGGCGCGCAGGCGACGCCCCCGGCCGTCGTGACGCGCACGCGCGCGCAGGCGGCGCTGCAGGGGAAGCTCGAGGAGGTGCCGCTGCCGGACCTGGTCCAGATGGTCTCGAGCGCGCGGAAGTCGGGCGTCCTCGTCCTGAAGCGCGACGAGGAGGAGGGGCGGATCGACCTCCGCGAGGGGAGGCTCGCCGGCTGCCGCCTCTCCTCCGCCCCCGCCGTCGGCGACCGGAAGGCCTTCTGGCGGCTCCTGGCGTGGGACGGCGGCGCGTTCGAGCTGGTGCCGCCGCCCGATCCGCTGCCGCTCGCCACCGCGGACGAGGAGGTGCAGGCGCTGCTCATGGAGGGGCTCCGTCAGCTCGACGAGTGGCGAGCGCAGTCCGCGCACCTGCCGAGGCTCGACGTGAGGGTCGAGGCGGCCCTGCCGATGGCGCCGAGGCTGCGCGACCTCGGGCCGGGGGAGCTGGACGTCCTCCAGGCCGTCCTGACGGGCGGGACGGTCCAGTCGATCCTCGACCGGGCGCCGGAGCCCGACGTCGAGGTGGCGAAGGCGATCGCCGGCCTGATCGAGCGCGGCTACGTTCGGGCCTGTTAGGGGCGCCGTCCGTCCCGCCCGCGGGTTGCGTCGCCGGCCCGCCTCCGGTACCACCAAGGCATGGAAGGGAAGGTCACGCCGCGGCTCACGACGTTGAGCCACGGCGCTGGTTGAGCCTGCAAGATCCGCCCGGCGGACCTGGCGCACGTGCTGCGCCACCTGAAGCCCAGCGCGGACCCCCGAGCGCTCGTCGGCACCGAGACGAGCGACGACGCCGCGGTGTATCGACTCTCCGCCTCCGAGGCGATCGTGGAGACGGTCGACTTCTTCACCCCCGTCGTCGACGACCCCTACTGGTTCGGGCGGATCGCGGCGGCCAACGCCTTCTCCGACGTCTGGGCCATGGGGGGCCGGCCGCTCTTCGCCCTCAACCTCGTCTCCTGGCCCGTCGGCACGCTCCCGATGGACCAGCTCGGGGAGGTGCTGCGCGGCGGCGCCGACACCGCGTCCCTGGCCGGCGCGTCGATCCTGGGCGGCCACTCCATCGACGATCCCGAGCCGAAGTACGGCCTCGCCGTGACCGGGATCGTCCACCCCGAGCGCATCCTGAGGAACGTCGGCGCGCGGCCAGGCGACCGGCTGCTCCTCACGAAGCCGCTCGGCACGGGCGTCGCCACCACCGCCATCAAGCGGGGCGTGGCGCCGCTCGACCTGGTCGAGCGCGTCGTCGCGCTGATGGCCACCCTCAACCGGGCCGCCGGCGAGCTCCTCGCCGCGAGCGGGAAGGTCCACGCCCTCACCGACGTCACCGGCTTCGGCCTGCTCGGCCACGGCTGGGAGATGGCCTCCGGCTCGGGCGTCGCCTTCCGCCTCCGCGCCGGCGCGGTGCCGATCCTCGAGGGGGTCCGGCCGCTCGCCGAGCAGGGGATCTTCCCCGGCGGCTCGAAGGCCAACCTCGCCTGGGTGAAGCCGAACGTCCGGTTCGAGGACGGGGTCGACGAGACGACGCGCCTGCTGCTGGCCGACGCGCAGACCAACGGCGGGCTCCTCGCGGCGGTCGACGCCGCCGCGGCCGCCGGGCTCCTCGCGGAGCTGGGGGCGGCCGGGGTCGCCGCGGTGGAGATCGGCGAGGTGCTGGCCGGCGATCCCCCGCGGATCGAGGTGGGCGCGTGACCCCCGCGCTCCCCGCCGCCGCCGCGCTCCTCGCGCTCCTGTCCGCCGCGCCGGGCAAGACGGCCCCCGCGTCGGGGTCGAAGGCGGCCGTGGCCGCGCCCGCCTTCATCGCGGTCGTCGACCCCGGCCACGGTGGGGACCAGGAGGGCGCCCTGTCGCCGGCGGGCGACCGCGAGAAGGATCTCGTGCTCGAGATCGCCCGGAAGGTGGCGGCGCGCCTGCGCAAGCTCGGGGCGCGCGTCGTCCTCACGCGGACGGGCGACATCGACGTGCCGCTCGTGAACCGGGCGACCATCGCCAACGCCCTGCGCGCCGACCTCTTCGTCTCGCTCCACCTCAACTCCATGCCGACCGCCGAGCAGCGGCGGGTCCGGCGCGGGGTGGAGACCTACTTCCTCTCCGCGGACGCCACCGACGCGTCGGCCGCCGCGGTGGCCGCGCGCGAGAACGCGGCGCGGATGGCGGGGGAGGCGCTGGCCGACGCGGGGGATCCCGTCGGCTTCATCCTGCAGGACCTGGAGTCGGCGGCGGCGCTGACCGAGTCGTCCCGGCTCGCGTACTTCCTCCACGAGCGGCTCGTCGAGCGGACCGGCGCGGACGACGACGGCGTGAAGCAGGCCCCGTTCTACGTCCTCGCCGGCGCGCGGATGCCCTCGGTCCTCCTCGAGCTGGGGTTCCTGAGCCACCCCGCGGAGTCGGCCCGCCTGAAGAGCCCGGAGTACCAGGAGCGGATCGCGGAGGCGATCGCCGACGGGATCTCCGCCTGGCGCGCCGCCGATCGCCACGCGATGCGGTAGCCCTCCGCTCCCGCACCGGGGGAGAGGGCAGGGGGAGGGGGCGGCCAGGGCGGTTTCCGCAGCGTCAGCGTGACCTCCCCCACGCCGCCGTGCTACTCCCCGCGCCATGCGAAAGAGCGGACGCGGTGACCGGGAGCTGCGGAAGATCGTCCTCGAGCCTGGCTTCAGCAAGCACGCGGAGGGGAGCTGCCTCGCGCGCTTCGGCGACACGCACGTGCTCTGCACGGCGTCGGTCGACGAGAAGGTCCCCCCGCACGTGAAGGGGACGGGCGCGGGCTGGGTGACGGCGGAGTACGGGATGCTCCCCCGCTCGACCCACGAGCGGATGGCCCGCGAGGCCGCGAAGGGGAAGCAGGGCGGCCGCACGCTGGAGATCCAGCGGCTGATCGGCCGGGCGCTGCGGCAGGCGATCGACCTGCCGCTCCTCGGGCCGCGGACGATCACGCTCGACTGCGACGTCCTCCAGGCGGACGGCGGCACGCGGACGGCGGCCGTGACCGGGGGCTTCGTCGCGCTCGCGCTCGCCACCCGCAAGCTGCTCGCCAACAAGGTCATCTCGAGGGATCCGATCCGGCGGAGCGTGGCCGCGGTCAGCGTCGGCGTCGTCGACGGCGTGGTCTGCCTCGATCTCGACTACGACGAGGACTCCACCGCCGAGGTCGACATGAACGTGGTGGCGACCGGCGAGGGGACGCTGGTCGAGGTGCAGGGGACCGCCGAGGGGAAGCCCTTCGCGAAGGCCGACCTCGACAAGATGCTCCAGGTGGCGCTCGCCGGCATCGCCAAGCTCAAGATCGCGCAGGACCACGCGCTCAAGTAGGGGGAGGGGCGGGCGATGGAGCTCTTCTTCGGCACCACCAACCCCGGCAAGCTGCGCGAGCTGCGCCGCCTCGTCGCCGGCCTCCCGGTCCGCGTCGTCTCCCCGGAGGACCTCGGGCGCGCGCTGCCCGAGGTGGAGGAGGACGGCGACACCTTCGAGGAGAACGCCGCCAAGAAGGCGGTCGAGTGGGCCCGCTTCTCCGGGCTCCACGCCGTGGCGGACGACTCAGGGCTCTGCGTGGACGCGCTCGGGGGCGCCCCGGGGGTCCGGAGCGCCCGCTGGTCCGAGGAGGTCCAGCCCGGCGCCCTGCCGCGCCACGCGAGGGACGAGGCGAACAACGACCTCCTCCTCGCCCGGCTGGCGGAGAAGGCGGACGACCAGCGCGGGGCGGAGTACCGCGCGGTCCTCGTGCTCGCGTCGCCGGACGGGGGCGTCCTCGCCGTGGTGCGGGGCGTCTGCCGGGGCCGGATCGGGCGCGCGCGGCGCGGCACGGAGGGCTTCGGCTACGACCCGCTCTTCGTCCCGGAGGCCCAGCCGACGGCGGCCCTGGGCGCGGCGCCGGTCACGATGGCGGAGATGGCCCCCGCGGCGAAGGACGCGATCTCCCACCGCGGCGCGGCCTTCCGCCTGCTGCTCCCGTACGTCGCGCGGCTCGTCGAGCGTTCCGCCCCTTGACGTAGGACCGACGAGAGAATAAAGACGGGCGTTCCTTCGGGGCGGGTAGTACCCGGCGGTGCAGTTCCGGGGCGTAGCGCAGCCTGGTAGCGCGCCTGCCTTGGGCGCAGGAGGTCGCCGGTCCGAATCCGGCCGCCCCGATTCTTTGAAATGATGGGATGGCAGTTGTCTGGCGCGTCAGGCCGACGGCGTTGGTATCTTCAGGGTTCAGCGCCCGTAGCTCAGTTGGATAGAGCAGCGGCCTTCTAAGCCGCGGGTCGGGGGTTCGACTCCCTCCGGGCGCGCAGGTTGTCTTTCAGGTTTACGGTGAGCGTAGCTCAATTGGCAGAGCACTGGACTGTGGATCCGGGGGTTGAGGGTTCAAGCCCCTCCGCTCACCCCATTTGGTCTGTTTGAATTCGCGCCGGCCCGCGGGCAAGGTGACGGTGAAATTTCGCGCCCGTAGCTCAGCTGGATAGAGCGTCGGCCTTCGAAGCCGCAGGTCGGGGGTTCGAGTCCCTCCGGGCGCGCTCTCGAAAGCGCCGCGAGGTGTGGAGTCGGCGTTGACAAGTCGGAGCGGGCGCTGTAATTACGGCGCCCCTCAGCCATCCCAAGCAGAACTGGGCGCGTAGCTCAACTGGCAGAGCAATGGACTCTTAATCCATAGGTTGAAGGTTCGATTCCTTCCGCGCTCACTCGAAGGCCTCCCGGGAAACCGGGGGGCCTTTGGTGTCTCTGGGCCACGCCCACGGTCCCGGCCTTCAGCGCTCGGTCCGAGCGCGCCGGTGTGAGGAAACGTCGCCTCCTCGCGCCCTGCGCGCGAACCCTTGAACCCGTGGTGCTATCGCCCATCTGGGGGTACAGTCCCGGGACCCTTCCGGACGCCGCGTCCGGCGCCACGGGACGGGATCGCCAGGAGGCTGGGATGCGGAACGAAGCGACCCTTGCGGTGATCGCTGCGGCCGGGCTGATCGCCGGCGGCTGCGTGCCGAAGGCCCGCGTGGAGCAGCAGAAGGCGGAGACCGACAACTGCTACAGCGCCCTCCAGCGGGAGAACGTGCGCAAGAAGGACCTGGCTCGGGCGGTCGCCGAGCTCGAGAAGGCCCTTCAGGACCTCGGCTCCGAGCGGGCCCGGTTGGCGGCAGAGAAGGGCACGCTGAAGGACGAGCTCTCGGGGCTCGAGAAGGCGGTCGCGGACCGGATGGCCGACATCAGCCGGCTCACCGCGGAGAAGAGCCAGCTCGAGCAGGAGCGCGCCGAGCTGGCGAGGAAGAGCGAGACCTATGACGCGCTGGTCGCCGGGCTCAAGGACGAGATGGACAAGAAGCTGATCGACGTCCAGCGGCAGGGGCAGCGCATCACCGTCAACGTGAGCGATCAGGTCCTCTTCGACTCGGGGCGCGCCGAGGTGAAGCCGGCGGGCCAGGCGGCGCTCGACAAGATCGCGAAGGTCCTCGCGGGGGTGAAGGATCGACGCGTCGACATCGAGGGGCACACCGACAACCTGAAGATCACGGGCGAGCTGGCCCGGGTCTTCCCGTCCAACTGGGAGCTCTCGGCGATCCGCGCGACCCACGTGGTCCGCTACCTCGAGGGGAAGGGGGTCGACCCCGCCCACATGGCGGCCGTCGGCAAGTCCGAGTTCCGCCCCGTCGGCAGCAACGCCACGCCGGTCGGCCGCCAGGTCAACCGACGCATCGAGATCGTCCTCACGCCCTGGGATGGTGAGCCATGAGCCGCGCCTCCGTCGTCGTCGTCGTCCTCCTCCTCGCCGCCGGCTGCACCTCCATCAAGACCGTCCCCGAAGCGGAGCTGGCTGCCCTGGGCGGCAAGGGGCTCGAGCAGGTCGAGGCGGCGCGCAAGGAGGAGGCCGCGGCCCGGCAGGCGCTCGCCGAGCGCCGGGCCGAGGAGAAGGCCGCCGAGCGCGAGGTCCGGATCTCCGAGGCGGCGATCGAGCGGGACGAGGCCGCCCTCGTCATCGCGCAGCTGCGCTTCGAGGCGATCCAGGAGACGCACGACGCCGACCAGATGCTCCCCGCCAACGCCCGCCGCGCGCAGGCCGAGCACGACCTCGCCACCAGCAAGGCCGAGCGGACCTTCCGCGAGGCCGCGTACGATCACGCCCGGGCCCGCAGCGCCGAGGCCGACGCCGCGGTCCGCGTCGCGGTGGCGTCGGGCGAGCGCGCGAAGCTGGAGGCCGTCCACGGCGGGCGGGATCCCCTGTCGCCCGAGCAGCTGAAGCGACGGGCGGCCTTCGAGGAGCAGGTCGCCGGGGCGAAGGCCTCGCTGACGGAGGCGGACGCGCGCGTCCGCCAGGCGAAGGCCGGGATGGACTCGGCGGAGTCGGCCTGGAAGGCGATCGCCTCCCAGAAGCCGTGAGTGGCAGGTCCGCAGTCCGCTGCGTCGCCCCCTCATCCTGCTGACCCTCTCCCCCGGTGGACCCGGTGGGGGAGAGGGAAGCTTTCCGCTCGTCAGTCCTTCTTCCCGCCCTGGATGACGCCGAACTTGCGGGCGGGCTTCGGCTTCTCGGGCGGGCGGAGCTGGCCGGCGAGGACGGCGTCCCAGGGGAAGGCACAGTCGGTCCGGCGGCCGCGGAAGGTGAGGTTGCAGCGCATCCCCCACTCGTCCATCAGCAGCTCCGGCGTGTCGCGCCCCACCACGAGGTTCACCCGGATCAGCTCCTCCTCGTGGAGGTACTCGGGGACGACGACGCCGGGGGTGGCCGGGGCGACGATGACCCACTCGACCGCGGGAGCCGCGCGGCAGGCCTCGAGCATCTCGGCGTGCTTGCGCTGGAGCGCGTAGAAATGGAGCGCCCCCTCTGCCCAGGCCGGGCATTCGGGGAGGCAGCGTCCATCGGCCGGGTGGTCGTGTCGGGCGTCCAAACGCTCGACGCTTACCACGCCGCCCGGGTCAAGTCGCGCAGTCCGTGGTAAAGGAGCGCCCGAACCGGGCGGGTGGCGGAACTGGCAGACGCGCCGGACTTAGGATCCGGTGCCGAAAGGCATGAGGGTTCGAGCCCCTCCCCGCCCAAAGGCACTTGACCGGCCGCCCGAGCGCCAGTACCTCTAGCCCCTTTCCGCACAGGTCAAAAACGAACATGAAGATCCAGGTCGAAGCCGTCTCCCCCGTCGAGAAGAAGGTCACCGTCGAGATCGACGCCGCGCAGGTGGCGAAGGAGGTCGATCGCGCGTACGTCGGCCTCGGCCGCCGCGTCCGGCTCCCCGGCTTCCGGCCGGGCAAGGTGCCGCGCAACGTCCTCGTCCGGAACTTCCGCGGCGAGGTCGAGCGCGAGGTGGTCGAGAAGCTCGTCAACGACAGCTTCGCCGAGGCGGTGCGCTCCGAGAAGATCGAGGCCGTCGCCTCCCCCTCGGTCTCCCTCGACGATCCGAAGTTCGACGTGGAGAAGCCGCTGAAGTACACGGCCAAGGTCGAGGTCCGGCCGCAGATCTCCCCCCGCGACTACCGCGGCCTCGAGGTCACCCACAAGCCGGCCGCGGTCACCGACGCGATGGTCGAGGAGGAGCTCCAGAAGCTCCGCGAGTCGGCCGCCACGCTGGTCCCCGTCGAAGGGCGCGACGTCGCGGAGAAGGGCGACTGGGCCACCATCGACCACGAGGGGACGGTGGAGGGCAAGCCGTTCGCCGGCGCCGCCGCGCAGGGCGTGACGGTCCGCGTGCAGGAGGGGGCGCTCGAGGAGGGCAACTTCGGCCAGCTCGAGGGGAAGAAGATCGGCGAGACGGTCGAGTTCGACCACGCCTTCGCCGCCGACTACCGGCTCCCCGAGGTCGCCGGGAAGACCGCGCGCTTCAAGGTGGTCGTCCAGGGGCTGAAGGTCCGCAAGGCCCCGGTGCTCGACGACGAGTTCGCGAAGATGGTGGGCATCCTCGGCGTGGAGACCGCCGAGCAGCTCCGCGCCCGCGTCCGCGCCGACCTCGAGAAGCGCGAGAAGGCCAAGGCCGACTCCGAGCTCAAGGACGCGCTCGTGAAGGCGGCGCTCGCGAAGAACGAGTTCGAGGTCCCGCCGGCGCTCGTCGAGCGGACGATCGACGCGATGCTCGAGTCGACCGCCGAGCGGCTCGCGCGGTCCGGGATCGACCTGCGTCACCTGCAGCTCGACGTCCCGCAGCTCCGCGCCGACCTCCGGGAGAAGGCGCTCGGCCAGGTCCGCGGGGCGCTGCTGCTCGAGGCGATCGCCGTCGCCGAGAAGATCGAGGTCGGCGAGGAGGACGTCGAGAAGGAGATCGCCCGGATCGCGGAGGAGCACGGCGTCCCCCTCGAGAGGGCCAAGAAGGACTTCCGTGGCAAGGAGCCGCTCGCCGCGCTACACGTCCGTATCCTGGAGGAGAAGGCGCTCGCCGTCCTCTCGTCCAGCGCCACCATCAAGAACGCCTGACGCCTGACCCGGAACGCCTGACCCGAGGGGACGAGCGATGCCCTACATCCCGATGCCGATGGTGATCGAGCAGACCCACCGCGGGGAGCGCGCGTACGACATCTACTCGCGCCTCCTCAAGGACCGGATCGTCTTCCTCGGCACCCCGATAGACGACGACGTCGCGAACGTCGTCATCGCCCAGCTGCTCTTCCTCGAGTCCGAGGATCCCGACAAGGACATCCACGTCTACATCAACAGCCCGGGCGGCTCGGTGACGGCGGGGCTCGCGATCTTCGACACGATGCAGTACGTCAAGGCGCCGATCTCGACGATCTGCCTCGGCCAGGCCGCCAGCATGGGCGCGTTCCTGCTCGCCGGTGGCGCGCGGGGCAAGCGCTTCGCGGTCCCGAACGCGCGGATCATGATCCACCAGCCGCTGGGCGGCTTCCAGGGTCAGGCCACCGACATCGAGATCCAGACGAAGGAGATCCTCCGGCTGAAGTCGAAGCTGAACGAGCTCCTCGCGTCCCACACCGGCCAGCCCCTCGACAAGATCGTCAAGGACACCGAGCGGGACTACTTCATGGGGGCCGAAGAGGCCAAGACTTACGGGCTGATCGACGAAGTCTTCGTCCGCAGGAAGGCGCCGGAGACGAAGCCCTAGTAGAATGAACGGGGAAGCGGCCCGACCGCCGCCCCGACCGGAGGCCT
>DATIVK010000237.1:0-10109 GCA_035465955.1 Anaeromyxobacteraceae bacterium | reverse complement strand
CTTGCCGTGGAGCGCATAGAGGGGGCGAAGTGCGGAGGTCACGTGTCGAGCGCCTCCCGTCGCGCGAGTTCGGCGCGGGCGACGTCGGACGCGCGAAGCACAGGGAGCCGGTCCACGCCCCGAGCCGTGCGGTCGTCCTCGGCCACGATCTGCCGGAGCACGGCGGCGGACGCGCGCCCGGCCCCGATGCCGCCCATCGCGGCGCGGTGGACCCACCGCTCGCGCGGCGGCAGTTCTGCGAGGTCCCGGATCATCGCCCCGCCTCCGGGCCCGCGCTGCAGCGATCGAGCGCCCGGCGGAACGCCGCCTCGACGTCCCCCGGGCCGCTGCCGTTGATCGTGATCTCGATCTCGCGCCCCGTGCGCGTCCGCCGCCACGACACCCCGGCGAAAACGGCGCGCCGCACTTCGAGCGTGACCGCGGCCACGGTCCCGAGGACGAAGGCGAGATCGAGCCAGGAGTGGAAGCGGAAGACGATGCTCGGATCGCCGTCGTCGATGCGGCGGGCGTGGAAGGCGAGGGCGAGAGGGACCGCGAGGCAGGCGATCCACAGGATCGAGACGAGGAGGCGACGCCGCGGGCTCACGCCCCACCGTCCCTTCCGCCGTCCACGGGCGCGCCAGCATCGACGGGGGCGGGCGGGGGCGCAGCGGGGGCGCTCTGGGGAGGCGCGCTCGCCGAGGGGCACGCCGCCGCGCGCTGCTTGCGGAGGAGGGCGAGGATCGCGCGTTGCTTGGTGAGCAGGGCCTTCGCCTCGGCCTTGTGGGCGGCATCGAGGGCCCGCGCCTCGTCGAGCATGGCCCGGAGGGTCGGGTCGTTGGACGCGATGCTCTGCGCCTTGGCCTCGGCGGCGACGGCGTCGGCGATGCTCCCGGCCGCGGCGACGGCGCCGGGCACGGTGGCGCCGAGGCCGGAGAGCGCGGCGCAGCCGGTGAGGGCGGAGAGGGCCGAGACGAGGGCGAGCGCGGCGACGACCGCGAAGACGGCGCAGGCCATCAGGACGCCGGCGGGGGTGTGGGAGGGGCGGAGCGTGGTCACGGCCGCAACGTAGCACGGATCGGGCGAGCAGGCGCGACGGACGTTCAGGCCCAGAGCACCTCGAACATGTGCATCGTAAACGTGTACGGCAGGCCGCCGCTCGCCGGCAGGTTCAGGCAGGCCCACGTCGCCGTGCCGTCCACGATGCCCGAGCCGGTGCCCGTCGGCCCCCCGGAGGCCGCGCTCGTGCCGCCGGCGGTGCATGCGTAGAGGAGCGAGGCGTGCGAGACGACCGAGCAGCCCGTGCTCGCGCCCATGATCGCCGTCGGGGGGTTGGGGGCCCCGTAGCCGCCGCCGAGGGTGCTACCCACGTACGCCGTGAGCGGCGCCCACGCAGGGATCGTGAGGGGCGAGATCGTGGCCGTGACGACGTTGCCGGAGACGCTGGCCACGAGCGCGGTGTCGAAGGGCGGGACGACCGACGCGCCCACGCCGAAGCTTGCATTTGCCGCCTGCACCCCGGCGCCCGCGTTGGCGAATGTGGTGCACGTGTCGAGGTAGCACCACAGCATCCCGAACGTCGCCACGTACGCGTAGAGCGTGAGCTTGCTCCGGAGCGTGAGCACGCCTCCGACGGGGACCGTCCACGTGCCGTCGAGCTGCACCGGGGAGCCGGTGCCGGGCATCGACTGCTGGTAGGGGCCGGGCTCGAGGTCGTACCCGGGGCCGAGCGAGAGCGACGAGCCGGCCGAGGTCCCGGGCATGACGAGCTCGCTGTAGCCCGTCTGCTGTTCGCCGTTGGGCCCGGGCAGGAGGACGTCGTTGGGGTGGTCGACGATCGTCCAGCCCCTCGGCAGCTTGAGGGCGCGGCGGGGCTGCACGATCGTGCCCGTCCCGTCGGCGATGTTCTCGATCTGCTTGATGCCGTTCGGCGACATGCGGGCAGCGTAGCACGGAGCGCGCGTGCATCGCTGCGCGGACGGTCAGAGCGACGTCCGGCCGAGCGGGCGCATCGTACGGGCAGGCCATGGTGGCCACCGGCGGAGGGGGACGCGCTGCGGCTCACCTGTGAGACCGGACCCCCTCCGCCGGTCCGCGTTGAGATCGTGCTACCTGCTCGCGCGGCCAGTTGCGGGCGAGCCGTGGCGGGCGCACCGTGGGCGCATGCGATGGATGGCGTTGGCGGCGTTGGCGTTGGCGGGGTGCGGCCCGGTGGGGGCAGGGTCGGTCATGTGCGCGGAAGGGTTTGCGGTGTGCGGGCCCCACGACGCTGGCCCCGAGTATGTCCCAACGTGCGCCGACCTCTCCACCGACCCGAACAACTGCGGCGCCTGCGGGCAGACGTGCAGCCAGGGCGACGTCTGCACCGATGGCGCATGCACAACCCCGCCCCCCATGTGCAACGGGGGTCCCGCGTGCTCCTCCTCGTCCATGTGCTGCTCGGCGGGGTGCGCCGACCTCTCCACCGACCCGAACAACTGCGGGTCTTGTGGGCGCGTATGCCCTCCCCTGTCCGGTGGGTCCCTGTCCGGTGGCACGTGCAACACCGATCCCGGGCCGTGCATGAGCGGGCACTGCGTCGCCGAGGAGTGCGCCCAAACGTCCGATTGTTGCGTCGCGCAGACGACGTGTCAGTCCGGGCTGTGCAAATTGCCCTGAGCTACCGCTGCCCCAGGAAGGGCACCACGCCGGTTACCGTGCAGTGCGAAACCACGGTGCCGGACATCGCGTTCAGCCCGCTCTCGGTCTCGAACTTGACGAAGTAGCGGTAGCGGCTGTGGTCGATGAACTCGTAGGGGCGCACGTTCGGCACGGCGCCCGCGTCGTACGGCTGCAACCGCCCCACGCTCGTGGTGAGCGTGTTGAACTGCTCGTAGGCAGCGATCGTCGTCCACGTCCAGTACCAGCCGCCGGTGGTCGGATCGCCGGAGATGATGAGCGCGCCACCCGTGCGCTTGTCAGCCTTGTAGATGAGCACGCCGGGCAGGTTCGCAGGCGCCCCTGTGTGACCCACGGACGGCGCGAAATACACGCTCGCGTTGTAGAGTTGCGAGCCCTGGGGAAGGTCGTCTTCGCCGATCTCCCAATAGCACGCCTGCCGGTTGGTCTTGATCGGCGGCCCAGCCGTGTAGAGGTACGCCGCGGTCGCCGTCGCGACGGCGCTGCCGTTCGAGTCGATGGTCCACAGCGCGAGCGGCGTCTGCCCGTACGAGGCGATGGCGTTGTTCGACCCGTCGAGCGCGAAGACGCCATCGGGGCGCCACCTCGTAAGCTCGCGCGTCACGGTGCGCCCGGGGACGGCCGTGCTCCCCGACGTCGCGAGCAGTTGGATCTGCGACTGCACGGAGATCGCGTCGCTGCCCGCCGTCGATCCGGAGCCCGTCGGCTTGCTGCCTTCGAGGGAGAACGACGCACAGAAATCGGTGCCGATGTTGCGCCACACCGGCGCGCCGCCCGTGTCGGCCCACGTCGAGCCGATCGCGGTCGAGGCAGGCGGCGCGAGCGTGGAGACGCCGCTCGTCTCGCACACCCAGGTAAAGCCGTTCGACGTGACCATGCACTGCGCGGTGGGCTGCCCGGCGGTGATGCTCTGCGTGTAGTTGTCGATCGGCGAGTAGTATTGCGTCGCGGTCTGCCACGCGAGCGGGCTGCTGTAGTTGGTGACGTCGATTACGAAGTCATGATCGCCGCTCGCCCACGAGCCCGAGTAGTGGACTTGCACGCCGTCGGAGATGTAGCCGGCGACCTGTGCCTGGCTGTTCGTCATGCCCACAACGACGGGCGTGGTGAGGCTGACGGCGGAGACCTGGAGCGTGGCCGTCGTCCCGCCCACGCGGTTCATGGGCACGTGCGAGATCACCGAGGCGGTAGACGCGAGCTTGATCGTGCAGGTCCCGAGGAAGGACGCCGTGACGGTGAACGACGTGTCGACGTTGAACGCGCATGACTTGCCCGACCCGTTCCAGATCCACGAGCCCGTGCAGGTCTTGTCGCCGCCGATCGTGCAGTTGCCGCTTTTGATCGTCGCGAGCCCGTCCATGGCCGCGCCGAGACCGGGGTTGACGTCCTCGGCGCGGCACGTCGTGCCGATGGTCGGGCCCATGCACGACGTGGTGATGTCGGTTCCGACGTTGCCGGTGACAGCCGTGGTGTTCGCCATGTGCCTCTAGTAGCTGTTGCTCATGTTGTAGAAGGTGGCCCAATACGGGCGCGTGGGGTCGCCGAGGAGGGGCCCGGACAGGTAGCGATCGGTCCACCAGTTGAACGTGGGGAGGTTGGTCGAGCCGTTCGCGTTCGTCGTGTTGGAGCTCGCGGGGTCGAAGGGGTGCGTGCCGGGGAACTCGGGGAGGTCGTCCGTCGGTTGCAGCGCCGTCACGATGAGTCCGCCGAACCACGAGTGCGCGCCCTTCCAGTCGTAGAACATGGACCAGAGGTCGGCGAGCACGGCGGCGGGGATGCCGTCCCATAGAAAGCCGCTGTCCCAAAGCGCGCCGCTGTCCCAGAGCGTTGCGGAGTACGTCGTCCACCCGGGCGGGAGATGGATAATGGCCCACCACCTCGTGCGCAGCTCCGGGTGCGCGTCCCAAATCCAATTCGAGGGGCGCTGGGTGTGGACGCTGCGCACGCCGGCCGGATCGATCGTGTGCCACGTCGCGCCCGGCGTGCCTGCGTTGTCCTGGAAGACGATCCGGATCGTCGGGTACGCGCCGCCGGCCGCGGCGAAGTCGGCGAAGTAGGGCCGGACGTGCTCGATCTCGCCGAACGCCGTGCCGCGCTGCGCGTGGAGCTGGCGCCAGTTGGCGAGCCGGATCCGCTGCGAGAGCAGGGGCTCGGTGGCGTAGAGCTTGATCCCTCGGTCGGTGGAGTGGATCGGCAGCGCGTTGGGCTCGCACTCGATGGGCGTCCCGTCGGCCCAGCAGGCGCGCTCCGGGCTGCCAGGCCAGCCGGCGTACGGGATGGCGGCGGCGCGCCCGTCGCGGATCTGTGCAGCGCGCGCGTCGAACACGGTGCCCACGGCGCCGAGGAGCTTGGAGGCGTTCTCTCCGAGGAAGCGCGGGGGGATGATGGGGATCGTGGTCCCCGGCACGCGCCACGGCCGCCGGCCCGTCAGGATGTCGTGGAAGTAGCCCATCAGACCACCACCAAGGTCCCGGAGATCGTGCCGGCGATCGGCACGTAGCCGAGGGGGACGGCCGTGGTCGAGCTGGAGGGGGTCGAGGCGCTCACGTTGTAGAGCCCGGTCACGGCGCCCTTGATCGTCTCCTCGATGTCGCGCGTGTACACGACGCCGTTGCCGCTCACGTCGGGGTCCTTCGCGCTCGGGCCGAGGCTTGGGAGCCACACGCCGAGCGCGGAAGCGGCCTGGGTGAAGAGGGCCGCGACGTTCGCCGGTGGTGCGCCGCCGCTCGTGTACGTGCCCGCGGTCGCGCCGCCGGGCACGTCCTTGGCCCTGATGCGCGCCGACCACGTGACCGCGATCGCCTGGTCCGTCGCGCTCGCGCCCCCGCTCGTGTGCGTGTTCGCGTCGCTCGCGGTGGGGGCGAGGGTCACGGTGTCCGGCACGATGCCGCGCGGGTCGGTAATGACGCCGAGGGGGACGCCCCATGTGTTCGCCGTGGCGCTCGAGACGTCGGTCGCGTCGACGGCGCCGCTCGGACCCGAGTAGTAGACGGTCACGACGCCGGTTGCGCTCGAGGGCGACACGTAGACGGTCGTGATGCCGACCGGGCCGCTGCCGTCGTAGCGCTGCAGCGCCGCCCCGTCCTTCGCCGTCGTCGCGGCGATGACGTAGGCGTTGGCGGGTCCGCCCGGCGCGAGCCCTGCGGCGGCGACGCGGCAGCGGGCGCGGTAGGCGTCCGCCGCCTCGCGGTCGAGGCCCGTCGCGGCGGTCGAGGCCGTCGCGGAGAGGGGGCCGTAGCTCTGCGTCACGATGACCGTGATCGCGTTGACGATCGCGCTCGCATCGCTCCCGATGCGGTCCGCCTGGAAGGGCAGCACCACGGAGGCGCCTGCCGAGATCGTGATCGAGCCGTCGACGTTCGTGTACTTGGTCGCGTCGGGCGTGTTGCGGTAGGTGACGCTGCCCCCGTCGGACCCGACCGAGTTGCGCTCGGCGGTGATCTGGTAGGGCTTGAACGTGATCGGGCTCGTGCCGGTGTTCTTCACGGTCACGGTCGGCGCGGCGTACGTCTGCCCTCCGCGCTGCACGCCGTACCAGGAGAGCCCGAGCGCGGAGAGCCACCCCGCGCGCGGCGTCTGGTCCGGCGTGAGGTCGCCCGCGTCGCCGGGGTCGGTCGCGAGGTCGAGGAAGAAGCCCTTGACCGCCTGCGACGGGACGAGCCCCCACGCGTCGAGGGCGCGCGCGACGATCTCGATCCAGGTTCGCGTCGGCGAGCCGAGGGTCCATGCCGTCGCGGAGAGCCCGGCCCCCTGTGCTATGGCCAGGAGGTCGGCCACGATCTGCGAGAGGCCGGGGAGCGTGAGCAGGGTTGCGTAGATCGCGAGAGCGCTCATGGGGTCAGCCTCGGGAGAGGAGATCGACGGTGACGGCGTTCACGCCGAGCACGAGGGCCACGCGCTGGCCCGACTTGAGGTAGCCGCCGAGCGCGATCGTGAGGTCGTAGGCGTCGCCGGTCTGCGTCACCTGTACCTGCGCGGTCGTGCGTGACGGGTCGAGGCGCGCGTCCCGGTTCATGACGGCGACGAGCTCGGGCCCGCGCGCGTTCGCCATCTCCTGGTCCGTGACGCCGCCGACCCACTCCCGGACGTCGATGCCGCACGCGGAGTAGCCGCCCGGCGCGAGCGCGTTCGCCAGCGCCTTGACGGTGACCCGCTGGAGCATGTCGTTGGCCACGAGATCGGCCCCCGACGCGCTCCGGCCATCGGCTTGGAGGTCCGTGTCCATCCACGCGTCGTAGCCCTGGGGGGATGCCGCGCTCATGCCGCCTTCACCTTCCTCGAGCCCGTCTGGAGGTCGATCGGCAGACCCGAGTCCGTCGCCACGGGGGGCGCGGGGTAGCCGGGGATCCCGGTCCACCTCGCGTTGGGCGCCTGCGTCGGCGACCACCACAGCGCCACGACGTTGCCGGCGGAGACCTGCGTCGCGAGGTAGCCGCAGTCGCCGCCCCCGATGGCACGCGCGACGGGAGAGAGGTTGTCGGGGCCCTCGATCTCGGTCCGGCCCGCCTGCGAGCGGATGGCGAGCGCGCCCGAGGCGGCGATCCCGATGCGCTGCACCCAGGGGAAGAGGTCGGTCACGATGTTCCGGACCGCGGCGCGGAAGCTCGGGCGCGTCGTCCAGACCTGGGCGCGTAGCTCGCGCGCGTCCTCGATGATGTCGACCCGCTCGATGGTCGCGCCCTCGATGGTGTTGCCCGGGAGGACGCACGCGACCGCCTCCGTCAGGCCGAGGTACCGGACGCCCCGGGAGCGGTCGCGGTCGAGGATGGTCACGAGCCCGTCCGCCGCGCCGCCGGCCGGCCACGCCGAGAAGCTCGTGGGGCCGGCGGGGGTGACATGCCACGTGGGCACCGCGGCGCGGCGCACGAGGTCGGCGAGGACGTCGCGCGCGCGGAGGGGCCGGTCCGTCGAGGCGTCCCACCCGTACCCCGGGCCGAGCAGCGCCTCGGGGGGCGCGTCGTACGCCTCTCCCGTCGAGGGCCCGCCGTCGTAGGTGGCGAGCGCGGCGAGGTCGCGGAGGACCGTCGAGAGGCGCACGTTGCCCGAGGAGGCGTACGCGCCCGGCGCCGTGAGCAGCGCTTCCCACCCGGCGCCGCCGCGAACGACCACGCGAGGGCAGGCCGCTTGGTCGAAGCCGGTCCGGGACGTGTCGACGCCGCCCACGAGGGAGAGGTCCCCGAGCTGCAACGTCACCTGCCCGGTGGGTGGCGCGCCCTGCTCGAGGGAGACGTCCGCCCACCACGCGCCCGCGGCGGGGATGTGGACCGCGGCGCGGACGAGGCGCTGTCCGGCGAGGGTGCTCACGTTGCAGCCTCCGCGGCCCCGGCGTTGTCGTTGGATGCGCTCCCCGTCGTCGCGTCGGGCAGCGGCGCGAAGGCGGGGCCCTGCATCGCGCCTGCGGCGATGGTCACGGGGGGCTCGTCCTGCACGAGCCCGAGGTGGCAGAGCCAGGAGTTGTCGTCCTTCACCCATTCGAGCTCGATCGAACGGCGCGCGACGGCGAAGATCTGGTGCCACGCGCAGACCGCGTTCACGATCGGGAGCGTCGGCGGCCGCGGGCCGGGGTCGGGGTCCTGCGTCACCTGAGACGACGCCGCGCCGAAGGCGTTGTCGGGGTCGACCGCCTTGCCCGTGTTGGGGTCGACGGTGCCCACGGCGGCGCCCGACGCGACCGAGCCTACGCCGGTGGTCTGCCCCGTCGTGGTCGTGGTCGGAGGCGTGGACGAGTAGGCGCCCGGCGCGGGGGCCATGAGCTGGAAGAGGTCGCCGATGTCGTCGAAATCCTCCTCGTCGTCGCCTGCGAAGGTGAGCATGATCTCGGTCCGCCCCTTCGTGCCCGCGAACTTCGGGACGTGGCCGGAGGTGCTCTTGCTCTTGTCGATCTTCCACTCGTCTTCGATCTTCATCCCGTTGTAGCCGACGAGCGGGGCTTTGATCGTGCGGCCCCCGATGATGACCGTGTACCAGGGGCGCGGGTCGCGATACGGGTTCGGGTCGGCGGGCGACGGGGCCGCGGTCTCGCCCGTGAAGGTGAGCGGCGCGGAGGTGGTCATGCGGGCTCGGGCTCCGGACCGGATGCCCACTCCTCGCCAAAGAACTTCTCGGCCGCCGCGCGGAACATCTCATCGACCATGGATTGCGTGAGCCCGGCGCCGAAAGTGCAGCCCGAGAACGAGAGCGAGATCGAGCGCCCTCCGGACGCGCTCGCGCTCCCGGCCTTCCCGCTCGCGCTGCCGCGCGCCGCGGGGCCGACGGTGGGGCCGAGCTTGGCCATGGCCCGCTCGACCTTGGGCGCGCCCTCCTCGACGCCCATCGCGGCGGCGCCGGCGATGTCCTCGTCGCCGTGCTCGCGCATGACGGCCGACGGGCTGTGGATCTGGAAGACGCCGCGGAACGCGCCGAGGGCCTTCGAGGCGAGCCCGGACACGGCGGCGACCACCTCGGCCGCGCCGTTCTCGATGCCCTGCACGAGCCCCATTACGAAGTCCCGGGCCGCGGCGAGAGCGCCGGAGGCGAGGTTGCCGAGCGCGGAGAGGGCGCCCCCGACGAAGCCGATCACCTTGCCGATGACGCCCCAGAGGATGACGCCGAGCGTGGAGATCGCGGCCCACACGGCGCCCATCGCGATCGTGGTCGCGGCGAGGGCGGCGACGATGACGCCGAGCACGATGGCGAGCGCGCCGAACGCGGTCTTGAGCCCGGTGATGAAGAAGCTCGACGTGACCAGCGGCTTGATCGCCTCCCACGCCTTGCCGAGGTAGCCGACGACGGTTGCGATCGCGCTCTTCACGCTCGCCCACGTGCTGCCCACGTTCGCGGCGGTGAAGTTGGCGCGCACGAAGTCGGACACCGCCTGGACGGCCTTGGTGGCGTACTTGAAGATCGTTCCGAAGACCTCGGTCACGACGCCGCGGAGACCGCCCATGGCCGAGGTCCCGCGCCCGAACTGGCCAAAGAGGTCCTGAACGGCCCTCATGAACGGCTGCACGGCGGGGCCGAGGTCTTGGAAGAGCGATAGCGCGCCCTCCTTCAAGTGCGAGAAGATCGCGGGGAACGTCTGCCCCATCTGCTCCAAGGGGCCCGCGCCCTTGGTTTGGAGGGCCTTCTCGATGGCGTGGCCCATGTCGACCGCGGAGATCCGCGCGCGCGCCATCTGCTCGGGCGTCTTGCCGAGCTGCTTCGCGACGTCGGCGGCGGTGACGCCCATCATCGTGAGCATCCGATTCGCGCGCCCACCTCCCTCAGCGATCGACTTCGCCAGGTCGGCCGCGGCCTTGCCGCCCGCGGCCAGCCTCTTGACTAGATCCTCGGCCGCGGCCCTGCCCTGCTCGCCCATGATGGCGGTCGCCGCGGCCACGGCCTTGACGGCGCTCTCCAGCTCCCGCCCGGTGATGCCGGCGCCCATGAGGGAGCGCGCCCATGCCCCGATCTGCTCGGTGGCGAACGGGAGC
>DATIVK010000236.1:0-13625 GCA_035465955.1 Anaeromyxobacteraceae bacterium | reverse complement strand
GCCGAGGCGCTGCTCGTCGCGCAGCGGCTCGCCGACGCGACGGGCGAGGACGAGGTGGCGCCGCTCGCCGAGAAGGTGAAGCAGCTGCGCACCGCCTTCGAGGGCGCCCGCTCGGCGTGGGAGGCGCGGCTGCCCGAGGGGGAGACCCGCGCCCGCCTGCGGGCGGTCCTCGCGGAGGCCGACGGCTTCTTCGACACCATCGACAAGCAGCTGCTGCCGGCCGCCCGGGCCGGCGGCATCATGGGCGTGCAGCACGCGATGGAGCTCGTGCAGGCCCGCTACGACGCGCAGGCCCAGCGGGCGCGGGAGTTCGCGGAGCACCTCCAGGCGGCGCAGCGCGCCGAGGAGGACGACGGGCGCGCGATGGTGAGGAACACCACCGTCCTGCTCCTCGCGGTGATGCTCCTCGTGATCCTCGGCGGCGGCGGGCTCGCCATCCAGCTCACGCGCCGCGTCGGGCGCACGGTGGACGGCCTGGTCGGGCAGACGCGCCGGCTCACCGACGCCGTCGGGCGCGGCGACCTGAGCGTGCGGGCCGACCCGGCGGCGGTCGACGAGGAGTTCCGGCCGCTCATCGCCGGCGTCAACGGCACGGTCGACGCCCTCGTCTCGCCCCTGCGGACCGTCGCGACCTACGTGGATCGGATCAGCCAGGGCGACGTGCCGCCGCCGGTCGCCGAGGCGTGGCAGGGCGACCTGGAGGCGGTGAAGCAGAGCCTCAACCGTTGCATCGCCGCGGTCAACGCGCTGGTGGAGGACACCGGCCGGCTCGCGGAGGCCGGGGCCGCCGGGCGGCTCGACGCGCGCGCCGACGCGAGCCGCCACGAGGGGAGCTTCCGCCGGGTGGTCGAGGGCGTGAACGCCAACCTCGACGCCGTCACGGGCCCCGTGCGCGAGGCGGCGAAGGCCGTCGAGCAGCTCTCGCGCGGCGAGGTGCCGGGGCGGATCGAGGCGGCGTGGCGCGGCGAGTTCACCGTGCTGCGCGACGCGCTCAACCGCTGCCTCGACGCCATCCGCTGGCTGGTCGAGGACGTGCGGGGGCTCGCCGCGGCCGGGGCCGCCGGCCGGCTCGACGTGCGGGCCGACGCGGGGCGCCACCAGGGCGACTTCCGCGCCATCGTCGAGGGGGTCAACGCGTCGCTGGACGCGGTCGTCGGGCCGCTGCGCGAGGCCGCGGCCTGCGTGGAGGATCTCTCCCGCGGCCGGATCCAGGCGACGGTCGGGCTCGGCTGGAAGGGCGACTTCGTCGCGCTGCGCGACGCCCTCGACCGCGCGCTGGGCGCGGTCCGGGCGCTGGTGGAGGACGCGGGCGAGCAGGCGCGCGCCGCGGTGGAGGGGCGGCTCGACGTGCGGGCCGACACCTCGCGCCACCACGGCGGCTTCCGGGCCATCGTCGAGGGGATGAACAGCGCCATCGAGGCCCTCGCCGCGCCGGCGACCGAGGCCACCCGCGCGCTGGAGCTGCTGGCCGCGCGCGACCTCACCGCGCGGATGCCCGGCGACTTCGCGGGCGACCACGCGCGGACGCAGCAGGCGCTCAACGGGATGGCCGACGCGCTCCACGAGGCGATCGGCCAGGTGGCGCTGTCGGTGCAGCAGGTGTCGATGGCCGCGTCGCAGATCGCCTCCACCGCCCAGTCGGTCGCGGGCGGCGCCTCGGCGCAGGCGTCGGCGCTCGAGCGGACGAGCGGGGAGCTCGCTGGCCTCGCGGAGGGGACGCGCGAGGCGGCGGGGCGCGCCCGCGAGGCGGACGAGCTCGCGCGCCGGGCGAGCGAGGCCGCGCGCGGCGGCGCCGAGGCCGTGACGCTCATGGGCCAGGCGATGGGGCGCATCGGCGCGGGCGCCGAGCGGACGCAGGCCATCATCCGGGACATCAACGAGATCGCGTTCCAGACGAACCTGCTCGCGCTCAACGCGGCCGTCGAGGCGGCGCGCGCCGGAGAGGCGGGGCGCGGCTTCGCCGTCGTGGCCGAGGAGGTCCGGTCGCTCGCGCTCCGGTCGAAGGAGGCGGCGGCCAAGACCGAGGGGCTCATCAGCGAGTCGGTGGCGCAGGCCGCGGAGGGGACCCAGCAGGCCAACGCCGTGGAGACCCGGCTGAAGGAGATCGTCGAGGCGGTGAGCGGCGCGACCGACCGCGTCGCGCGCATCACGACGCTCATGGGGGAGCAGGTGCGCCGCGCCGACGGCGTCTCGGCCGCCATGGCCCAGGTCGACAAGGTCACCCAGCAGAACGCCTCTAGCGCGGAGGAGTCGTCCGCGGCGGCCGAGGAGCTCTCGGCGCAGGCGCAGGAGCTCAAGGGGCTGGTGGGCGGGTTCCACGTGGACGCCCGCACGCTCCCCGCGAGCGGCGTGGCGCAGCGCCGGCGCCTGACGACGGGGGAGCGGCGGTGACGACGGCGGGGCGCCGGCGTCGCCGCGAGGGCGGCGGCCGGGCCGCGGGCCTGGCGGCCGCGGCGACGCTCGCGCTCTCGGCCCCGGCCTGCACGCCCGCGCCAGGCGTCGGCGGACCGATCCCCTTCGCCCGGGGAGGCGCGGGGACCTACACCGGCCTCTCCCGCGACGTCTTCGTCCCCCGCTGCGCGAGCAGCTCGTGCCATGGTGGGAGCCCTCCGCCCGCCTTCCCGCAGCTCGACGCCGGCGCCGGCTGGGGGGCGATGGTGAATGTGCAGTCGCAGCAGGACGTCATGGACCTGGTGGAGCCGGGGTTCCCCGACCAGAGCTGGCTGGTGGTCCGGCTGCGCGGCGAGGGAGGCCGCCCCTACATGCCGCTCGGCGACGCGCAGCTGACGGAGGCCGAGATCGGGGCGGTGGAGGCCTGGATCGCCAACGGAGCGCTCAATGACTGACCGCCGCCGCCCGTCCTCGCTCGCGATCCAGCGGATCGCCACGCTGGCGCTCGCCGGCGCGGGCGTCGTCGCCGCGGGGACGGCCTCCGCGGGCTCCAACAGCTCCTTCTCGGGCACGGCCTACGTCGACTACTGGGGCATCGACTCGAAGGCGGTCGCGAAGCGGTCGCCGTCCGGCGTGACGATCGACGCGGCGGTGAAGCTGGGCGTCGACATCAACGACGACCTCACGTTCTCGGCGAAGGCCTGCTTCAGCTGCCACGGCCTCGAGTTCGACAACGTCATGCTCGACTGGATGCCGTCGACGAAGTTCAACGTCCAGGTCGGCCGGCTCCCGATCCCGTTCGGCGAGTTCTCGAACCGGGTCGACCCCTCGGGCCACAAGACGGTCTCGGCGCCGCTCATCTACGACATGGGGCGCATGGCGTACGGCGAGAAGGGCGCGATGAACCTCGGCGTGATCCCGCTGCCGTACACCGACACCGGCGTGATGGTCTACGGCCAGGTCTTCCTCCTGGAGTCGCTCCAGCTCTGGTACGGCGCGTACGGCGCCGCCGGCTTCCGGGGCGGGAACGACCTCGACTTCGTCGCGACGCGCTCGCTCTACTACACCGACAACAACCGCGTGCCGGCTGGGGGCGGCCGCGTCGTCGCGACCTACGCGTCGGAGGGGGGCAGCCTCCTCGGCGACGTCAGCGTCGGGGCCTCGGCGACCGCGGGCCGCTACGACCGCGACGCGAGGCTCGGCTACCTCGCGTGGGGCGCCGACGCCTCGGTGATGCTCGGGAGGCTGACGCTCCGCGGCGAGTACGCCACGCGCCAGACCGACCTCGATCCGAAGGCGAGCTACCCGTACGCCCTCGTCGATCCCTGGATCAGCAAGGAGGGCTGGTACGCCGAGGCGGAGTTCCCCGTGCTCCCGCTGGACCGCTGGGTCAGCGGCGTGGTGCGGTACGATGAGCTCCGACGCCGGGGTACGCCGCTCTCCAGCAGCTCGCAGCTCTCCACCGACAGCACCCTCTCCCGCTACACCGCCGGCCTCATGATCATCCCGGCCCCGTCGCTCTACCTCAAGGTCGGCTACGAGTACTGGAGCGCGACCGACTTCCCCGCCTTCCACGCCGGACACCTCGGATTCGGAGGATCGTTCTGATGAAGCCCCTCGCCGTCGCCGTCGCCCTGGTCGCACTCGCCGGTATCGCCCTCGCCGCGGAGCCCGAGAAGGCGCCGCCGGACCCGCGCGACAGCGGCCCGGACAAGATCGACGTCTCGGGCTACCCGCCCGAGCAGCAGAAGCGGTACCCGGTCTTCGAGAAGAAGTGCGCGAAGTGCCACCCGGTGGCGCGCGCGATCAACTCGCGCTTCAACGCCTCCGAGTGGAAGCGCTACATGAAGCGGATGATCCGCCGCCCGAACGCCGGCGTCACCGACGAGCAGGCCGACGAGATCTACGAGTTCCTGAAGTTCTACTCGGCGAAGCTCGGCGTGGAGTAGGCGCCCGGCGCCGCCCCGCCATGGCCCGACCCGCGCCGCGCCTCCGCGCGCTCGCCCTCGCCGTCGCCCTGGAGGCGGCGCTGCTGGCGGCGTGCGGCCGCGCGCCGAAGGTCGAGGAGCTCCCGCCGGCGCCCCTGCCGGCGGGCGCCGCGCCCGCCATCGTCATCGAGTCGGCGGCGGTGGCGGGCGGCAAGGTGACGGTCACCTACCGGCTGACCGACCTCGCCACGGGCGCGCCCATCACCGGCGCCACGGGGCTCGCGCTCTCCCCGAGCTGGACGCTCGCGTGGCTCGACGTCGACACGACCTCCGGCCGGCCCGCCCCTGCGTGGAGCAGCCTGCTCCTGATCGGGTCGACGGTCCTCCCGAGCTACCCGTCCGGTGGGCCGGGCACCCTGGTGATCGCCGCCGGCCAGCGGACGCCCTCCAGCGAGACGTCGAGCGCCACCGTCAACCCGCCGCTCGAGCTGGGCGACGGCCGCTTCGCGTACACGTTCGTGACCGCCCTCCCGTCGAACGCCTTCGATCCGCCCAACGGCACCCTCGCGGGCGCGACGCTGCGGGTCGGCGTCTACCTGCGCGGCGTCACGACGGGCACCGCCGCCACCGCCACGACCTTCGACTTCACCCCCAAGGGCGCCGCGCCGGCGTCGAACGAGCTGGTGCGACAGGCGAACTGCGAGGCGTGCCACGGCCTCTTGAAGATGCACGGCGGGCGCATCTCGGGCGTGAACCTCTGCGTCACGTGCCACACCTGGCAGCTCGTCGATCCGGACACGCGTGACCCGGCCGCGATGGCGCCGGCGACGCGGGCGACCAATCCGAACCCGCTCGAGCTGGGGCGGATGGTCCACCGGATCCACCGCGGGAAGAAGCTGCCGACGCTCTTCCTCGCGTCGAGCGCCCGGACGTGGCCGCCGGACTACATGTCGTCGGTCCCCTCGTCGCCGTGGCCGAAGTCCCCCTTCGCGGTGACGGTGGACGTGCCCCTGCCGCTCCCGTTCTCCCCGAGCCGGAACGGCGTCGCCGCCGTGGGGACGAAGTACAACGTCATCGGGAACTCCAGCACCGAGTTCGTCTTCGGCCGCGTCGCGAGCCGCGTCGAGAACTTCCAGCCGGCGAAGGTGATGGCGGAGGGGGTCGGCTACCCCCAGGACCTGCGCAACTGCGCCGCCTGCCACGGGGCCGCCGCGGACGCATACCGGATCGGCGACGGCACCTCGACCGAGGTGAACATCTCCCGGCGCACCTGCTCGGGCTGCCACCCGGACGTCTTCTACGGATACGACGACGCCCTCGGCAACCCGATCACCGTCCCCGACCCGACCCACCTCGCGCACACCGGGGGCAAGCAGACCGACGACCTGGCCTGCAAGGACTGCCACGTCGCGCAGCGCGCGGGGGGGCCGAAGGTCTACGCGCCGATCGCCGCGATCCACCGGCCGCTCGGCGGGCGCACCGCCGCCCGCAGCCCGTACTGGAGCCGCTGGGAGGTGAAGGTCCTCGGCGTCCAGGACTTCACGCCGGGGGGCCTCCCGAAGGTCACGCTCCAGGTCTCCGACCGGGTCGGACCGATCACGCCGACGCTCGGCTCGCCGACGCCCGCGTACGAGCCGGCCACTCCGACCCAGCCGTACCCGAGCCCCGTCCCGCGCGGTCTCTCGGGCTTCGCCATCGTCCTCTCCGGGCCGACCACCGACTACCTCAGCGGCAACGTCAACCTGCGGGCCTCCCCGGCGCTCACGACCACGACCGACGCGAACGGCGTGCTGATCTACACCTTCCCGACCGCCCTCCCATCGACCGCCACGGGGACGTGGGCGATCGGCGTGGAGGGGCGGCGCCGGCCGGCCACGCCGGGGGCGCTCTACTCCGTGGCGCTCGACGAGTTCGCCTGGCCCTACACGGGCGAGTCGGTCTCCGAGTACGCCAGCAACCCGGTGAAGTTCGTCGACCTCTCGACGGGGACGATCACCGAGGATCCGACGCGGGTGCGACGACCGGTGGTGAACCAGGAGCGCTGCGAGCGGTGCCACCTGGAGCTGAACCTCCACGGCGCCAACCGCCACGACGTGTCCCACTGCCTGCTCTGCCACACGCCCGACATGACCGACTGGGACAAGCGCCCCCGCGACACGCGGACCCTCGCGGACGACGGGGTGCTCGGGAGCGGCGTCGTGCTCCTCTCCGATCCGGTCGATCCCCTCGCGTCGCTGAAGCGCTGGGGCTACGCGACGCTGGACGGCCTCGAGGAGCGCTCGATCCACTTCAAGACGATGATCCACCGGATCCACGTCGGCGAGCGCGAGGGGGCCGCCTCGCTGGAGGGGATCCGGCCGTTCGTCATCTACGCGATGGCCTACACTCCGGCCTCGCCGCCGAACCCCTACTTCTTCGACGACGTGCGCTTCCCCGGCGACCTGGCCAACTGCGAGCTGTGCCACGAGACGGACACCTGGACGATCGAGTCGATCCCCGCGGGCGCGCAGCCCACGACCGCCAACGAGCGCCCCAACATCCGCCACACGGCCTCCTTCAACGCCGATGGGTCGGTGAAGACGGCCGCCGTCGCGGCGCACACCTCCGCGGCGGAGCCGAAGGTGCTGCCGATCACGGCGACGTGCCTCTCCTGCCACACGAGCGGCGCGGCGGTGGACCACGCGGCGGCGAAGACGTCGGGCGGGGTCGAGCAGTGCGGCTCCTGTCACGGCGCGCGCGGGGCCGAGTCGGTCCGCAAGTGGCACGCGGTGCCGTAGCGCAGGGGCGCGGACGGAACGCGGAGAATCTCCGACTCCCCGAGTCCCCCCGACCCCATCCCGACGAGCCGGAAACCCTCGGAAAGAGGGGGATCCAATTCGGCGCGACTCTTGTAAAGGGAACCCCGGTTGCATGGCAGCTTCGCAGCACCCGAGGTGAAAGATGCAGGCACTTCCCGCTACGACCCCCGCGAGGCCCTCTCAGGTCCCGGCCGCTCTCCGGCCGGCGCCGACGTCCACGCCCACCGCGACGCCGCCTCCCGTGGCGCCCCGGCCCGGCGGCTCCGCCGCCTACGTCCACCCCGGCCGCCTGGTCGCCACCGCGGGCGCCGGCGAGTTCACCACCGTCGTGGGGTCGGGTGTGGTGGTGTGCGCCTGGGACCCCATCGCGAACGTCGCCGGGATGGCCCACTTCCTCCTCCCCGACAAGGGGAACGCCCCGCCCGCGCCGCGCTTCGGCGACGTGGCGATGAAGCAGCTGCTCGAGGAGCTGCAGCGGCTCGGCGCCCAGGGCTTCCGGCTCCGCGCCGCGGTGTACGGCGGCAGCGCGCCGCCCATCGCCGCAGAGAGCGGCCACCTCGGCGAGCGCAACGTCGAGGCCGCGAAGGTGTTCCTCGCCACGCACGGCATCGCCATCGTGGCGAAGGACGTCGGCGGCGCCGGTGGCCGGAAGGTCACGTTCGGGGGCGCCACCGGCAAGGTGGAGCTGGTCCGGCTGAACGGCTGATCGCGGAGGCCACCCCTGGGCTCCGTCCGGGCCGCCTCGATCGAGGCGGCCCGCGTCGTTTCGGGATCGTCACGGCGCCGTCCGACGTTCGCCATCCGCGCCCGTCACATTCACCCTCGCGCGAGGGCCCGCCCGCACGTCGCGGCGCAGGAAGCCCGCGCAGGATGGATGAACGACATGAAGCGCAGCCTCCTGCTCGCGGTGGCCCTCCTCGCCCCCGCGATCTCCCTGGCCGGCACCACGACGGTGAAGGGCTCCGACACCATGGTGATCCTCGCCCAGCGCTGGGCCGAGGCCTGGATGAAGCAGCAGCCGGCGAAGAAGGTGCAGGTCACCGGCGGCGGCAGCGGCACGGGGATCGCCGCGCTGATCAACGGCACCACCGACGTCGCCGACGCCTCGCGGGCCATGAAGCCGGACGAGCGCGCGAAGGTGAAGGCGGCGGCCGGCGTGGACGCCTTCGAGACGATCGTCGCGCGCGACGGCGTCGCGATCTACGTCAACGCCGCCAACCCCGTGAAGTCCCTCACGGTCGAGCAGCTGCGCGGCATCTACCTCGGCGACGTCACCAACTGGAAGCAGGTGGGCGGCCCCGACGCGCGCATCGTCCTCTACTCGCGCGAGAACTCCTCGGGGACGTACGTCTTCGTGAAGGAGCACGTCCTGAAGAACGAGGACTTCGCCCCGGAGGCGCAGACGCTCCCGGGCACGGCCGCGGTCGTCAACGCCGTCTCGAAGGAGAAGGGCGGCATCGGGTACGGCGGCGGGGCCTACGCGAAGGGGGTGAAGGAGCTCCTGATCGAGGGGGTCGCGCCGACGAAGGAGAACGTCCTCTCCGGCAAGTACCCGCTCTCGCGCCCCCTCTTCGTCTACACGAAGGGCGCGCCGAAGGGGGAGGTCAAGGAGTACGTCGACTTCTGCCTCTCCCCCGCCGGCCAGAAGATCGTCGCCGACGTCGGGTACTTCCCCATCAAGTAGCCCCTCCTTGGTGCGGCGCGTGGCGACGTTTCCGATTCGTCACGCGCCCGCCATGCCCGTGCAATCGCCGATGCCTAGAAGCAGGGCCATGGAAGTCGCAGCCATCAGCGCCGGGGGGCCCCCCGCGGCCTCCGCGTCGAGGAGCCGGCGGCGCCGGGCGCGGGAGGCCGCGATCCAGGCGGTCATCACGGCCGTCGCCCTGACCGGCATCGCGGCGGTCGCGCTCATCTTCGTCTTCGTCGCGCGCGAGGCGCTCCCCATCCTCTTCGACCCCCAGATCCGCGGGGAGGCCAGCCTGTCGAAGATGTTCCTCCCCCAGGTCCTCCGGCAGGGCAGGCCGCCCGGCTTCATGTGGCAGCCCGTGTCGTCGGTGCCGAAGGTCTCGATGATCCCGCTCTTCGTGGGGACGCTGAAGACCACGCTGGTCGCGATGGCGGCCGCCGTCCCCGTCGGCGTCGCCGCGGCCCTCTTCAGCGCCGAGTTCGCGCCGCGGCGGGTGCGCGAGGTGGTGAAGCCGGTCATCGAGCTGCTCGCCGGGATCCCGTCGGTGGTCCTCGGCTTCTTCGCCCTCATGGTGATGGCGAGCGCGCTCCAGGCCGCCTTCGGCTTCACCTTCCGGCTCAACGCCGTCGTGGCCGGCCTGGCCCTCGCGCTGACCATCGTCCCGATCGTCTTCACCGTCTCCGAGGACGCCCTCACCTCGGTCCCGCGCTCCTACCGCGAGGCCTCCCTCGCCCTCGGCGCGACCCGCTGGGAGACCGCCTGGCGCGTGGTGCTCCCCGCCGCCGCGCCGGGCGTGCTGGCGGCCGTGGTGCTCGGCTTCGGGCGCGCCATCGGCGAGACGATGATCGTCCTGATGGCCTCCGGCAACGCCGCCATCACCTCCCTGAGCCTCGGCGACTCGGTCCGCACCCTCTCGGCCACCATCGCGGCGGAGATGGGCGAGGTGGTCTTCGGGGGCGCGCACTACGCGATCCTCTTCTTCATCGGGGTCGAGCTCTTCCTCTTCACCTTCGTCCTCAACACCGCCGCCGGCGCGATCGTCCAGCGGCTGGTCCGCCGCATGACCGCGAGCGACGCATGAGCGGCGCCCGGACGGCGCGCCGCCGCCTGGTCGGCGCGGGCATGACCTGGCTCACCGGCGCCGCGACCCTGCTCGTGATCGCGCTGCTCGCCGTGATCCTCGTCGACGTGGTCCGGGGCGGGATCGGCCGCCTCTCCTGGGAGTTCATCACCGCGGCGCCTGCCGAGGGCATGACCGCCGGCGGGATCTTCCCGGCCATCTACGGCACCGCCGTCCTCACCCTCCTCATGACGATCGCGGTGATGCCGGTCGGCGTGGCGACGGCGGTCTCCCTGCACGAGGACGCGCCGACGGGCTCGCGGCTCGCGGCGCTCGTCCGCGTCGCGGTGACCAACCTCGCCGGCGTCCCCTCGATCGTCTTCGGCCTCTTCGGCCTCGGCTTCTTCGTCCAGTTCGTCGGGCGCGGCCTCGACCGCGCCTTCAACGGCGGGGCGCTCCGGTTCGGCCAGCCGGCGCTCCTCTGGGCGGCGCTGACCCTCGCGATCCTGACGCTCCCGGTCGTGATCGTCGCGACGGAGGAGGCGCTGCGCGCCGTCCCCCGGGAGTGGCGCGACGCGAGCCTGGCGCTCGGCGCCACCCGCTCGCAGACCCTCGCGCGCGTCATCCTCCCGTCGGCGCTCCCCGGGATCCTGACCGGCGCGATCCTCGCGGTCGCGCGCGGCGCCGGCGAGGTGGCCCCGATCCTCTTCACGGGCGTGGCCTACTACCTCCCCGACCTGCCCCACACGCCCTGGTCGCAGTTCATGCACCTCGGCTACCACACCTACGTCCTCGCGACGCAGTCGCCGGACGTGGAGGCGGCGCGCCCGCTCCTCTACGCGACCGTCCTCGTCCTCCTCCTCCTCACGTTCGCCCTCAATGCCATCGCCATCTTCATCCGCGCCCGGACCCGTCACCGTGCCGGCGCCTGAGGTCCCGGAAATGATCGCCGCCGACGCGTTCCCGCTCCGCGCCTTCTCCCCGGCGACGGCCCCGGCCGTCGCCGACGCCGCCGACGCCTCGCTCCGGCACGCGGCGGAGGCCGGCGCCGACAAGATGGAGATCCGGGACCTCGCCGTGAGCTACGGCGACAAGGTCGCCGTGAAGGGGGTCTCGCTGCGGCTCCCCGAGCGGCGCGTCATGGCGCTCATCGGTCCGTCCGGCTGCGGCAAGTCCACCTTCCTCCGCTCGCTCAACCGGATGAACGACCTGATCCCCGGCGCCCGGGTCACGGGGACCATCCGGCTCGACGGGGAGGACGTCCTGGGCGGCGGGATCGATCCGGTGGACCTGCGGCGGCGGGTCGGCATGGTCTTCCAGCGCTCCAACCCGTTCCCCAAGTCGATCTACGAGAACGTGGCCTACGGCCTGCGGGTCGGCGGGGAGCGCGACAAGGGGCTGATCGCGGAGCGCGTGGAGCGCTCGCTGCAGGGGGCGGCGATCTGGGACGAGGTGAAGGACCGGCTCCACGAGAGCGCCCTCGGCCTCTCCGGCGGCCAGCAGCAGCGGCTCTGCATCGCGCGGGCGCTGGCCGTCGAGCCGGAGGTCCTGCTGATGGACGAGCCGGCCAGCGCGCTCGACCCGATCGCCACGGCCCGGATCGAGGACCTGATCCACGAGCTCAAGGCCCGCTACACCATCGTGATCGTGACCCACAACATGCAGCAGGCGGCGCGCGTCTCCGACGACACGGCCTTCTTCTACATGGGCGAGCTGGTCGAGGTGGGCCCCACCGAGCGGATCTTCACCAACCCCTCGGAGCGCCGCACCGAGGACTACGTCACCGGAAAGTTCGGGTAGAGTGAGCGCCGTGGCGACGAAGAACGAGAGCTCCCTGACGCACACCGACAAGGCCTACGAGGCGGAGCTGACGTCGCTCCGCGAGCGGCTGCTGGAGATGGGGGGGATGGTGGAGCACGCCATCGCCGCCGCGACCCGCGCCGTCGTCGAGCGCGACACGTCGCTCGCCGAGCAGGTGAAGGCCCGCGACAAGCAGGTGAACCGGGTCGAGGTCGAGATCGACGCCGCCTGCCGGCGCATCCTCGCGCTGCGCCAGCCGGCCGCGAGCGACCTGCGCTTCATCACGACGGCGCTCAAGATCGTGACCGACCTGGAGCGGATGGGCGACCTCGCCGTGAACGTCGCCGACCGGGCGATCCAGCTGACGCAGGCGCCGCCGCTCGCGCCGCTGCACGACCTGTCGAAGCTGGCGGAGATGGCCGAGGCGCAGCTCCGGCTGGCGCTGGAGGCCTTCGTCACCCGCGACGTCGTCAAGGCGGAGAAGGTGATCGCCGACGACGATCACCTCGACACGCTCTACCACAAGATGTTCAACGACCTCGTCGTCCTCATGATGGAGGACGCGCGCAACATCCGGCGCGCGACCGCGCTCATGTTCACGGCGAAGCACCTAGAGCGGTTCGGCGACCACGCGACCAACCTCGCCGAGATGGTCGTCTTCATGGTGCGGGGCACCGACGTGCGCCACCCGCACAGCCGCGAGGGGTACGAGGGGCACGAGGGGTAGCGCAGCGCCCCTCGTCCGGGCTCCGCATCGGCCGCCTCGCCCGGGTCTCCCCGTGCAGGGACGCCCTCAACGGGACGCGGCGAGGGGCGTTCCCCGGCGCACCCCGCGGGCATATCCGTGGATCGCATGACGCCGGAGCGCCGCCGCCTCGTCGTGGCCGTCGGGCTCGCCTACGTGGAGGCGCTCGCCGCCGCGGTCGTGCTCGGCTCGGCGCTCGACGGGCGCTCGCCGCTGTTCGTCGCCGCCGCCGCCGACGTCGCGGCGACGCTCGTCGTCTTCGGGGCGAGCGCGCGGCACGACAACTCCTCGCTCTACGATCCGTACTGGAGCGTCGCGCCCTGCTTCATCGTCGCCTTCTGGCTCCACGCGGCGGCGCCCGGCGCGTCGCTCGTCCGCGGCTGGCTCGTCGCGGGCCTCGTCGCCGTCTGGGCGGTCCGGCTGACCGCCAACTGCCTGGCGCGTTGGCGCACGCTCGCCCACGAGGACTTCCGTTACGTGGAGATCCGCCGGAGGACCGGCCGAGCCTGGTGGCTGTCGTCGCTCGTCGCGATCCACCTGCTCCCCACGACCTGGGTCTTCCTCGGGCTGCTGCCGCTCTACCCGGCGGTGGCGAGGCCGTCCCTGCCGCTCGGCTGGCTGGACGGCGCCGCGGCGCTCGTCACCGCGGGCGCGATCGCGCTGGAGGCGACCGCCGATCTCCAGCTCCGCCGCTTCCTCGCCGCGCGCGCGGATCCCGGCGCAGTGCTCGACGACGGCCTCTGGGCGCTCTCCCGCCACCCGAACTACCTCGGCGAGGTCCTCTTCTGGTGGGGGCTGTGGCTCTTCGGCCTCGCCGCCGACCCCAGCTGGTGGTGGACGGTGGCCGGTCCGCTCGCCATCACGGCGCTCTTCGCGCTCGTCAGCGTGCCGTGGATGGATCGCCGGCTGGAGGCGGGCCACCCCGGCTACCGCTCCCGGCACGCAGGCGTGCCCGCGCTCCTCCCGCGGTTCGCCTCGCGGGGCTGAGGCGTCGGGCGCGCTGCGCGACCGCCGCCCTCAGAAGTCGTGGAGCAGCATCAGCTTCGCGACACACCGGTCGGTGGTGTCCGTGAGCCCGGCGCCCACGCCGAGCTCGACGCCGACGGGCGCGCCGTCCCAGTCGAGGACCGCGAAGAGCGTCTGCTGTGAGCGCTCCTTCCCGAGCCGCCCCACGGCGCCGAAGTCGGCGTACTGCTCCAGCGCCGCCGCGAAGCGC
>DATIVK010000235.1:0-12454 GCA_035465955.1 Anaeromyxobacteraceae bacterium | reverse complement strand
GTCGAGGAGGCGGAAGCCGTCGGGGCGCCGCACGACGACGGCGTGGACGCGGGAGAGGGCGGGATCGGGGAGCGTGACGTCGCACTCGTTGGCCCGGCCGATGGCCGTACGGTCCCCGAGCGCCACGCGCAGCAGCTCCTCCCCGTGGCGGAAGAAGGCGAGCTCTGGCATGCGCCTGAGCTTACGGTGAAATGCGCTACGAGTGAAGTAGGACGTCGTCGCCCGGCGCGGTCCAGAATCAGCGGCCGACCAGCGCCTCGTAGCCGGGGAGCCCCTCCAGCGCCTCGAACATCCGGTCCGCTCGCAGCCACTCCTTCACCCGCGGGCCGTCCGCGGCCACGGCCAGCGCGAGGTGTTCCAGCGCCTGGCTCGGGCGGCCCCAGAGGGCGTAGAGGGCCGCGGTGTTGTAGTGGAGGAGCACGTCGTCGGCCCGGATGGCGCGGGCGCGGGCGTAGGCGCGCTCCGACTCCGCGTAGAACCCCTTCTGCGCGTAGCAGATGCCCAGGTCCAGGTGGGCCTCGAAGCTCTCCGGCTCCAGCTTGACGACCTCCTTCAGTTGGCCGATCGCGGCGCGGTAGTCGCCGCCGTCCATCTGCAGGGCTGCCAGCTCGTGGCGCGGGTAGGCGTCCTTCGGCGCGAGCTCGACGGCCCGCCGCAGCGCCCGCTCCGCCTCCTCGGCGTCGCCGCGGTCGGCGAGGGTGAGGCCGAGGTTCAGGTGCGTGTCGGGGTGCTCCGGGTCGAGGGCGAGCGAGGCGCGGTACTCCTCCACCGCCAGGTCGAGGCCGTGCGTGGCGAGGAAGTTCGCGAGGTTGTAGTGCGCGGTGGCCGCGTCCGGATCGAGCTCGAGGGCGGCGATGTACTCGGCGAGCGCCTCGCGGAAGCGCTTCTTCTCGGCGAAGACCGTCGCGAGGTTGTCGTGCGCGTGGGCGCTCTCCGGATCGAGGTCGATCGCCTTCCGGAACTCCTTGACCGCCTCGTCCAGCAAGCCCCGATCGGCCAGCTCGATCCCGCGCGCGTTGTGCTGGTCCGACAGTGTGATCTTGTCCTTCTTGTCGCCGCTCACGCGGGGGAGTCTACCCGGAACGGGTCCGCGGCGCTCGCCCGGGGGGGCCGCCGTGGCTACATCCCCGACACGATCTTCCAGGCGCCGTCGCGCTGGACGAGGCGCATCCGGTGCAGGTCCTGGTCGCGCCGCGGGACGACGCCCTGCGGCGTCTGGATCCGGTACCAGCCGTCGGACCAGAGCTCGACGACGGCCGTGTCCTTGTCGATCTGGACGTTCCGGACCTGGATCTCGACGCGGAGCGACTCGAGCCTGGCGAGGTCGGCGGGCAGCGTCTGCTCCAGGCGCGCGAAGTCGAGGTCGTCGGCGGGGTCGGCGGTGCCGCCGTTGTCGAAGTACTCGGGGGAGGCGAGGGCGAGGAGGGCCGCCGCGTCGCGGCGCTGGAGCGCCTCCGTGTACGCCTGGACCACGGCCATGACCGCGCGGTTGTCCTCCGTGTCGGCGATGTTGGTGCCGGGGATGCGGTGGGCGGCGCAGGCGGCGAGCAGGAGGGCGGCGGGGGCGAGGGCGCGCAGGCTCATGGCCGGCAGCGTTAGCGCGGGCACACGGGCGAGTCAATCGGCCGCGCCGCCGCGCCCCCGACGGTCGGCGCGGAATCAGGGCGGGCGCCGCCTTTCGCGGCCGGTACATCCGCGATAACATCCCCGCGCGATGCAGGAACTCCGCGAGCACACCCGGGCGCCCATCGAGCTGAAGGTCGACTACAAGAAGCTCAACAGCTTCTTCGCCGACTTCACGAAGAACATCTCGAAGGGCGGCACCTTCATCAAGACGAAGAAGACGCTGCCCATCGGCACGCGCTTCCTCTTCCGTCTCGCGGTGCCCGGGCGCGAGGCTCCCTTCCAGCTGCTCGGCGAGGTCGTCCACGCCGACGCGGGGGGCGAGGAGCCGGGCATGGGCATCCGCTTCGTCTGGGAGGACGATCGCGACCGCGTCGAGTTCGAGGCGCTCGTCCAGGGGCTCATGTCCGAGAGCCTGGGGCCTGTCGTCACCCAGGCGTTGCTCAGGAAGTAGCCTCGCCGCCGCTCGGTCCCGCTCCCTCGCCCTGACCCTCTCCCTCGGTGAGGGAGAAGGGAGCGAATCCCTAGGGAAACGGGACGCCCTCGAACTTCACCGCGTCACCGGCGGTGACGCCGTGCGCCTCGGCCCAGCCGCCGTTCACCTCGAGCACGAAGCGGCTCGGCCCCGCGGAGCGGGGCTCCAGGGAGCCGGGCGTCGCGCGGGCCACGACGCCCGTCACGCGGCCGTCGTCCCCGATGAAGATCATGTCGAGGGGGATGAGCGTGTTCTTCATCCAGAACGCGTGCTCGCCGGTCTCGTCGAAGACGAAGAGCATCCCCGCGTCCGGTGGGAGCGCGCGCCGGAACATGAGCCCCCGCTCCCGCTCCGCCTCGGTCCGTGCGATCTCGACCGGCACCTCGAGGCGCCCGGCGCGCCGAGACCCGATCACGACGCGGGGCGAGGGGTTCGAGGCCGCCATGGGGCCGTCGGCGCGGCGATCCGCGCAGGCCGTCAGGCCCGTGAGCACGGCCAGCGCGAGCGCGGCGCGCCCGCGCGTCATCTCAGTCGAGCGGGACGGCACAGTACCTGGAGTACCGCGCGTCTCCGAGGTAGCGCTCCGCGAGGGCGGGATCGAGCTCCGCGATGATCTCCGGGGCGAGCACCACCGGGCGGCAGACGAGCCCCGTCTCCGACTTGAAGCAGTCGGAGTCGGAGACGCACGGCTTGGAGCAGTACCCGCAGTTGTCGCCGTCGCAGGCCGAGTACTTGCCCGAGGTCGCCGGCGACACGATGCAGACGAGGCTGTCGCAGGCGAGGTTGCCGGTCTCGAGGTAGTCGCCCGAGATCGAGGTGGGCTCCGGATGGATCGGAGTGCTGCCCGCGGCGGGCGGGTACGAAGGGATCAGGCAGCGCGCGCCGACGTCGGGCTGCTGACAGCCAGACCCGATCGCGGCGAAGGCGACGAAGGCCAACAAGGTCACCCGGTGGAGGCGCATATTGGCGAAAACGGTTAGCACGCGCTCCGGGTGACGGCAAGGTGAGGATTGGTGCGCGTGATTTTCTGCGTTCGGTGCTCATACGCTCGGTTGCCCCTCCATCGGATTTTGTTAGGATGCGTCGCGTTCACCTTTGGGGGTCGGGATGAGGCCGATGAAGCTTCGGAACACCATCGCCGTCCTTCTCGTCGCGCTGCCGGTCGCCGGGGCGCCGCAGGGTCTCGAGGGGCTGGATCTCTCCGCGCCGCGGAAGTCCCAGCCCGCTCCGCTTCCGCCGCCGTCGGACGACGAGGAGGCGCTGCCGCCTACGCCGGGAGAGCCGGCCGAGGCCAGGCCTGTCGAGAAGGCGGTCGCGCAGCCGCAGAAGAAGGAGGAGGCCAGGAAGGAGCAGGCCGACCTGCTCGCGTTGCCGGAGGGTGATGTCGCCCTCGGTGACCGCGTGAAGGCCGTCCAGCGCAAGGGCTTCCTCAAGCGCCACCGGCTGGAGGCGACGCCGCTCTTCTCCTCCACCGTCAACGACGCCTTCTACCAGAAGGTGGGGGGCGGGCTGCGGCTCGCCTACAACCTCGGCGACTCGTTCGCGGTCGGCGCGCGCTACACGACCTACGGGAAGCTCGGCTCGCTCGACATGAACCTGCGCCCGATCCGGACCGACAACGTCCGCGAGGGCAAGGTCGCGTTCCAGAGCCAGCTGCTCAAGTCCGAGATCGACCAGCTGGCGATGCTCGACGGCATGTGGTCGCCGGTCTACGGCAAGGCCGCGTGGCTCGGCAGCAGCATCGTCCACTTCGACCTCTATCTCACCGCGGGCTTCGGCGCCGTCTGGAGCGCTACGAGCTACTCCACCAACGACCGCAAGGGGCTGGGGCCGCACATCGCCGCCGACCTCGGCGCCGGCCTGCGCTTCTACCCGCTGGAGTGGATGGCCGTGGAGGCGGGGATGATGCTCACCCTCTATCCGGATCAGCCCGTCGAGACCGTCCCCGGGACGCTCCAGAAGGTCCTCGCGGCCAACCTGGGCGTGTCGTTCTTCTTCCCCTGGCGCTTCGAGTACGTCTACCCATGACCCGCTCACGACACGTCTTCGGTGCCTTTGCGCTCGCGGCGTTGGTCGCGGCCGCGGCGCTCCCGCGCCCCGCCGCAGCCAGCAAGGCGGACGCCTTCGAAGGGAAGATCCAGCCCGTCTCCGGGCAGCTCTACCGGAAGGCGGGGCGCGTCGAGCTGACGCTCGGCGGCGATCTCTCGCTGAACGACGCCTTCTTCCAGAAGCGGTTCGGCGACCTCAAGCTCGGGTACCACTTCACCGAGTGGCTCTCGCTCTCGGCGCACGGCGCCGCGGGATCGGCCGTCTCGACCAGCTCCACGACGGTCTGTCCGACCGGTCAGGCCTGCCGGCCGGCCAACGAGATGCAGCTCAACCAGGTCCCGGGGCGAATCCGCTCCCTCGCCGGCCTCGAGGTCGCCTGGGCCCCCATCTACGGGAAGCTCAACACCTTCTCCGAGAAGGTGGCCCACATCGACCTCTCCGTCCTCGCCGGCGTCGACTCCATCGCCCACGACGAGGTCCTGTCGACCCTGCAAGCGCAGGCCGGCGTCGAGCCCAAGCAGGTCCGGACGGTGGGTGGGCACGTGGGGCTCGGGCTCCGGCTCTTCATGTACGAGGCCTTCGCCCTCCGGCTCGATCTGAAGGACTACGTCTACGGCGTCACCGTCCCGAACGGCGCCGACGGCCTGAAGAGCAAGGACTTCCAGAACCAGATCTTCGCGGAGCTCGGCGTGTCCGTCTTCTTCCCCTTCAGCAACCGGAGGCAGCCGTGATGCCACGCAGGAAGGGGCGCCTCCTCCTCGCGGCGCTGGCGGCCTGGGCGCTCGCCCCGGCGCCGGCCCTGGGCCAGCTCGGGCTCGACTTCAGCGCGCCCAAGAAGAAGGAGGAGAAGAAGAAGGGGGACAACGGCGAGCCGACCGTCCTCGCTCCGCTCGAGATCGGGAAGAAGGGCAAGCCGGCCCCGAAGGGCGCCGGGAAGGAGCGGCTCGAGGCGGCGAAGAAGATCCTCGCCGAGGGGGCGCTCGAGACCGGGGCGATCGCGCTCTCCGAGATCCTGCGCGACGACAAGCTCTCGGACGCGCACGACGACGCCCGCTACCTCCTCGGCAAGACGCTCGCCCGGCTCGGCCTCCACCACTCGGCCCTCTCGCGGTTCGACGCGATCCTCGCGAAGGGGCAGCAGGGGACGAAGTACTTCCACACGGCGCTCGAGTACGTCTTCACCATCGGCAAGAAGCTCAAGAACGAGCAGCCGGTGGTCACGCGGGTGGCGGCCTTCGCGACGGCCGGCTTCCCGCCGGCCTACCAGGACCGCTTCCACTTCCTCCTCTCCAAGTACGAGTACGAGCGCGGCCGTGCGCTCTCCGAGGCGGGGCAGGGGAGCGAGGCCAAGTCCGCGTTCGGCGAGGCGCTGCGCCTCGCGTCGCTGGTGCGACCCCTTTCCGTGGGGGACACGCCCGCCTCCGGCGCCAAGGAGCTGGGGGTCGAGGTGGCGGAGGAGCGCCCCGGCGACGACTTCGCGCGCGCGCGCTTCGTCGTGGGGCTCGTCCAGTACGCGCTCGGCGACCAGGCGAAGGCCGTCGACGCGTTCAAGGACGTCGTCCGCCTCACCAACCCGAAGAAGGCGACGGACGCCGATCCGCTGCTGCGCGAGTCGGCGTTCCTCCAGCTCGCCCGCATCCACTACGAGAACCGGCAGAACCGCTACGCCATCTTCTATTACGGGAAGATGCCCTGGGGCGGCGAGAACTGGCTCGAGGGGCTGTGGGAGGCGAGCTACGCCCACTACCGCATCGCCGACTACGAGAAGACGCTCGGGAACCTGCTCACCCTCCAGTCGCCCTACTTCCGGGACGAGTACTTCCCCGAGTCCTGGGTGCTCAAGGCGATCGTCTACTACGAGAACTGCCGCTACCCCGAGGCGCGCAAGATCCTCCAGGACTTCGACTCGATCTACGCCCCCGTCTTCGGCGAGCTCGAGTCCTTCACCGGCGGCCAGAAGCGGCCCGAGGCCTACTTCGACCTGATCGACGAGGCCCAGAAGAGCACGGCGACCGACGCCCGCAGCGGCACGCTCCGCAAGATCATGCGGCTCGCCTTCACCGACGTGAACATCAAGAACCTGGTGGAGACGATCGGCGAGATCGAGCACGAGATGGACGTCGGCATCGGGGAGCGCCGCCCCGAGTTCCGGCAGTCGGCCCTGGCCAAGGAGCTCTCCGACGCGCTGACGGCCGAGCGCGACCGGCTGATCCAGGAGGCCGGGGCCCGCGCGCGGCAGAAGCTCGAGTACGAGCTCGATCAGCTCCGGACCCTGCTCGCGCAGGCGCTCCGGATCCAGATCGAGGTCTCGCGCAAGGAGCGCGAGGCGCTCGAGGGCTCGCTCGCCGCCGGCGGCCAGGTCGAGGTGGTGCGCGACCTCCAGTTCTCCTATGCGGTGTCCGACGAGCACCTCTTCTGGCCCTACGAGGGCGAGTTCTGGCGCGACGAGCTGGGCACCTATGCCTACACGCTGACCAAGGGCTGTGCCGGCCGCGCCACGCGCGCCGACGCAGACCGCTAGCCAACCGGAGAGATCCGTCGATGACGAAACGTGCCCTCCTCGCCGGCGTCCTCGCCGCCGCGATCGCTGCGGGCCCGTCCGCGCGCGCCGCCGAGCGCCGCCCCGCGCCCCGCGAGGCCGACTTCGGCACCAAGCGCTCGGTCGCCCCAGACGCCGCCCTCGGCGGCACCCTCGAGGCGGCGAAGCCCGCCGCGAAGCCCGGCGGCCCCGAGCTGGTCTTCGAGAACTTCCGCAAGCGGGTCGAGGTCGAGGTCTCCGAGAAGCGGCGCGAGGAGATCGCGTCGATGCAGAAGCTGATCAAGCTCGGCGGCAACTCCAGCGAGACCCCTGGCTGGTACTTCCGGCTGGCCGAGCTGCTCTGGGAGGAGTCGCAGTTCTTCTTCTTCCAGGCCAACCGGCGCGACGACGCGCTGCTGGAGCTCGGCAAGCGGGGCGACCCGCGCGAGGTCGCCCGCCTGCAGGGGGAGAAGGCCGACCTGGAGAAGCAGTCCAAGAAGCTGCAGGACCAGGCCGTGGCGCTCTACCGGGCCATCGTCGCGAAGTATCCCAAGTACAAGCGGCTCGACGAGGTCCTCTTCTTCCTCGGTGAGAACCTCACGAAGCGCGAGCGCGACAGCGTCGACGGCCTCAAGGCCTACCGCGCGCTCATCAAGAACTACCCGCAGTCGCGCTACGTGCCCGACGCGTGGATGGCCTTCGGCGAGCACTACTTCGAGAAGGCGAACAAGCAGGACCGCTTCGGGAACCTCAAGAAGGCGCTGGAGGCCTACCGGAACGCCGCCGCCGACAAGGGCAGCAACATCTACGGCTTCGCGGTCTACAAGCAGGGGTGGGTCCACTACAACCTCGCGGAGTGGCAGGAGGCGCTCGACCTCTTCCGCGCCGTGATCGCCTTCGGCGAGACCTCCGACTCCTCGGTCCCGAAGGATCGCAAGCTCGCGCTCGTCCGGGAGGCTCGCAAGGACTACGTCCGCACCTACAGCCACGTCGGCTCGGCCGAGGCGGCCGTGGACGACTTCCACCGCGTCGGCGGCCAGGCCGGCTGGTACGACATGCTGAAGGCGCTCGCGCGGATCTACGATGACGACGGCAAGGACCGCGACGCCATCGTCACGTACGCGAAGCTCATCCGCGAGAAGCCGCTCTCGCCGGAGGCGCCGGCGTTCCAGGCCCGGGTCATCATGATCGCCGGCCGGATGGGGAAGAAGGAGGCCGCCGTCGAGCAGGCCCACGTCTTCGTCAAGATGCTGAAGGAGATCGAGGCGGCCGTCGGGAACGACGAGAAGGGGCTGGCGCAGCTCGCCTCCGCGAAGAAGGACGCGGAGAACACGCTCCGCATCCTCGCGGTGACCTACCACAACGAGTGGAAGAAGACGCGCGACGAACCCGTGGCCGGCTGGGCCGCGGCGGTCTATGACGACTACCTCGCGATCTTCCCCTCGTCGCCCCACGCCTACGAGATGCGCTTCTTCCACGGCGAGCTGCTCTACGCGCTCGGCGACTACGAGCGAGCCGGCCAGGAGTACGAGAAGGTCGCGCTGGCCGACACCGCCGCGGTGGACGCGAAGGCGAAGCCGGGCAAGTACTTCCAGGACGCGATCGAGAACACCATCTTCGCGTACGACGAGGTGGCCAAGAAGCTCGACGCGAAGGACAAGAAGGAGGCGACCGATCCGAAGAAGCGGACGCCGATCCCGCTCGAGCGCGAGCGCCTCCTGAAGGCCTGCCAGCGATACCTGACGTACCTGCCGCAGGGCCAGAAGTGGGTCGAGACGTCCTACAAGGCGGCGAACATCTACTACCGCCACAACTACTTCGCCGAGGCGACCGACCTCTTCACGCGGATCGCCCTCGACCACCCGAAGCACGAGCTGGCCGAGTACTCCACGAACCTCGTGCTCGACGCCTACAACCTGCTCGCCGACTGGAAGAACCTCAACGGCTGGGCGAAGCGCTTCTACGCGAACCGGGAGCTGATCGACGGGCACCCCGGCCTCAAGGACGTGCTCGCCAAGCTCATCGAGGAGAGCTCCTTCAAGGTCATCGAGATCGACGAGAAGGCGAACGAGTTCGAGAAGGCGGCCGACGAGTACCTCGCCTTCGCGCGCGACTGGCCGGCCTCGCGGCTGGCCCCGACGGCCGTCTACAACGCCTCGGTCGACTGGGTCCGCGCCGGCCGGATCGACAAGGCGATGGACGTTCGCGAGCAGTTCCTCCAGCGGTACCCGACCGACGTGCTCGCCCCGAAGTGCATCTTCGACAACGCCGAGGGGTACGAGACCATCGCCGACTTCGGGCGCGCCGCGGACTACTACGAGCGCTACTTCGCCGAGTGGCGGCGCTCGAAGGGCGGCGCGGCGGCGGCGATGGCGCCGAAGCCCGCGAAGGGGAAGAGGGGCAAGGCGGCCGAGCCGCCGCCGCCGGCCCCCGCGGGCGTCTACGAGGAGAAGAAGGCCAACGACGCCGTCATCAACGCCGCCGTGTTCCGCGCGGGGCTCAAGGACTGGACGCGCGCGGAGGCGGCGAGCCTCGCGTACCTCGCGGCGTGGCCCGACGGCGCCGACGCGCCCCGGCTGTTCCTCGGCCTGGCGGACATCTACGCCCGCCAGAACCAGGTGAACAAGGAGCTGAAGCAGCTGGAGGATTACCAGCGCAAGTACGCGAAGGATCCGGACGAGTGGCTCGCGATCCAGAACCGGATCGCGCTGCTCCTCCAGAAGGCGGGCAACACCCGCGACTCGCGGCACGCCTACGAGGTGGCGCGCGACTACTACAAGCCCCGGAAGGACAAGGTGAAGGATCGGGGCCTCGCGCCGGTCGCGCAGGCGCTCTACTACGACCTGGAGCCGGCCTTCGTCGAGTACGACCGGATCAACTTCCTCGTCGCCCCGAAGCTCCTGAAGCGCCAGCTGGAGGTCAAGGGGCAGAAGCTCCAGAAGCTCCAGGAGCAGTACACCGCCATCGTGAACCTCAAGCAGGCGGAGCCGGCGGTCTGCGCCCTCTACCGGATCGGGATGCTCTACCGCCGGTTCTCGGAGACCTTCCAGTCGACCCCGGTCCCGAAGGAGATCAAGGCGAACCCCGAGTACCTCGAGGAGTACAAGTCGCAGGTCGCCTCCGTCACCGAGCCGCTGGAGCAGAAGGCGGTCGAGGGGCTCGAGCTGGCGGTGACCAAGTCCCGCGAGCTGGGCGTCCGGAACGACTGCGCCCGCGCTGCCAACGACCTGCTCGTCAAGGTGAAGCCGGAGAAGTACGGCCCGACCCCCGAGGCCTTCCCCGCGCTCACGCCGCCCGCCGCCGCGGACGCCGTGAAGGGGTACGGCTTCCTCACCACCGTCCAGCCCGTGCCCGCGCCGCGCCACGCCCGCGCGCCGCAGGGCGACGCGCTCCCGGCCCTCCGGAGCAAGCCCGCCGCCGAACGGGGCGCCGAGCGCGGCACCGGCCGTGACGCGGGCGCGGTCCGGCGAGAGGACGCCCCGGGCGCAACCGACAAGTCCGAACCCCTGCCGCTCCCCCGGTCTCGCAGGGGCAGTGACGACGAGGATCTCCTGCCGTGACGACGACCACGATCCAGCGCGCCTCGCCGGCGCTCCTCCTGCTCGCCGCCGCCTGTGCCGCCAGCACCCCCGCCCCCGGCGACCGCTCCGTCGAGGAGCGCCCGGCGGCCTCCCGCAGCGCCGCCGCCCGCAGCGCCGAGGAGCGCCCCGCCGAAGCCGGCGGTGCGCGCGCCACCCGCAAGCACGCCGAGCCGACCGAGGAGCCGTCGCCGCTCGACACGCTCCCGGCCAAGGCGTCTCGCCTCTTCAAGGAGGCGCTCAAGACGTTGGACGACCAGAAGGCGCTCAAGGTCCCCATCGACTGGCCGTTGATGGAGCGCAAGTGGCGGGCCGTCCTCGACGCGGCCGACGTCGCGGAGGCGCGCTTCAACCTGGGCGTGGCCCTCGACGCCCAGGGGCGTACGGCCGATGCGAAGGCGGAGTACGAGCGCGCGCTCGCGCTCAAGCCCTCCCTGCGGCAGGCCCGGGTGAACCTCGGCGTCCAGGCCGAGCGCAGGGGCGACGTGCGCGCCTCCAGCGCGGTCTACGGGGAGGTCCTGCGCGACTTCCCGGAGGACGCGATGGCGCGCGAGCGGCTCGCCGCCATCTACCGCGAGAACGGTCAGGGCGACGACGCGTGGCGCCTCGCGCGCGAGGCGCTCCTGCGCGATCCGCGCTCGACGGGCGCCTACAAGACGATGGTCCGGGTGGCGATCCAGCGGAAGGACTACGACGTCGCGAAGCTCATCGCCCTCCGCGCCCAGAAGCTGGACGACCGCGACCCGGACCTCGCGCTGCTGCTGGGAGAGGTGCTGGACCAGCAGGGGGACGAGGCCGCCGCGGCGGCCCAGTGGAAGAAGACCCTGGAGCTCGCGCCCGGGAACCTGCCGGCGCGCTACGCGCTCCTCGAACAGGCCGTCCGCAAGGAGGCGTGGCCGCTCGTCTCGGAGCACGCCAAGGCGATCCTGGCGGAGGATCCGAAGAACGCGCCGGTGACGCTCCTGCGAGGCATCGCGCTGCGCCACTCGGACAAGGCGGACGAGGCCGCGTCCGCGTACGACAAGGCCGAGCAGCTCTCCGGCGGCAGCCTGCCGGAGGTCTTCCTCGCGCGCGGCGTCCTCCTGATGCGCGAGAAGTCCGAGTGTGAGCCAGCCCTGGTCCAGTTCGACCGGTACACCAAGGCGGCCGGGCCGATCCTGCCCAAGGGCTCCCCCGTCCCGGCGCTGCAGCGGGAGTGTGACGAGCTGATCGCCGCCAACAAGGCCGCCGCCGAGGCGGCGCGCCAGATGCAGCTCGACGCGGAGAAGGCCGCCGCGGCCGAGGCGGCGAAGAAGGCGGCGGAGGCGGCGAAGCAGGAGGAGGAGGCCGCGAAGAAGAAGGCGGAGGACGCGGCGAAGCAGCAGGCCGCCGAGGCCGCGAAGAAGGACGCGCCCGCGGGGGAGCAGAAGTCGCCCGAGGTGGGCGACAAGCCCACCCCGCCGGCGGCGAAGAAGGCGCCCACGCGTCGTCGCAAGTAGGCGTGCGCAGCTTGGTGCAGTGCGCCCGCTTCGGGTGATAGAGTCTCCGTCCGCAACTCGAGGGACAAGCAATGCGTGACCTTGCCATCGCCACCTTCCTCTTCCTGGCCCCGGCGCTCGTCCAGGCCGCCGAGCCGGCGCCGAAGGTCGAGTACGAAAAGAAGACCGTCATCAACTTCGAGGACGACACCATCGAAGGCGACCTGAAGCGGCCGGACGGCGAGTACGTCGAGGCGAGGCGGAAGGTCGACCACTCCAACCTCATCAAGATCCGGGAGGAGTGGCGCGACAAGGTGACGCAGGCGTCCGGAGACCTATAGATGCCCTCTCCCATCGTCGTCAGGGTCTACCGCGGGGACAACCTGCTCCGGACGGAGCAGTTCTCGCGAGAGATCGTCAAGATCGGCCGGATGTCCACGGCCCACCTCGTCTTGGACGAGGACGGGATCGCGCGCATCCATGCCGTCATCGAGGTGGCGCCGACCGGCGCGCTGTCGATCATCGACATGGGCAGCGCGGGCGGCACCATCGTGAACGGCAAGAAGGTCAGCCGCACCGCCCTCGAGTTCGGGGACGTGGTCGCGGTCGGCCCGCTGCGGCTCATCGTCGACGCCGCGGACGGCGCCGCCGAGGCGCCCGCGCCCGCCGCGCCGGCCGCCCAGGCGCCCGTGCCCGCGTCGTCGCTGCGCCCAACCGTCGTCATGTCGGCCGCGAAGGCGCCCGCGCCGGCGGC
>DATIVK010000234.1:0-7449 GCA_035465955.1 Anaeromyxobacteraceae bacterium | reverse complement strand
CCAGCGGGCGCAGCGCTCCCACGTTAGCCGGCGGGGCGGCGTTGGCAAGCGGGCCGCGCGTGCCGCCTTTGTCGTACACTGCGCCCCCGCATGGCCTCCCCCCTCACCCCGCCCCCGCCCGCCGAGAGCATCCTCGACCTGATCGGCGCGACGCCGATGGTCCGGATCCGCAACCTCAACCCGAACCCCCGCGTGAAGATCTACGCGAAGCTCGAGGGGTTCAACCCGACCGGCAGCATCAAGGACCGGATCGCGCTGAAGATGATCGAGCAGGCGGAGCGCGAGGGGGCCCTCACGCCCGGGAAGACGATCATCGAGCCGACGAGCGGCAACACCGGCATCGGCCTCGCGATGATCGGGACGGTGAAGGGGTACGCCGTCGAGATCGTGATGAGCGAGGCGGTCTCGATCGAGCGGCGCAAGATGATCCAGGCGTTCGGCGCCACGGTGACGCTCACCGACCCCACGAAGGGGACCGACGGCGCCATCATCAAGGCGCGCGAGCTGGTGCGCGACTTCCCCGACAAGTACTTCATGCCCGACCAGTTCTCGAACCAGTACAACCAGCTCGCCCACTACGACGGCACGGCGCGGGAGATGCTGGAGCAGATGGGCGGGCGGATCGACTACTTCGTCTCCGCGCTCGGCACGAGCGGGACGCTCATGGGGGTCGGCCTCGCGCTGAAGGAGCGGCTGCCCGCCGTGAAGATCGTGAGCGCGCACCCGGTGCTCGGCCACTACATCCAGGGGCTCAAGAACCTGGACGAGGCGATCGTCCCGGCCATCTACGACGCGAAGAAGATCGATCGCCACATCATGATCGAGAGCGAGGACGCCTTCGACTGCGCCCGGCGGATCGCGAAGGAGGAGGGGATCTTCGTCGGGATGAGCAGCGGCGCCGCGATGTGGGCCGCGCTCGCGCTGGCGAAGGAGATCGAGGCCGGGACGATCGTGACGATCTTCCCGGACCGCGGGGAGAAGTACCTCTCCACCGCGCTCTTCCAGGTCTGACCCGGGAGTCGGCCGCCCGCTACGGCGCCGCCTTCACGTGGGCGCCGAAGGCCTTGTCGGTGCGGGCGATGTGCTCCGCGAGCCACTGGCTGACGCGGCCGTTGACCTTCACGAGGAGGAGCGCCGTGGCGCCCTCCGCCGTGTACTCGCGCTGGAGGGCGCGCAGGTCCTCGATGAAGCGCTTGTGCTCCGCCTGGTGCTCCGGGAGGTGGGGGTAGCCGTGCTGGCGCATCAGCGCCTCCTCCGCGCTGAAGTGCTCGTAGACGTACTGGCCCAGGAAGTCGAAGAGCGAGGCGAGCGCGTCCGGGCCCCGGCGCTGCATCATCGCCTCGACCAGCAGGTCGATCCGCCGGAAGAGCTCGCGGTGCTGCGCGTCCAGCTCGGGGATGCCGAGCTCGAGGGCTGGGTACCAGCTGATGGCCACGACGTCCTCCTGAGGGGGCCGCCCGCGGGCGCCCGAATCCTCGATTGTACGGGCGAGCCTCGGCGGGATCGAGCGGATGCGCACCGCCCCGGTGACCTCCCCCCGGCGCGTCGGGCCGAAGGTCACATCGCCCCACAGCGACCGATCGCCGCGGCGGAGGGCGAGGCGGCGCCCGCCCACGTGGGGGCTGGTAACATTTTGGCCCAGGGGGAGTGTCATCGATGCGCCGTGTCGCTGCACCCATGGTGACCATCGTCGCGCGCGTCTGCGCGGACGCCGGGGAGCCGCGCTGATGCTCGCGGGGGGGCTCGCGCAGCGGCTCGGCTCGATCCCCGCCTGGGTCCGGGCCAGCGCCTTCCGGAAGCACTTCGCCACCTCCATCGCGATGTCGCTGGCGCTGGGCTCGGTGATGATGCTGGCCGGCTACTTCACCGCGCGCGGGACGATCCGCGAGAGCGTCCTCGCCGAGCTCGAGTCGCGGACCGAGGCCGCCGCCCTCCGCATCGAGCTCACCGTCGGCGGCGTCGTCCACGGCGCGCGCGCCCTGGCGCGCAACGGGATCGTCACCAACGCGCTGGTGGACTCCGAGGGGTGCGACCCCGTCGTGCGCCCGCTCCTGGGCGACTTCGCGGAGCTGGCCCCGATCCCCGTGCGCCTCGCGATCGTGGACTTCCAGGGGAAGGGGATCTGCGGCGAGCAGCCGGGGGCGCCGGAGGGCTTCGCGGGCGCGCCGTGGATCGCGGACGTCGTGGAGCGGGGAGAGGTCGAGGTCACCGTCCGCCGTGGTGACGAGGGGCCCGTCATCGTCTACGCGCACCCGCTCCTCTTCCCGGGCACCGGGCGCCCCGAGGGGGCGCTCGTCGCGCAGATCGCCCTCGCCCCGATCCTCGCGGAGACCTCCGGGACCGCGCGCCAGCAGGAGGTGGCGCTCGTCGATCCGGACGCGCCCGCCGTGCCGCTCGGGGAGGCGTCGATGGACGCCGACTTCCTGGTCGCCGAGCGCCCGCTCACCCTGGGGGAGGCGACGCACCTCAGGCTCCGGCTCGCGGTCCCCCACTCCGTGGCGTTCCGGGGCCTGCACCGCTTCTCCGGCGCGACGGCGCTCGGCGTCGCCGTGATGTTCGTCGTCCTCTTCACGGTGGTGTGGCAGCTCTCCACCCGCCTGACCGGGGGGATCCGCGCGCTCAGCGCGAGCGTCGTCAGCGCGGCGATGGCGGAGCGGGCGGACGTCCGGGTGCCCCGGTCGGGCGAGGACGAGGTCGGCGCGCTCTCCGCCGCGTTCAACGTCCTCCTGGGCCGCCTGCAGGCCGCCTCCGACGCACGGCTCGCCGAGCAGGTGGAGCGGGCGCAAGGGGCGGAGCGGGCGCTCCGGCTCGCCTACCAGGTGGTCGAGCAGGCGGCCGAGGCGATCGAGGTGGTGTCGGCCGAAGGGGTCGTCGTCTTCTCGAACGGGGCGGCGGCGCGCTTGCGCGCCGACGCCGGGGTCGCCGACGGGCAGCGGCGGCGCTTCGAGGCGCTCTACGGGAAGACGCCCGACTGGTGGCGCGAGACCTGGGCGCGGCTGCGCGAGTTCCAGTCGGTCGAGCTCTCCCTCCGCGTCCGTCGGCGCGGCGAGAGGGTCCCCGTGGCGGTGAGCCTCGTCCGCCTGGAGCTGGACGCCGAGGAGCACTGCATCGCGACCACCCGCGACGTGCGAGATCGGCTCCGGGCGGAGGCGACCGAGCGGCTGGCCAGCCTCGGGACGCTCGCGGCGGGCGTGGCCCACGAGATCAACAACCCCCTCTCGTACGTCCTCGGGAACCTCTCCTTCGTGAAGGAGAGCCTCTCGTCCGGCGCGCTCGCCGGGCTGGGGGAGGAGGAGCGCAGCGCCCTCGTCGAGGCGATCCACGGGGCGGAGCGGGTGCGCGACGTCGTCCGCGCCCTGCGCGCCTACTCGCGCCCCGGCGAGGGGCCGCCGGACCGCATCGACGTCGCCGAGGAGCTGCGCCGCGCGCTGCGGCTCGTGGCCAACACCATCCAGCACCGCGCGCGCGTCGTCGAGGAGATCGGCGACGCGCCGGTCGTCCTCGCCCGCGCCAACGAGCTGGGGCAGGTCTTCGTGAACCTCCTGGTCAACGCGGGCCAGGCAGCCCGCGCGGACGCTCCCGGCGGCGCCGAGATCGTCGTCCGGTGCGGGGCGACTGCGGACGGGAGGGCCGCGGTCGAGATCGCCGACAACGGCGTCGGGATCCCCATGGAGCTGCAGGGGCGCGTCTTCGAGCCCTTCTTCACCACCAAGGCGGTCGGCGAGGGCACCGGGCTCGGCCTCTCGATCTGCCACGGCATCGTGACCCGGTTGGGCGGCTCCATCGCCTTCGAGAGCGAGCCGGGCGCCGGCACGCGCTTCACCGTGCTCCTCCCGGGCGCGGGCGACGCGCCGGTGCCCGAGGCGTCGCAGGAGGTGGCGCCGCCGCGCGGTCACATCCTGGTGGTCGACGACGATCCCGCGGTCACGCGCGCCCTCGCCCGGCTGCTGGGGCGCTCGGCGCAGGTCTCCGTCGAGACGGGGCCCGAGCAGGCGCTCGCGCGCCTCGTCGCGGACCCGCCCCCCGACGCGATCCTCTGCGACGTGATGATGCCCGGCCTCTCCGGGCCGGGCTTCCACGACCGGCTGCGGACGATCGACCCGGCGCTGGCGCGGCGGGTGGTCTTCATCACCGGCGGCGCGGTCACCGACGCGATGGCGGCGGCGGTGGCGGCCACCGGGCAGCCGTGCGTGGAGAAGCCCCCGGAGAGCGAGGCGCTCGCGCGCGCGATCGCGTCGGTGCGGGCCTGAGCCGGCGGGGCGGGGCGGCGCGCCCCGTGGCTATTGAAACAGCAGCTCGGGGAGCCGCGGGTTCGCCGACGCCTTCTCGGTCGTGAACCGGACCTGGAGCGCGGCGCCGGCGTGCACCTCGATGGCCCGGGGTGCCCAGTCGCCCCCCGTGGGGGAGCCCCAGCCCAGGAGGCGGACGTCGGTCGCCTTCCCCGCCTCGTTGAAGAGGAGGCGCACCGGCTGGAAGCTCTCCTTGTCGATCCAGGCGAGGGGCTTCGTGTCGGTGGGGCGGCCGCCGATGACGTAGGAGATCCGGCCGTCGAAGCGGCCGAGCCGGGCGCCGCCGCCGAGGGTGACGCCGCGCCGCTGGAGGGCCGCGGCCCACGGGCGGTCGGCGTCCTGGGCGTCGGGCGCGACGGCGAGCAGCGTGCAGATCGCGCGGGCGAGGGCGGAGAAGGCCGGCTCGCGCGCCAGCTCCGCGTCGCCGGTCACCTTGTCGTCGCGGACGAGCAGGAAGGGGCGGTCCGCCTCCGCCGCGTCGGGCGGAGTCAGCTCCACCCGGCAGCGGCCGGGGACCTTCCAGGCGATGCGGGCAGGGATGGCGGCCAGCCCCCCCGCGCCGCGGACGCCGCCCGCGGCGAGGACCGCCGCGCCGGCCGCGCCGTCCGCCTGGAGCGTGCCGGTCACCTCGACGCTGGCGAGCGACAGGGCGGCGCGCCGGGCGGCGAGGCGGCGGAGGATCGCCGGGACGGACAGGACGTAGGCGGCGGCCGGCAGGGCCACCGCGGCGACGAGGAGCGCCGCGATCGCGCGTCGGAGGCGCGTCACTTCACGAGCCCCTTCATGTAGTCGTGCAGCGCTCCCGCCAGCTCGGGCCGCTTCATCGCGAACGCGATGTTGGCCTTCAGGTAGCCGAGCCGGTCGCCGGCGTCGAAGCGCTCCCCCTCGAAGCGGTAGCCGAGGAGCCCCACCTCCTGCGCCAGCATCGCGAGGGCGTCGGTGAGCTGGATCTCGCCGCCGACCCCCGGCTTCACCTGCTCGAGGTACGAGAAGATCCGCGGCGGCAGGACGTAGCGCCCGATGACCGCGAGGTTCGACGGCGGCTGCTGCTTCGGCTTCTCGACGAGCCGGTCGATCCGCATGGTGCGGTCGTCCAGGGGCTTGCCCGCGGCGATGCCGTACTGGTGCGTCTCGGCGGCCGGGACCTCCATGAGGGCGATGGTGCCGAGCCGGTGGCGCTCGTAGCAGTCGGCGAGCTGCTTCGTGACCGGGACGCTCGCGTCGATGATGTCGTCGCCGAGCATCACCACGAAGGGCTCGTCGCCGACCAGGTCCTTCGCGCAGAGGACCGCGTGGCCCAGGCCGAGCGGCTGCTGCTGGCGGACGACCACGACGTTGGCCATCTCCGCGATCTCGCGCATGTGCTGACGGAGCTCGTGCTTGCCGTGGCGCTCGAGGTGCGCCTCCAGCTCGGGCGCGATGTCGAAGTGGTCGACGATCGAGTCCTTGCCGCGCGCGCAGACCAGGATGACGTCGCGCACGCCCGCCGCGACCGCCTCCCCCACGATGTGCTGGATCGTGGGGACGTCGACGATCGGGAGCAGCTCCTTCGGGACCGCCTTCGTCGCAGGGAGGAAGCGGGTGCCGAGCCCCGCCGCCGGGATGACCGCCTTGCGGATCCGTGACATGGCGGGGACTCTAGCCCCTCCACGGGACGCGCTCTAGCTCTTCTCGCTCCGCTCCGCCTCCGTCTTGCAGTCGATGCAGAGGGTGGTCACGGGGCGGGCCTTGAGGCGCCCCGCCGAGATGGCCTTGCCGCAGGTCTCGCACACGCCGAACGTGCCGTTCTCGAGGCGGCCGAGGGCGGCCTCGATCTTGGCGGCGAGGCGCCGGTCGCGGTCCCCCAGCCGGAGCTTCCAGTTCCGCTCGCTCTCGGCGGTGCCGCGGTCGTTCGGGTCCGGGATCTCCTCGGCCTCCCGCGACACCATCTCGCGGACCGTCACCTCGCCCTGGCCCACCAGCTCGGCCAGCTGGTGCTGGAGGAGCGATCGGTACTGGACGAACTCACGCCTGCGCATCGTCCACCTCCGGAGCCGACACCTGTCGTCGACGATAGCGCCATCACCGGCACGGGCCAAGGGTTCGCGGCGGCGATACCTGCCGCTTTCTTGCGGCGATCGGGCCGGGCGCTATCCTCCCGGGGTGCGCTCGAAAACCTCCGTCCTTCTCGCGATCTCGCTCCTCCCGCTCGCCGCGGCCGGCGCCGGGCCGATCGCGCCCGGCGGCGTGGCCGACCTCTCCGGCCCCCGCGCGCTCGGCCTCGGCGCGGCGATCGGCATCGCGTCGGGGAACGACGCCATCTACGTGAACCCGGCGGCCCTCTCCGCCCGGCACCGGTACTCGGCCGAGGCGCAGGCCTGGTTCGAGCGGCGCGGCGCCGAGACCACGGAGCAGGTCTGGACGGCCTCCGTGGCCGACTCGCTGTCGGGCTCGGTCGCCGCGGCCATGGCCTATGGGCAGGCGACGGAGGGGCGGGAGCGGGGGTCGCTCTACCACCTCGCCATCGCCGGGCCGGTGTCGCAGGGGATCTTCCTCGGCGTGGCCGGGAAGTACTTCGACCTCTCCGGGGACAGGTCCGTGAGCGCCGCCACCGTCGACGCGGGGCTCCTCTGGCAGGTCGCGGACCTGGTCGCGGTCGGCCTCGCGGGCTACAACCTCGCGCCGACGTCGCACGACCTCGACCTGCCCCGCGGCGTAGGGGCCGGGATCTCGGTCGGCAGCGACCGGGGGATCCAGGGGACGTTCGACTGGCGCGCGGACCTGGACCGGCGCGGCGAGACCACCAACCGCTACGCCCTCGGCGCCGAGGTCCTGCTCGGCGAGGTCGCCCCGCTGCGCGCGAGCTACGTGATCGACGAGACGCTCGACACGCGGTGGTGGTCGATCGGCGCCGGGCTGGTCTCCGCCAACGGCGGGGGGGTCGACGTGGCCTACCGCCAGTCGGTCGACGATCCGAACGCGCGGGTGATCTCCGCCGCCGTGAAGCTCCAGTTCGCCCAGTAGCGCCGGCGGCTCGGACTCAGAGCGAGAGCTCGGCCCGGAGGCCGACCTGGAGCCAGCCGTGGAGCGCCCGGTCGGCGAGCACCCGGTCGCTCCCCGAGGTCACCGTGCTGAAGTGGCCCACGGTGGCCCCGAGGAACGGGCCGATCCGCAGCCCCTC
>DATIVK010000233.1:0-6693 GCA_035465955.1 Anaeromyxobacteraceae bacterium | reverse complement strand
AACGGCAAGAGGCGCTCCAGCGACTGAAGGAGTTCGAGCGCGCCTACCATGAGGCGCTCGACGCCTGGAGGGCCGGAGTGCGCGACGCGCTCTTCCCAAGGGGGACCTGGCAGATGCGCGTCCTGCATGCCGCACGCTGCGCGGAGTTCGGGTAGCGGCCCCTTCGACTCCGCCTCCAGTTTCCTGAACGAACGCCCCGCGGAGATTCCGCGCGACCGCGCTTGCCCTCCTGCCGGCGCCGGCGTCCTGTGACGGTCGATGTACGTCGCGATCAGGCGTTTTTCCACCGATCGTGCCCCCTTGACCGCGTCCGTGCGGTCGATCGTCCCTCTCGCCCTGCCGATCGGGAGGCGACCGTCTCCTCGCTTCGTCTCGTCTCGTCGTCGTCGACGCTCACCCTCGGGCGGGCGGGCCCCGTCTCCTCGCTTCGACGCTCACCCTCGGGCGGGCCCGGCTCTTCGAGGCGCGGTTCGTGGGGTAGGGGCCGCCTACCCCGCCCGCCGCTCCCGGTGCCGCGCGAGGGTCCGGGCGAGGTGCTGGCCGGTGTAGCTCGCCTTCACCCGCGCGACCTCCTCGGGCGTCCCCTCCGCGATGACGCGACCGCCCTCGTCGCCACCCTCCGGGCCGAGGTCGACGATCCAGTCGGCGCACTTCACGACGTCGAGGTTGTGCTCGATGACGATGACGGTGTTGCCGGCCTCCACGAGCCGGTCGAGGACCACCAGCAGCCGCTTCACGTCCTCGAAGTGAAGCCCGGTCGTCGGCTCGTCGAGGATGTAGACGGTCCGCCCGGTGCCGACGCGGGCCAGCTCGCGGGAGAGCTTGATCCGCTGCGCCTCGCCGCCCGAGAGGGTGGGGGAGGGCTGGCCCAGCTTCACGTAGCCCATCCCGACGTCCTCCAGGGTCCGGAGGATCCGGACGATCTCCTTGTGGTTCTGGAAGAGGGAGGCCGCCTCCGACACGGAGAGGTCGAGCACGTCCGCCACGTTCTTGTCCTTGAAGCGGACCCGCAGCGTCGCCTCGTTGAACCGCTTCCCGCCGCAGACCTCGCAGGGGACCAGGACGTCGGCGAGGAAGTGCATCTCGACCAGCTTCATCCCGTCGCCCTGGCAGGCCTCGCAGCGGCCCCCCTTCACGTTGAAGCTGAAGCGCCCCGGCTGGAAGCCGAGGGAGCGCGCCTCCGGGGTCTGGGCGAAGACGTCGCGGACGAAGTCGAAGACCTTGGTGTAGGTGGCGGGGTTGGAGCGCGGCGTCCGGCCGATCGGCTGCTGGTTGATGTCGATGATCTTGTCCACCGCGTCGACGCCGAGCAGGTCGCGGTGCCGCCCCGGCGCCTCGCGCGCCCCGTTGAGCGCACGGGAGAGGGCGGGGCGCAGGATGGCGTTCACGAGGGTCGACTTGCCGGCGCCGGAGACGCCGGTCACCGCCGTGAAGACGCCGAGCGGGAAGCGGACCGTCACGTCCTTCAGGTTGTTCTCGGTCGCGCCCACCACGGTGATCCCGCCCCGCGTCGTCGCCCGGCGCCGCTCCGGCACCTCGATCTCGCGCCGTCCGGAGAGGTAGGCGCCGGTGATCGACCGGGGCAGGTCCTGGATCTGCGCCGGCGTCCCCTCGCCCACGATCTCCCCGCCGTGCTCGCCCGCGCCGGGACCGAAGTCGACGATCCAGTCGGCGTCCTCCATCGTCTCCTCGTCGTGCTCGACGACGATGACCGAGTTGCCGACGTCGCGCAGCCGCTTGAGGGTGGCGAGCAGCTTGCCGTTGTCCCGCTGGTGCAGGCCGATCGACGGCTCGTCCAGGATGTAGATCACGCCGGTCAGCTCGGAGCCCATCTGCGAGGCGAGGCGGATCCGCTGGCTCTCCCCGCCGGAGAGCGACGGCCCCGCGCGGTCGAGCGTGAGGTACCCGAGCCCGACGTCGAGCAGGAACTTGAGCCGGTTCCGGATCTCCTTGACCACCTCGTCGGCGATCCGCGCCTCGTTCCCCTCGAGCCCCAGCGTGGAGATCCACCGGTGCGCCTCGATGATCGTCTTGCGCGACAGCTCCACGATCCCGACGCCGCGGATCCGGACGGCGCGGCTCTCCGGACGGAGCCGCTCGCCCCGGCACGTCTGGCAGGGCTTGTCCGAGAAGTAGCGCATGTAGTGGCGCCGCATCATCTCGGAGCCGGTCTGCTTGAACCGACGGAGCAGTTGGTTGACGACCCCCTCCCACTCGATCCGGGCGCGCCCGCCCTCGTTCCCGAACAGGATCACGTCGCGGTGCGCCTTCGACAGCTCGCGCCAGGGGACGTCCAGGTCGATCCCGAGGGAGCGCGACAGGTGCTCGACGAACTCGAAGGTCCAGCCCTCGCCGCGGTCCATCCCGCTCGCCCACGGCTCGACGGCCCCGTCGCGGATGCTCAGCGAGCCGTCGGGGACGATGATGTCGGGATCCATCTCCGGCCGGGTCCCGAGCCCCTGGCAGTCGGGGCAGGAGCCGACCGGGTTGTTGAAGGAGAACTGCTGCGGCGCCAGCTCGGCGAAGGAGAGGTTGTCGTACGGGCAGGCGTTCAGCTCGGAGAAGAAGCGGTCGTACCGCTTGTACGCCTCGGGGTCGATGCCCGGCCCGACCTTCTGCTCCTTGTCGGCGTCCGCGACGATCAGGGTCCCCTTGCCCTCGCGCAGCGCGGTCTCCACCGAGTCGCCGAGCCGCTGGCGGATCCCGGGCTTCACCACCAGCCGGTCCACCACCAGCTCGATGTCGTGCTTCAGCTTCTTGTCGAGCGCGAGCCGCTCCTCCAGCGCGTGGATCATCCCGTCCACCCGCACGCGGGCGAAGCCGCGCTTCGCCAGATCCTGGAAGAGGTCGCGGTACTCGCCCTTCCGGTTCTGGACGATGGGCGCGAGGAGCAGGACCCGGGAGCCCTCGGGGAGCGCGAGGATCGCGTCGACGATCTGCTGGGCCGTCTGCTTGCCGACGGGCCGATCGCAGACCGGGCAGTGCTGCACGCCGATCGCCGCGTAGAGGACGCGCAGGTAGTCGTGGACCTCGGTGATGGTCCCGACCGTGGACCGCGGGTTGTTGGAGGCCGCCTTCTGCTCGATCGAGATGGTGGGCGAGAGCCCCCGCAGCGTGTCGTACTTCGGCTTCTCCATCTGGCCGAGGAACTGCCGGGCGTAGGAGGACAGCGACTCGACGTAGCGGCGCTGCCCCTCCGCGTAGAGGGTGTCGAACGCCAGCGAGCTCTTGCCGGAGCCCGAGACCCCCGTGAAGACCACCAGCTTCTTCTTGGGGATCTCGAGGTCGACGGACTTGAGGTTGTGCTCGCGCGCCCCCCGGATCGAGATGAAGTCGGGCTCGCTCATGCGTCCGGTGTTCTTAGCGCCGGGAGCGCCCGTTTGCCAGCCACCCCCGCGGCACGCCGCCTTCCGCCCCGGGGAGGGGCGTGGTACGACCCGGTGACCGAATGGTGGACACCCCCCTCGTCGCCGCGCGGCGGCTCGCGGGCCGCGCGGGCGCCCGGACGCTCCTCTTCGTCAGCGGCGTCCTCTTCGGCCTCTCGGCCGTCCTCGTGAAGCTCGCGACGCGCGGCCCGGGCGGCTTGACTGGGCCGCAGGCGACGGCCGTCCGCTTCGCCCTCGGGCTGGTCCTCGTCGTCGCGCTCTTCCGGCTCAGGCCAGGGTCCTTCCGCCCCTCCCGTCCTTGGCTCCTCGCGGCGCGGGGGCTCTTCGGCGGCCTGGCGGCGGTCCTCTACTTCGTGGCGATCGCGCGCATCCCCGCCGGCGAGGCGACGCTCCTCAACAACACCTTCCCGATCTGGGCGGTGATGGTCTCCTTCCTCGTGCTGCGCGAGCGGCCGACGGCCCACCTGCTCCTCGCGCTCGCCGTGACGAGCACCGGCGTCTTCCTCGTCCTGGGGGGCGGCCACGCCTCCCTTCGCCTCGGGCCGGGGCAGGTGCTCGCCATCCTCTCCGCGGTCTTCGGCGGCGTCGCGGTCACCGCCATCCGGGCGCTGCGCGCCACCGTCAACGCCTTCACCGTCTTCTTCGCCTTCGCCGTCGGCTCCCTCGCCGTCTCGGTGCCGTTCGCGGGAGGGCCCTGGCCGACGACGCCCGGCCCGTGGCTCTACGGGGCGGGGGTCGGGGTCGTCGCCTTCGGCGCGCAGCTCAGCATGACGCAGGCGTACGGCGAGCTGTCGGTCCCCGAGGCGGCCCTCTGGCAGCAGCTCACCCCGATCGCCAGCTACGCCTGGTCGCTGGCGATCGGCGAGCGGATCACCCCGTGGACCGCCCTCGGCGTCCTGCTCGGCGCCGCCGGCGTCGCCTACGGCGCGGTCTTCGGTCACCGCCCGTCCCCGGCCGCGGCCTCCGACGAGCGGGCGGCGGCACGCGGGATCCCGCTGGAGGAGCCGTGAGGCCGCCGGCGAAGGCGCGGGCGCGGCTCCAGCTCCTGGGCTCGGCGGCCTGCTTCGGGCTCATGGCGGTGCTGGCCCGGCGCCTCTCGCGGGGCGCCGAGGGGTTCGCGCCCGGCCAGCTCGCGGTGATCCGGTTCGCCGTCGGGGCGGCGGTCAGCCTCGTCGCCTTCCGGCTGAGGCCCGGCCTCCACCGGCCGCACGACCGGCGGCTCCTCTGGACGCGCGGGATCTCCGGCGGGATCGTCGTGGTGCTCTACTTCCTCGCCCTGGCCCGGATCCCGGCCGGCGAGGCGGGGATGCTCTACAACCTCTTCCCCATCGTCGCGACGGCGATGGCGATCGTGGCCTTCGGGGAGCGGCCGACGGTCCACCTGCTGCTCGGCCTCGTCGCCGCCACCGTGGGCGTCGTGCTGGTCCTCGGCGGCGGCAGCCTCTCGCTCGGGCTGGGCTGGGGCGAGGCCTTCGCGGTCACCGCGGCCGCCTTCGCGGCCTTCTCGTCGGTGGTGATCCGGGCGATGCGGGCCACCGAGAACGCGGCGACCATCTTCTTCTACTTCTGCCTCGGGGGGCTGCCGATCGCGCTCCCGTTCGCGCTCGGCCCCTGGACGCACCACCCCGGGAGCTGGGCGCTCGCCGCGGTGATGGGGCTCGCGGCCTACGGAGCGCAGGTGCTGATGAGCGAGGCCTACGGGACGCTGACGGTCGGCGAGGCGGCGGTCTGGCTGCAGCTCACCCCGCTCGCGCAGTACCTCCTCGCCCTCCCGCTCCTCGGGGAGGTGCCGACGGCGGCGGGGCTCGTCGGGATCGTCGTGGGCATCGCGGGGATCGCCTGGGCGACCGCGCTGGGGCACCGGTCGGCGACAGGCCCCGCTGCCTCCTGAGGGGGAGCCCTCGGCGGGCGCGTCACTTCTTCCTGAAGAGCGCCTCCAGGGCGTCCCGCGGGTCCTCCTCCCGGGCGGGCGCCTGCCCGAACAGGGCGTGGAGCGCGTCCTTCGCCGCCTTCCCCGAGCCGCGCCGGTGGGAGGCGCCGTCGCCCAGCTGGAAGAGATCGCAGGCGTTGGACGACTCCTTGTCGACGATCATCTCGGCGTGCGGCTCCCGGCAGGAGCGCGCGGCCGACTCGTCGTAGTGGCGGCAGTTGATGCAGGCGTGGAGATCGAAGTCGCACTCGGGGCAGCTGGTGCGTCGCCCGATGGGGCCATCGAAGTCGAGCCTGGCGCCGCACCGGTAGCAGGTCGTGACCATGGGCGTATCATAGGAGCCGGCGTGCCCATGTCGAACCCGATATCGTTCGGGAGGTACCTCCTCCTCGAGCGCCTCGCGATCGGAGGCATGGCGGAGGTGTACCTCGCGACGTCGCGCGACGGGCCCGTGGGGGCGCTCTACGCGGTGAAGCGGATCCTGCCGACGCTCGCCGAGGATCGCGAGTTCGTCGGGATGTTCCTCGACGAGGCGAGGATCATGGCGCACCTCCACCACCCCGCGATCGCGCCGATCCACGAGCTGGGGCGGGTGGGGGACCGCTACTTCATCGCCTTCGAGTACGTGCCGGGCCAGGACCTGCGCGCGCTCAACAAGCGGCTGCGGCGCGCCGGGGAGCTCATGCCGGTCAACGCGGCCGTCCACGTGGCGCACCGCGTCGCCGACGCGCTCGACTGGGCGCACCGCGCGCGCGACGCGCAGGGGCGGGATCTGCAGGTCGTCCACTGCGACGTCTCCCCCGCCAACGTGCTCCTCGCCTGGGACGGGTCGGTGCGGCTCATCGACTTCGGGATCGCGCAGGCCGCGTTCCGCGCCCACCGCGAGCGGCGCCTCCTGCGCGGGAAGCTCGGCTACATGACGCCGGAGGGCGTGCGCGGCCTCCCCGTCGACCGGCGCGCCGACGTCTTCGCGCTCGGCACCGTCCTGTGGGAGATGCTCGCGGGCGAGAAGCTCTTCACGGGGCCCTCGGAGCTGGCGCTGCTCGAGCGGGTCCGGACGGCCGACGTCGCGCCCCCGTCCGCGCGGAACCCCGCCGTGCCGCCGGGGCTGGACGAGGTGGTGCTCCGCGCCCTCGCGCGGGAGCCCGAGGATCGCTTCGCGTGGGCCTCCGAGCTGCGCGACGCGCTCGTGCCCTGGCTGGGGATGGGGCTCCCCTCGACCGACGCCGTGACCCTGCAGCGGCTCCTCGCCCGCCACTTCCGCCCCGAGATCGTCGCGGAGCTCGATCGCGTGTCACGCGTCGAGATCGCGCGCGGCCGTCACGCCCCCGGGGATGGGGAGCTGGGGGGGCTCACCGATCCCGGCTTCGACCCCGA
>DATIVK010000232.1:0-10997 GCA_035465955.1 Anaeromyxobacteraceae bacterium | reverse complement strand
GGCGGCGGCCGCGCGGTCCGCCGCGTCGGGCTCCGCGAGGAGCGACGAGGCGAGCAACAGCGCGAGCGATGCACTCATGGAGAACTCCCTCCCTGCCCCCGGGCCTCCGGAGGGCGAGCCCGCGCCGACGGCGGGCGTTGGTCTCGCCATTCTCCATCCGTTCGAGGCAACCGAAGACGGGAAATCGCGCGCTGCCGCAAATGGGTCGTTCACCAAAGGTCGTGCGCCTCCGTCGACGAATCCGGCCTAGAAAGGGGGCTCGAACCGAGGGAGCGAGAGATGGCACGGAACGGAGAAGGGCAGGCACCGCATCGCTGGCGCTTCCACAGGGTCGGGGGGCTCGACCAGGTCTCGCTGACCACGGCGGCCGACCTCGCCAGCCTCGACCAGCTCGACCCCAAGCTCTGGGTCGCGCTCGGGTGCCCGACGCGCGGGCTCGAGCTGGACGCGAAGACCCTGGAGTTCCTCGACGCCGACAAGGACAGCCGCGTCCGCGTCCCCGAGATCCTCGCCGCCGTCCGCTGGAGCGCCCTCCGGCTCGCGGACCTCGGGGCCCTCGTCCCAGGAGCCGAGACGCTGCCGCTCGACGCCATCTCGACCGCCACGCCCGAGGGGCGGGCGGTGCTCGGCGCGGCCCGGCAGATCCTCACGGCGGCGGGGAGGGCCGGCGCCACGGAGGTCACTCCGGCCGACGTCGCCGACCTGAGCCGCGTCTTCGACAAGACGCCCCTCAACGGCGACGGCCTCGTGCCGGCTGACGCCGCCGAGGATGCCGAGACTCGCCAGGTCATCCTCGACGCCATCGCCTGCGTCGGGGCGGAGACCGATCGGTCGGGGCAGCCGGGGATCGGCGCGGCGAAGCTCGACGCCTTCTGGAAGGAGCTGGAGGCGTACGCCGCATGGTGGGCGAGGGCGGAGTCCACCCCGGGCATCCTGCCGCTCGGCGAGGCGACGCCGGCCGCGCACGCAGCCTCCTCGCCGGTCCGGGCGCGGATCGACGACTACTTCGTCCGGTGCGGCCTCGCGGCGGTCGACGCCCGCGCGGCGGGCTGGCTCGGGAGGACGGAGGCCGAGTGGACCGCGCTCGCCGCCCGGGACCTGTCGGCCGGCACGGAGGTCGCGCAGTTCCCGCTCGCGCGGATCGAGGCGGGACGCCCGCTGCCGCTCGAGGAGGGGGTGAACCCGGCCTGGCGGGGGGCGCTGGAGGCGTTTCGAAGGAGCGTGGTGGAGCCCCTCATCGGCGCGGGCACGAAGAGCCTCACGGCCGCGCAGTGGGAGACCGTCAAGGCGGCGCTCGCCCCCTTCGAGGCCCACCTGGGGGCGAAGGCGGGCGGCGCCGTGGAGAAGCTCGGGCTCGCGCGGGTGAAGGCCCTCCTCGCGGGCGGGGGACGCGCCGCGGTGGAGGCGCTCATCGCGCGCGACAAGGCGCTCGAGGCCGAGGGGAACGCCATCGGCGACGTGGCGCGGCTCGTCCACTACCGGCGCGACCTCCACACCGTGCTGCGGAACTTCGTCTCCTTCGCCGACTTCTACGACCCCGCGCGCTCCTCCGTCTTCCAGGCGGGCACCCTCTTCCTCGACGCGCGGAGCTGCGACCTCTGCGTCCGGGTGGAGGACCCGGCGGCTCACGCGCCCCTCGCGGCGCAGTCGAGGCTCTACCTCGCCTACTGCGACTGCCGGCGCCCCGGCGAGCAGATGAAGATCGCCGCCTGCTTCACGCAGGGCGACTCGGACTTCCTCGCGGTGGGGCGCAACGGCGTCTTCTTCGACCGCAAGGGGCGGGACTGGGACGCGACGATCGTGAAGATCGTCGACAACCCGATCAGCCTGCGCGAGGCCTTCTGGTCGCCGTACAAGAAGCTCGCGCGCTTCATCGAGGACCAGGCGCAGCGCTTCGCGTCGGCGCGCGAGAAGGAGGCCGACGCGAAGCTGGCCTCCGGCGCGACGGGGGCCGCGGCGGTCGCCGGCGGCGCCCCGCCCGCGGCCCCGCCGGTGGACGTGGGCAAGATGGTCGGGATCGTCGCCGCCCTGGGCGTCGGCGTCGGCGCCCTCGGCACGCTCCTCGGCGGCTTCGTCTCCGGCTTCCTGGAGCTGCAGCCCTGGTGGACGAAGCTCGTCGCGGTCGGCGGGGCGATGATGGTCGTCTCGGGCCCCTCGATGCTCCTCGCCTGGCTCAAGCTCCGCCAGCGCAACCTGGGGCCGGTGCTCGACGCGAACGGGTGGGCCATCAACGGCCGCGTGAAGATCAACGTGCCGCTCGGGATGGCCCTCACGGACCGCGCGGCGCTCCCGCGCGGCGCGCAGCGCTCGCTGGCGGACCCGTTCGTCGACAAGGCCGCCGCCCAACGCCGGCGCCTCGTCTGGCTCCTCGTGATCCTGGTGGCCGCGGCGCTCGCCGTCGCGAGGTGGCAGCACGTGTGGCCGTTCTCAGGCTGATTGGAGGTCGGCCCATCTCCCACCGGGGGAAGGGTCAGGGCTGATGATTCATCACCCGCAGCGGGTGGCCGAAGGTCGTCGCGTCCCCGCCGCTAGGCGCGTCTCCGCGCGAGAGGCAGCATCGAGGGGGAGGAGCGACGGCGCAGCCGCCCGGGCTGCGGCGGCGACGGTCGACCGTCATCCCAGATGGGTTCACTCACAGAAGAGCTTGACGGGCTCCGGGTTGGACGGCCTGTCGTGTCCTCGACGGCTCCGGCATCGCTCGTCTGGTCGCTCGAGGGCAGCACTGAGGCGAGCGCGGCGCGCGTCTACGGAGGCAGAAGCCCCCTCTCGCGATCTCGCAGCAGGGAGCGAATGTGCGCGTTTACGGAGGGTGCGGATTCGCATGAGAGACTTCGCTCATGACCGACGCCCGCGACCTCGCCGCCCGCCTCGCTTCTCTCCTCCGCTACGAGCGCCACGCCATGGCCGAGTTCCTCGTCGCCCTCGCGGCCTTCGACGACCGGAAGGCGTGGATGAAGCTGGGCCATGCCAGCCTCTTCACGTTCCTCCACCGGGACCTCGGTCTCTCCAAGGGGGCGAGCCATTTCCGCAAGGTCGCGGCGGAGCTCATCCAGCGCTACCCCGAGGTGGTCGAGCCGCTGAAAGACGGCAGGCTCTGCATCACGAGCGTCGTCGAGCTCGCGAGGGTCATCACGCCGGAGAACCGGGTCGAAGTGCTGCCGCGGTTCTTCCACGCCTCCAAGCAGGAGGCGAAGGCGATCGCCGCGGAGATCCGGCCCGCCGAGTCGGTGCCGCAACGCGAGGTCGTGACGATGGTCCCCGCGGCTGCCTCGCGGGCGTTGCTCCTGCCTGCCGCCACGGTGGAGACATCTTCCTCCGCGCCCGTGGCCATGCGGCAGGTTGACGCGGAAGTTCGTCCAGTAGAACTGGTAGCGCCCCTCGCGCTGCGGCCTTCCCCGCCCACGAGCGTCCAGCCACTCACCTCTGAGGCGCGCCGGCTGCACGTGACGGTCTCGAAGCGCTTCCTGGAGAAGCTGGAGGTCGCCCGCGAGGCGCTCTCGCACTCGCACCCGGGCGGCGACGCCGAGGCGATCCTGGAAGCGGGGCTGGACCTCCTCATCGAGCGTGCGGCGAAGCGAAAGGGCCTGGTGAAGCGGCCGCGCCCCGCCCCGGCCCCCGCCGTCGAGGGAGCGAACCCGCGCCACGTCCCCGCGGCCGTCCGCCGGGAGGTATTCCTCCGGGACGAGGGGAAGTGCCAGTGGCCCTTGGCCGGAGGCGGGATCTGTGGCTCGACGCACCGGGTCGAGCTCGACCACATCGTCCCGGTCGGACGCGGAGGAAAGGCGACCACGCCGAATTGCAGAGTGCTCTGTTCACTGCATAACCAGCTCGCCGCCCGGGAGATCTACGGGAGCGAGTGGATGGACCAGTTCACACGGAGGCCGGACCGCCGGTCGCCCCTGCACACGCCCGGCCCGTGAGCGCGGGGGCCCCCGCCAAGGGACCGGTGGCGGGCGTCTTCGACGTCCCGCCGGTGCGCAGCCGCCGCCCTGTCGCCCCCTCCCCGTCGATGCTGCTTCTTCCTCTCGTCCCTTCGTAGCGGAGGATGGCGCGACGCACTTCGGGCGCCCGCTCCGGCTGGGGACCGGAGAAATGACCAAGCCTCTAGGGTCAGGGTGAGGGGGCGGCTCAGCGGCTCTCGCACTCCCGCACGATCCGCTCGCAGTGGATCGCGGTCGTGTCGAGCAAGGGGAGCCCCTCGATCGGCGCGGTCATGATCAGCGGCAGCTCCGTGCAGCCGAGGACGAGGCCGTCGATGGCGTGGTCGCGCTGCAGCCGCCGTCCGATCCCGTTCAGCTCGGCGCGCGTCTCCGGCTTGAGGACGCCCAGCTCGATCTCGGTCATCAGGCGGTGATGGATGAGCTGCTGCTCTTCCTCCGTCGGGGCGACGACCTCGATGCCCGCCGGCCGGAACGCGTCGGCGTAGAAGTTGGACGACATCGTCAGCTTCGTGCCGAGGAGCCCGACGCGCTTCATGCCGGCGTCGCGCGCGGCGTCGCGCGTGGCCTCGACGATGGAGAGGAGCGGGATCGGCGAAGCCGCCGCGACCCGGTCGAAGACGATGTGCGGCGTGTTGGCGGAGATGGCGGCGAACTCGGCGCCGGCGGCTGCGAGCGCACGGACCTTCTCGGCGAGCATGGCCGCGATGCCGTCCCAGTCCCGGCGGTCGACCCGGGCGAAGAGCTCGTCGGAGTTGGCGCTGAAGATGACGATCTCGGGATACGTCGCCGCCGGGCGGCGCCTCACGAAGGCGCGAATGATCCGCTGGTAGTAGTCGACGGTGGACTCCGGGCCGAGTCCCCCGACGATGCCGATGGTCTTCATGAGGTGAGCGTGTCACACCCAGGGTGCGTGGCGCCATTGCGGCGCTTCGAGGGCGAGAGTAATACGTACGTATGGCAAAGGCGTCGCGCAGCGTTCAGACCTTTCGGGTGTCGCGCGACCTCCTTCGGCGCGCCGCGAAGCTCGATGGCCAGAAGCCCGGCGAGTGGGTGCGGCTCACGGTCGAGAGGGCTGCCCGCGAGCGGATTGCCCGGGGGAAGCGCGAGGCGGCGTCTGCGCGCCTGTGGCGCCAGATCATGGCGGGCGACTACGCCGAGGAGACGCAGGAGGAGGCCGACTTCTACGATCGGCTCCGCCATGGTGGGAAGTGAGACCACCGCGGGTGGTCTTCGACGCGAGCGTCGTCGTGGCCGCGGCGCTCACCCCGAATCGCCAGTCGGCGGCCTGCCTGCTGGCCGTCGCCGTCGGAACGGGCGACCTCACGATGATCGTGTCGCCCGAGATCGTCGCCGAGTACCGCCGCACCGTCGTCGAGCACGCCGCCCTTGCACGCAGCGAGGACCCCGTCGCTCTGGTCGAAGATCTCGTCGAGGCCGCGGAGACCGTGACCCCCGAGCCGGTGAAGGCCGTCCGCGCGGACCCGACCGACGACGTCTACCTGGGAACGGCGATCGCCGCTGGCGCCGCCTTCCTCGTGACCTTCGACCGAAGGCACCTGCTGCCGCTCGATCCGTTCCGAGGGATCCGGATCGTGACGCCGGGGACGCTGCTCGCGAAGCTTCGTGGCAGGTAGCGCCCGCTCGCGGCGTCACCGCCGCGTACGCCACCACTGCCACCCGAGCCACGCCGGCGCCGCGCCCCAGAGCAGCCAGCCGATCGCCTGGATCGTCCCGCCGATGCCGAGGCAGTGGTCGCGGACGCCCAGCATGCCGAGCAGGTTCCACCAGTCGTGCGAGTCCTCGTCGGGCGCGAGGAGCGGCAGCACGCGCGCCTGCGCGTCGGCCGCGTACCGGCCGATCTCGACGAGGTTGAAGCCGAGCCAGAGGACGGCGACCGCGAAGGGCGCCGCCTGGCGCCGCCGCGCGAAGGCGACGGCGGCGGTCACGGGGAAGGCGAGCTGGCCGAGCGTGCCGCCGAGGAACATCAGGAACCGCGAGCCGAGGAGGCCGAGGATCGGGTGACCCGCCTCGTGGAAGACGAGGTCGGCGCCCGCCAGCGCCGCGGCGGCGAAGCCGCGCGTCAGGTACGACCACGCGAGGAAGGCAGCGAGGAGCGTGACGGCGACGGCCTCGGCGCCGAGCGGCGCCGGGAAGAGCGGCTCGGCCGCCGGGTCACCCGCGAGGGCCGGAGACGGGTCGCCGACACGCGGCTCGGCCTCGACGAGCAGGCCGTCGGCCACGAGGTCGGCGCCGCAGCGCGGGCAGTGGTGCGGCAGCGTCGCCGGGGCGCGATCCCGCGGGAACTCGCGGGTGAGGCCGCAGCCGGGACAGGCGATCTCGATCGGCTCGGGCTGCGCCATCGCCCCAGCGTAGCAGGAGCGACGGCGCGCCGGACGGGCGCGCCTACTTCCGCGCCGTCAGCCAGCCCTGGATCTTCTCGGCGACCTTCGCGGGCGTGAAGCCGAAGAGCTCGCGGAGGTCCTTCTCGGGCGCGCTCTCGCCGAAGCGGTCGATGCCGATCACGAGGCCGTCGCGGCCGACGTACCGCCACCACTCGACGCCGCGGGCGGCCTCGACCGCGCAGAGCGCGTGGGACGGCGGCAGGACGGCGTCGCGGTACGCGGCCGGCTGCGCCTCGAAGCACTGGAGGCAGGGGATCGAGACGAGGCGGGCGTGGACGCCCTGCTGCGCGAGCAGGTCGATCGCCTGCGAGGCGAGCCCGACCTCCGACCCGGTCGCCAGGATCGTCACCTTCGCGGCGGCGTCCTCGCGGACGACGTAGCCGCCCTTCGCGAAGTCGGCGGCGTCGAAGGGCTTCGTGCGCGCGACGGCCGGGATCTTCTGCCGCGTGAGGATGAGCGCCGTGGGGCCGTCCTTGCGCTGGAGCGCGTGGGCCATCGCCGCCGCCGTCTCCTCGCCGTCGTAGGGGCGGACCACGTGGAGGTTCGGGATGGCGCGCAGGGCCGTCAGGTGCTCGATCGGCTGGTGCGTCGGGCCGTCCTCGCCGAGGAAGACCGAGTCGTGCGTCCAGACGTAGATCGACTGGAGCTTCGAGAGCGCGGCGAGCCGCACCGACGGCCGCATGTAGTCGGCGAACTGGAGGAAGGTCGCGCTGAGCGGGATGAAGAGCCCGTCGTACGCGAGGCCGTTCGCGATCGCCCCCATCGCGTGCTCGCGGATGCCGTAGTGGAGGTTGCGCCCGGCGTACTTGCCGGGGGCGACCGAGCCGCCGCCCTTGATCTCGCTGAGGTTCGACTCGGCGAGGTCGGCGGAGCCGCTGACGAGCGCCGGGACGATGGGGCCGGCCTTCTGGATGGCGGCCTGGTTCAGCTTGCGGGTCGCCTCCGCCCCCGCCGCCCCCTCGAGCAGCCGCGCCGCGATCGCCTCGGGGACGAACCGCTCGACGTGCGCGTCGAGGAGCGCCGCCTTCTCCGGGTTCTCCTTGCGCCACGCCGCCTCGCGCTTCTTCTCCGCGTCGTAGGCCGCCTGCTTGCCGGCGAGGATCCCCTCCCAGAGGCCGCGGACGTCGTCCGGGACGTGGAAGCGCGGCTCGAGCGGCCAGCCCAGGTTCTTCTTGGTGGCGGCCAGCTCCTCCTCGCCGAGGGCGGCGCCGTGGCAGGAGGACTTGCCCGCCTTGTTCGGCGAGCCGAAGCCGATGGTGGTCTTCACGTGGATGAGGCTGGGGCGGCCCGTCTCGGCCTTGGCGGCGGCGATCGCCTGCTCGATGCCGTCGAGGTCGCGGCCGTCCACGGTCTGGACGTGCCAGCCCTGCCCCTCGAACCGCTCGCCGACGTCCTCCTCGGTGAAGGTGAGGTCGGTCTTGCCGTCGATCGTGATCCCGTTGTCGTCGTACAGGGCGATCAGCCGGCCGAGCTTGTGGTGGCCCGCGAAGGAGGCCGCCTCGTAGGCGACGCCCTCCATGAGGTCGCCGTCGCCGCACTCGACGAAGACGTGGTGGCTCTCGACGGGGTTCCCCGGGCCGAGCCGCGCGGAGAGCATCGCCTGGCCGAGCGCGAAGCCCACCGCGTTCGCGAAGCCCTGGCCGAGCGGGCCGCTCGTGATCTCGACGCCGGGGAGCATGCCGAACTCGGGGTGCCCGGCCGTCTTCGCGTGGAGCTGGCGGAAGCGCTTCAGCTCCTCGAGCGGGACGTCGTACCCGGCGAGGTGGAGCATGGAGTAGAGGAGCATCGACCCGTGGCCGCCGGAGAGGACGAACCGGTCGCGGCCGATCCAGCGGGGGTCCTTCGGGTTGAAGCGCAGGTGGCGAGCGAAGAGCACGAAGGCCGCGTCGGCGAACCCCATCGGCATGCCGGGGTGGCCGCTGTTGGCCTGCTGCACGGCGTCGGCCGCCAGCATCCGGATGGTGTTGATCGCCTGCTGCTCCAGCTCGTCGTGGACCGTGGGCACGTGCGCCTCCGTGGAAGGGGCGCAACATCGCGCAGCCGACCGTGGAGATCAAGGGGCTCGGAACCCCGCGAAAAGGCTGGGGCTCCGGCGCCGCACTTGACGTGAATGAAGCGCGCGCTTAAACACGTTAAGCATATGCTCAAGACGCCCCCGCCCCGCGCGAAGCCGGCGCGCGCCCGTCCCCGCGAGCTCCCCGAGGACACCCGCACCCGGATCCTGGACGCCGCCGAGCGGCTCTTCGCCGAGCAGGGGGTCGACGCCGTCTCCGTCCGCGCCGTCCTCCGGGAGGCCGGGGTGAACGGGGCGCTCGCGAACTACCACTTCGGCAGCCGCGAGGGGCTGATCGCCGAGCTGCTCCGCAGCCGCGTGGCGCCCCTCGCGGAGGCGCAGCTCCGGGCGATCGAGGAGGTGGATTCGCGGGGGGACGCCACGCTCGAGGACGTGCTGCGCGCCTACATGGCCCCGGCCGCCCGGGCCCTGGGGGCGGAGCCGCACCTCGGACGGCTCCTCGGGCAGCTCGGCCTCTCGGCGAGCCCGGCCGTGCGCGAGCTGGGGCGCGACGTGCTGCGGGCGTCGATCCGCCGGCTCAGCGAGGCGCTGGTGAAGCGGCTCGCGGGGCCGCTCGATCCGGCGCGCCTCCTGGTCCGCCTCTACATGGTCATCGGGATCCCGAGCTTCTTCGCCTCGTCGTGGGAGGTCGTCGCCCAGTCGGCGCGGAAGCACCTCCCGGGGACGGCGCTCGACGCCACGGTGATGGCCGAGGAGTTCGTCGCGTTCACCGCCGCGGGGCTGCGGGCCGCGCCCTCCGCGGCCCAGGAGGAGTGACATGGAGACGAGGCCTCACGGAGGGGTGATCCCGCTCTGGCGCGGGGAGGAGGTGCCCGCGGCGGCCGGCGGCAAGGCGGCCGGGCTCGCCGCGATCGCGCGGGCGGGGCTGCCCGTGCCGGCGGCGTGGGCGGTCCTTCCTGGGGCCGCGAACGGAGCGCTGACCTCCCTCGCGGAGACCCTGGGTGCGCGGGGGACCCCGCGCGTCGCGGTGCGCAGCTCGGCGGCCGACGAGGACGGCGGACAGCACAGCTTCGCGGGGATCCACGAGACGGCGCTGGGGGTGCCGCTCGCGCGGCTGGAGGAGGCGATCGCGCGGGTGGCGGCCTCTCCGCTCGCCGAGCGCGCGGTGGCCTACCGCCGCCAGCACGGGCTGCCGGCGCCGTCCGGCCCCTGCGCGGTCGTGGTGCAGGAGATGGTGGACGCGGAGTGGGCGGGCGTCGCCTTCGGGAAGGGCGACGGCGTCCTGATCGAGGCGGTCGAGGGGCTCGGCGAGGCGGCGGTGAGCGGCGACGCGACGCCGGAGCAGGTCGAGCTCTCGCGGCGAGGCGGAGCGCTCCGGGTGACGAGGCGCTGGCCCCGGCGGCAGCCCTTCGCGATCCGGGCGACGACGGCCGGGGGGGTGCGCGTCCCGCTCGACGGCGAGCGTCCCCGGCTCCCGGAGCCCATCGCGCTGGAGATCGCGGCGGGGGTCGCCGCGCTGGAGACGGCCCAGGGGCGGCCGCTCGACGTGGAGTGGGCCGCGCGCGCAGGGAAGGTGGCCTTCCTGCAGGCGCGTCCGCAGACGCGGCCGCTCGGGGACGCCGCGCTCCCTCCAGGGGAGACGTGGACGCGGACCAACATCCGGGAGCTGGTCCCGGAGATCGCGAACGCCCTCGGCGCGACGGCGATCTTCGACGCCTTCGGTCGCTTCATGCGCGCCGTCCATCGAAGGCTCGGGGTGGTCATCCCGGATGACGTCCCGATCCTGACGGTCGTCGCGGGCAGGCCGGTGGCCAACGAGCGGATGTTCTGCGCCCTCGGCGACGCCGTGGGGGTCTCCCGGGGGTGGATGCAGGTGATCCAGGGCGGCGCGGGGACCGGGGGCAACGCCTTCGTCCAGACCGACTGGCGGAGGCTGCTGCGCCGGCTGGACGTCGTCCTCCGGATGCTCTGGTACGGCCGGGGCGCGGAGCGGCGCGTGCAGGGGGTCCTCGCGTCGCGGCGGGCGCGCCGCGCGGCGCGGGCGGCGCTGCCCGGCGAGGGGTTGAGCGACGCCGACCTGCTCGCCCGCGCGCGGCGCGCGACCGGACCCGAGGTCGAGGAGATCCTCGACTGCGTGATGCGCGCGATCGTCCCCTTCAACCAGGCGGTCTCGATGGGCGCCGTCGTGCTGAAGGCACACCCGGCGCCGGCGGCGCTCTTCGCGCGGCTCGTCGATCCGGAGCAGATCTCGGTCACGACCCGCCAGCTCGAGGAGCTGGTGGAGCTGGCGACGGCGCTCCGGGGGTGGGAGGGGGCTGCCGCGTTCTTCGCCGCGCCGCTCGCGGGCCAGTCCGAGCGCGCTCCCTGGCAGCGGGCCCTCCCGCCGGAGCTCTGGCGGCGCGTCGAGGGCTGGCTCGTGGCCTATGGCCACCGGTGCCCCTACGAGTCGGATCTCTCCCTCCCGCGCGTCGACGAGGACCTCACCCTGCTCGCGACGGCGCTCCGGCCCCTGGTCCTCGCCGACGCGCCGCCCGAGCCCGTGGCGTCCCGCCGGGCCAGGCGACGCGCCGACGCCGAGGCTGGGTGGCGCGAGGCGCGCGAGCGGTGCGGATGGCTCGCGGCGCGGCAGGCGCGTGGCCC
>DATIVK010000231.1:0-16492 GCA_035465955.1 Anaeromyxobacteraceae bacterium | reverse complement strand
ACCAGCGCGCGCCGCGAGAAGCCGGCGCCGGCGAACCGGTCCGCGAAGCGTCGCATCGCCTCGCCGGAGACCGGCTCAGCGCCGTCGAGGGCGAGCCGCCACGACGAGAGCTCGCAGCCGTCGAGCTGCTCGTCCTTCACGCGGTCGGCGCAGTAGGCGTAGGCGAAGCTCGGCGCCGCGGAGACCGTGCCCCGGTGGCGGGAGATCGCGCGCAGCCAGAGGGCCGGGCGCGCCAGGAAGTGCTCGGGCGGAATGAGGATCGCCGGCGCAGGGGCGCTGAGCGCCCCGAGCAGGCAGCCGATCAGCCCCATGTCGTGGTAGAGCGGCAGCCAGGAGACGAGCGCGTCGCGGGGCACCGGCTCGACGATCTCCAGCAGCGCGCTCACCTGCGCCGCCAGCGCCGCGTGCGTCAGCGCCACCGGCTTCGGATCGACCGTCGAGCCCGACGAGAACTGCACGAGCCCCAGCGCGCCCGCCGACGCCGCGAGCTCGAGCTGCCGGCTCCCTTCGACGAGCCCCGCGGCGTCGAGGATCCCGAGCCGCACCCCGCCCGCCTCCACCGCCTCACCGAGCAGGCGGAGCGTCCCGCCGCCGGAGACGACCAGCGCCGCCCCCGAGACGGAGAGCATCCGGCCGGTTGCGGCGAGGTACTCCTCCAGCCGCCCGAGACGGACCGGCGGGTAGAGCGGCACCGGGACCGCTCCGGCCAGCCACGTCCCGAAGAAGGCGTCCAGGAACGCCGGCTCGGTCCGGAGCACGATGGCCACCGAGTCGCCGGGCCGGACGCCGCGGTCTGCCAGCGCACCGGCGGCGCGCTGCGCGCGGTCGTGGATCTCTCCCCAGGAGAGCCGGACCTCGCGCTCGTGGAGGTCCACGAAGGTGACGGCGCTCCAGTGGCTCGCCGCGGCGGCGAGCGCGTCCACGAGCGTCTCGTGGCGTGGCGCCGGCGCCGGGGGTCCGCGAAGCCTCACGGCGACGCCTCCACGCCGGGGCGCAGGTCGGTCCCTCGCGCGGCGACGATCCGCGCGAGGTCGGCCACGGTGCGCGCGCCCGCCGCGTCATCGTCGGTGAGGACGACGTGGAACCGATCCTCCACCGCCACCACCAGCGAGAGCAGCATGAGCGAGTCGAGCCGGCTCGCCAGCGGCTCGTCGGCCTCGGGGGGCGCCCCCGCGAACCCCACCTCCTCGCGGACGATCCGGAGGATCTCGTGAGCCACGACGGCCTCGGCGGCGGTCACGCCCGCCTCCAGGGCAGGAACCGCCCGCGCCGCGCGAAGGCGCGCGCCCAGGCATCCCCCAGCGCGCGCTCCTCCGCGGGGATCCGGACCGCGAGCAGGAGCGAGTTCCCGATCGAGGCCGCGGCCGCCGTGAAGAGCGCCCCGCCGATGAGCGGCACGGCGGCCAGCTCGACCGCCACCGCCAGGTAGTTCGGGTGGCGGAGGAACCGGTAGGGGCCACCGGTGACCGGCGTCGCGCCGGGGAGGACGACGATCCGCGTGGACCAGCGCGGGCCGAGGGTGGACACGGTCCACCAGCGCAGCCCCTGCGCGACGAGCGCCGCGGCGAGAGCGGCGATCGACGCGGTGAGGGGCCATGGGCGCGGCGCCAGGATCGGCTCGGCGGCGCAGGCGGCGAGGAAGGTCGCGTGGAAGAGGACGAGGGCGGGGTAGTGCCCCCTCCCCGCCTCCACGCCACCGGCCGCGAGCGCGCGCCGCGCGTTCCGGCGGGAGACGATCAGCTCGGCCGAGCGCTCGACGAGGAGGAGCGCCACGTAGCCGAGGAGGAGCGTGCGGGGCGCGGGCATGGTCACCACTGGAGGAGCGCCAGCTCGGTGGCGAAGCCGGGCCCCATCGCCGCCAGCAGCCCCAGGTCCCCCTCCCGCGCCTGCCCCGCGTCCAGGTGGTCTCCCAGGACGAAGAGGACCGAGGCGGAGGAGAGGTTGCCGACGTCGCGGAGCGAGCGGTAGCTGCGCGCGAGCGCGGCCTCGGGCAGGTCGAGGGCGGACCGGATCGCCTCCAGCACCTTGGGGCCGCCCGTGTGCGCGACCCAGTGGCGGATGTCGGCGCGGCGCAGGTCGTGCTCGGCGAGGAAGCGGTCGACGTCGGCGCCGACGTTGGCGGCCACGACCTCGGGCACCTTCGCCGAGAGGAGGATCTTGAAGCCGCTGTCCACGATCTCCCAGCCCATCACCCACTCGGTCTCCGGGTAGAACACCGAGCGGGTCGCGAGGACGCGCGGCGCGCCGGGCCGGGGCGCCCGGGCGCCGCCGCCGAGCACCGCCGCCGCCGCGCCGTCGCCGAAGAGGCCGGTGGCGACGACGTTCGGGACCGAGAGATCCTCCGGCTGCAGGGTGAGCGAGCAGAGCTCGACGGAGAGCATCACCGCCACCTCGTCGGGCCAGGCGCGGAGCGCGTCGCAGGCGCGGGCGATCCCGGCGGCGCCGCCCAGGCAGCCGAGGCCGAAGATGGGCGTCCGGCGCACGGCGGGATCGAGCCCGAGCCGGTTGGCGAGCCGGGCGTCGAGGGACGGGGTCGAGAGGCCGGTGGTGGTGACGAAGTAGAGGTGCTGGACGTCGCGCGGCGCGAGGCCGGCGCGGGCGAGCCCGTCGCGGACCGCCCGCTCGCCCACCTCCAGCGCGACCCGGACGTAGGCGTCGTTCCGCTTCCCGAAGGTGTCGAGCGCGGCGTACTCCTCGAGCGGCACCGCGAGGTGGCGCCCCGCGACGAGGGCGGCGCGGTGGATCTGCTCCAACCGGTCGACGTTGAAGTGCTGGCGCGCCCAGAGCGAGGAGAGCGCGGCGGTGAGGGTCGCCTGATCGGCGTAGTGGGGAGGCAGCGCCCTGCCGATCGAGAGGATCGCCGGATGTGGGGTCGGGGACAGGAGCGCTCCTCGCGTGGCGGCTCTCGACGCGTGAGCCATGGCGTCGCCGGCCGGGGGGCGCAAGGACCATGCGGGATCGGCGGATCGTCCGGGGCGCGAGCGAGCGGAGCGCTTGACGCGGGCGCGCCGCTCCCCCATTGTCCGCGCCCCCCATGGCACTCCAGAGCGGCTCCGCGACCTTCTCCCGCTTCACCGTCCAGCCTCCGGCCGGCGATCCCCGCAAGTGGCTCGTCCGCGGCCTCGGCCGCGGCAAGTTCGAGCCGCTCGACCTCCAGCGGAGCGAGGACGACCGCGCGGCCGGCTTCGTCGAGCGGGAGGAGACCGACTCCACCCGGTTCCCGATGGGCGCCGTCACCCTCGGCGAGTGGGCCCTCTTCGCGTGGCGCGTCGACTCGGTCGCGGTCCGGGCCTCCGCGGTGAAGGCCGAGCTCTCGAAGTGGGAGGCGGCCTTCGGCGCGAAGAACCGGCGCCCCCCGGCGCGGGCCGAGCGCGCGACGGCGCGAGAGACGATCCGGCGCGAGCTGCGGCTCCGGACGCCGGTCGCGACCCGCACCTTCGACGTCACCTGGAACCTGTCGACGGGGGAGCTGCTCGCGTGGACGGCCTCCCGCAAGGTGGTCGACGAGATCGCCGCCGCGATCGAGACCGCGTTCGAGGCGGAGCTCACGCCGGGCTCCCCGGCCGCGCTCGCCGCGCGGGGCGGCGCGGTCCTCGCGAAGCTGGGGCCGACGGCCGAGCTCGTCGGGGCCCCCCGCGGCGCCGAGGTGGCGCGATGAGCCGCCGCGCCGAGGCGCGTGACGAGGCCGCCTTCCTCCGCGGCGACGCGGGCGTCGACGGCGCCGCGACGGAGGCGGACGACCGGGACGAGGCGGAGCGGGAGCGCGACGCGGCGCGGGAGCAGCTGCTCCGCGGCCACGCCTTCCTCGGCCGCGAGCTGCTCACCTGGCTCCTGTGGCGCTCCGAGTCCACCGCGCCGATCGCGCGCGTGGACGGCGAGGACGTCTCCGTCGTCTTCACCGGCCGGCTGGTGCTGCGCGGCGCCTTCGGCGACGTGACCGAGCTCGTGGCGCGCGGCACGCAGGCCCCCTACTCGGCGCAGGTGAAGCGCGCGCTCGACGCGGGGCTCCTCGTCCACCAGGCGCGCCTCCGGATCGAGCACGGCGAGCGGGCCTGGGAGGCGACGCTCGACGCCGAGCACCTCGACGTGCGCGCGGCGAAGCTCCCCGACCTCATCGCCGAGGAGGACGACGAGCGGCTGCTCGAGCGGCTCTTCCTCTCCCAGCGCCTCTCGGCGCTGCTCGACGCGCTCGTCGGCGAGTTCCTGGCGGTCCGCCAGGGGCGCGGCTGGGGCCGGAAGGAAGTGCCCGAGCTCAAGCGCTGGATGCGCGGCGAGTAGCCCGCCGCCGGCGTCGCCCCGAGAGGACCCTGCCCGCCCCGCGCGGCCCGGCTAGACTCCCCCGGATGGACCCCCGCACCGAAGTCTGGCTGCAGAACCTGGTGGACGAGCGCGACGGCGCCGCCCTCTACGATGGGCTGGCGAAGTGGGAGAAGGACCCCGCGAGGGCCGCCGCCTTCCGCGAGATCGCCGCGGCGGAGCGGCGCCACGGCGCGATCTGGGAGCGGAAGCTCGGCGAGGCGGGGATCCCGTTGCCGCCCCTGCGCGCGTCGCCGCGCGTCCGCGCCATGGTCTGGCTCGCGCGCCGCCTCGGCTCGTCGGCGGTGGTGCCGCTCGTCATCCAGGCCGAGAGCGGCGACGCGGCGAAGTACGACCAGCAGGGCGGCGACGCGAGCGCCATCGCCAGCGAGGAGCGCGCCCACCGCGCGGCGCTCGCGGCGATGACGCCGCAGGGGGAGCGGCCCGACGCGCGCGCGGCGATCGCGGCGCGCGAGAAGTGGCACGGGACCGGCGGGCGCGCCGGCTCGATCCGCGCCGCCATCTTCGGGATGAACGACGGCCTCGTCTCCAACCTCTCGCTCATCGTCGGGGTGGCGGGCGCCGGCGTGGAGCCGAAGACCGTGATCCTCACGGGCTTCGCGGGGCTGCTCGCGGGCGCGTTCTCGATGGCCGCCGGCGAGTACACCTCGGTGGCGAGCCAGCGCGACCTGCTCGGGCGCCAGGTGGAGCTGGAGCGGCGGGAGATCGCCGAGTCCCCGGAGGAGGAGGCGGCCGAGCTGGCCCTCATCTTCCAGCAGAAGGGGCTCTCGGCCGAGCAGGCGGCGAGGACCGCCGCCGAGCTGCTCAAGAACCCCGACTCCGCCGCCGACACGCTCATCCGCGAGGAGCTCGGCCTCGACCCGGACGACCTCGGCTCGCCGATGGGGGCGGCCCTCGCCAGCTTCGCCCTCTTCTCGGTCGGCGCGATCGTCCCGCTCGTGCCGTTCCTCGTGACGACGGGGACGCCGGCGGTGATCGCCGCCGGCACCCTCGCGGGGATCGTCCTCGCCGGCGTCGGCGGCTTCATGGGCTTCCTCTCCGGCACGAGCGTCGTCCGCTCCGCCCTCCGGATGGTCGGCCTCGCGGCGCTCGCCGCCGGCATCACGTGGGCGGTCGGGCGCGCGTTCGGCGCGACGCTCTCGTAGCCGTCGCCGGCCAGGTGCGGCATCCTCCCACCTTCACCCCTACCCCGATGGCGTCAGGAGGGGTCCGACCGGGTTGACCCGCCGGAGCCATCGGCTAACGTCACGCGCAGTCGATCCGCCGGGAGGCGCGAAAGCCTCCCTCGCCCCAGGGGGGGTCTCGCGTGGCCCATCGCAAGCAGCTCACGACCGCCCGGAAGCTCGGGCTCCTCGTCTTCGTCGGCCTCGCCTGCCTGACCCTCGTGATGGTCGCGTCGGCGCTCACGCTCCGCCGCACGCTGGACGCCGAGAAGATGACGAAGACGCGCCACGTCGTCGAGGTGGCGTTCGGCGTGCTCGAGCGCTACCACCGGCTCGCGCAGCAGGGGACCATGACGGCCGAGGCGGCGAAGGCCGCCGCGATCGAGGAGGTCTCCGCGCTCCGCTACGGCGAGCAGGACTACTTCTGGATCAACGACTTCCGCCCGTACATGGTCGTCCACCCCTTCCGGCCCGAGCTGAACGGGAAGGACGTCTCCGACTACCGGGATCCCGACGGGAACCGGCTCTTCGTCCGGTTCGCGGAGGAGGCGCGGCGCCACGGCGAGGGGTTCGTCGAGTACCTCTGGCCGAAGCCCGGCGTGGGGGAGCCGGTCCGGAAGATCTCGTTCGTGAAGGGGTTCCAGCCCTGGGGCTGGATCGTCGGCAGCGGCATCTACGTGGACGACGTGGACGCGGCCTTCCGGGCCGAGGCCGCCCACGACGCCTGGGTGCTGCTCGCCATCGCGGCCGTCTTCGGGATCGTGGCCTGGCTCATCTCGCGGAGCATCCTCGCGCCGCTCGGCGCCGAGCCGGCCGAGGTGGCCGACATCGCGAACCGGGTCGCCGACGGCGATCTCGACGTCGCGCTCCGCCCCGCCCCGGGCGGCAGCGCGACGGTGCTGCACGCGATGACGCGCATGGTGGAGCGGCTCGCCCAGGTGATCGGCGAGGTCCGCGGCGGCGCGGACGTGCTGGCCGGCGCCTCCCAGCAGGTGTCGGCGACCGCGCAGACGCTCTCGCAGGGGACCGGCGAGCAGGCGGCCGGCGTCGAGGAGACGACCGCGTCGCTGGAGGAGATCAGCGCCTCGGTCACGCGGAGCGCCGAGAACGCCCGCGAGCTGGAGCGCCTGGCGATCGTGAGCGCCGCCAACGCCGAGGAGGGCGGCGCGGCGGTGCGCGACGCGGTCGCGGCGATGCGGCAGATCGCGGAGCGCGTCGCGATCATCGAGGAGATCGCGTACCAGACCAACCTGCTCGCGCTCAACGCGGCGATCGAGGCGGCCCGGACCGGCGCGGAGGGGAGCGGCTTCGCGGTGGTGGCCGCCGAGGTGCGCAAGCTCGCGGAGCGGTCGCGGGTGGCCTCGGGCGAGATCGCCGGCGTCGCGCGGGAGAGCGTGGCGGTGGCCGAGCGCTCCGGCGACCTCGTCGGCGAGCTGGTGCCGGCGATCCGCAAGACGTCGGAGCTCGTCCGCGAGGCGGTGGAGGCCTCGCACCGGCAGGCCGCGGCGACCCAACAAGTGTCGCGGGCGATGGGCGAGGTGGACCACGTCACGCAGCGGAACGCGGCCGCCGCCGAGGAGCTCTCCTCGACGGCGGAGGAGATGTCGGCGCAGGCGGAGTCCCTGCAGCAGGCGATCTCCTACTTCCGGCTCGCGCGCCGTGGCGCAGGCGCCCCGGTCACACCCGGAGAGCGCTCCCTGGAGCCGGTCCGCGGCGCACGGCTCCACGGGAGCCATGCCCGCGACACGCGGGCCCATCGGGACGCCGCCGCCGGCCCGCTTCCACGGGCCTGAGCCCGGCGGCGCCGGGCGCCCCTTGCCCTACTTCGGCTCCTTGCGCTCCGCCTTCGGCGCCTCTGGCGTCGTGCGCTTCGCGCCCTCGGTCGTGCCCTGGACCTTCTTCTCCGCCTTCGCGTCCTCTTCCTCGAGCTGGTGGACCCGTTGCTCGAACGCGTGGAATCCGCCGCCCTTCTTCACCTCGGCCATATCGGACCTCCGTCGATGGTGGACTGGGTGGAGTGGAAGCATAGCGCCGCGCGGGCGGGCTACCCGCTGACGTCCCCTTCCGGAGCCGGCCCCCGAGCGGGCGCGACGAAGGGGCGACCGCGCCGGGGTTGGCGCGTTCCGGGGGGACGTCAGGCGACGCCGCGCCGGCGCGTCGTTGCCGCCCGCGCCGACCCGGCCGCCTCCCGGAGCCGGCGCGTCTCCGCCACCCGCTCGACCGTCAGCGCGAGCGCCACGACCGCGAGCGGCGTCTCGAGGTACGCGACCGCCCCCGCGTCGAGGGCCCGCTCGCGCCCCTCCGCGCTCGCTGGACCGGCCAGCGCGATCTCCACGGGCGCCGTCCTCGCGGCGACCCGCAGGGCGGCCGCCAGCGTCAGGCCGTCCATCCGCTCGAGGTCGACCGGCGCGACCACGAGGTCGGGGTGCCAGCTGCGCGCCTTGCGGAGCGCCGCGAGGCCGTCGGTCACGACCTCCACCTCGTGCCCCCAGTAGGAGAGGAAGACGAGGCACGAGGGCGCGAGCGCTCCGCCCTGGTCTGCGACGAGGATCCTCATGTCCACCCTCCGCTCGCGGACGGGAACCCGGCCTCCGGGCCGGCCCTGCCTCCGCGATAGACGCCGTACGTCCGTTATAGCGGACGTCTCGCGGGGGCGCAAGCTCGTCACCGCCAGACGAGCGTCGCGCGGCGCCGCCAGTACGCCTCGGGCGGCTCGCGCAGCCCGGAGAGCGCCGCCAGCTCGCCGCCACCCGGCGTGAGCGCGAGGGCGCCGAGGTTGGAGTGGAGCTGCTCGACCGTCACGGCCCCCAGCAGCACGACGTCCGCCCACGGCTGCGCCACGGCGGCCGCGAGCGCGAGCGCGTCGGGGGCGTACCCGGTCTCCCGCACCGCCTCGGCGAGGGGCCCCTCCGCGGCCGCGTCGCCGCGCGGGCCGAGCCGCCCGTTCGCGAGCGGCTCCTTCAGGATCACGCCGCGCCCCGCGTCGTGGGCCTCCTGGAGCGCCGGTCCGACCGAGCGCTCCAGCACGTTCCAGGTGGCCTGGATCGCGTCGAAGAGCGGCGCGCCCCCCCGCGTGATCGCGAGCGCCCGGCGGACGACGTCGGCCTGCGACGGGCCGCTGACCGTCACGCCGATCCGGATCCCGCGGTCGCGCAGCCGGGCCAGCTCGTCGAGGACGGCGTCGTCCGCGAGCACCGCGCTCTCCGGGGTCGCCGAGTGGACCTGGTAGAGGGAGAGCCACGGCCCAAGGAGCGCGAGCGACTCGGCCTCCTGGGCGCGGAGCCCCGCGAGGGAGTGGTCCTTCACCTCGTGCCGCTCGGCGTCGAGCCGCCACTCGCCGACGTACCGGTAGCCCCACTTCGAGCCGACGACCGGCTCCCCCCGCCGCGCGCCCCGCCGCTCCAGCCACGAGCGCAGGAAGGCCTCGGCGCGCCCGTAGGAGCGGGCGGCGTCGACGTAGCGGACGCCCGCCGCGACCGCGGCGTCGAGCACGGCGTGGGTCCGCCGCTCCAGCTGCTCCGGCGCGCGCCCCTCGGGGAAGTCCGCGTCGTGCCCGAGCGTGTGGTAGGCGGGGCGGCCGAGGGCGGCGAGGCCGAGCCCGAGCCGGCTCACGAGCGGGCCGCCCCGGCCGAGCGGCCGGAGCTCCATGGGGCGGGGCGGCGGCGCGGCGGCGCGCGCGGCGGACACGCGAGGCGTCAATGGGCCCTCCGGCGGAGGTGGTTCAACACGTCGGTCCGCGTCACGAGCCCGACGAAGTCCTCGCCGTCGACCAGGATCGGCACCAACCCGTCCGCGAGCAGCGGCAGGAGCCGGGGCAGCGGCGTGGAGGGGGAGACCGTCTCGAGGCGCGACGCCATCACGTCACGGACGGCGTCGCCGAAGTGCTTCTCGTCGGCGAGGGTCGCGGCGAGGAGGTCCGACTCGTCCACGATCCCGACGATCCGCCTCCCCTCCACGACGGGGAGCTGCGAGACGCCGTGGAGCTTCATGCGCGCGAACGCGACGGCGAGCGTGTCGGCGGGCTGCACCGTCACGACCGAGCCGTCGGTGAAGCGCCGGGTGACGAGGTCGCGGAGATCGCCCGTGGCCTCCCGCGCGCCGAAGCCCGCGTCGGCCATCCAGGCGTCGTCGAACTGCTTCGAGAGGTACTTGTTGCCGCTGTCGGCGACGATCGAGACCACCCGCTTCGGCGACGACTGCTCGCGGCAGTAGCGCAGGGCCGCGGCGAGCAGCGTCCCGGAGGAGGAGCCGGCGAGGATCCCCTCCGCGCGCAGGAGGCTCCGCGCGGCCTCCAGGCTCTCGCGGTCGGGGATCGTGTAGGCCCTGCGGACGCGCGAGAGGTCCGCGATGGGCGGCACGAAGTCCTCCCCGATCCCCTCGACGAGCCAGGAGCCGGCCCTCCCGATCTTCCCGGTCTGCACGTAGCCGGCGAGGACGGAGCCCTCGGGATCGGCGAGGACCATCTCGCAGGCCGGGGCCGTCCGCGCGAAGAACCGGGAGAGGCCGGTCAGCGTGCCCCCGGAGCCCACGCCGCAGACCGTCGCGTCGATCCTGCCGTCGAGCGCTCGCAGGATCTCGGGGCCCGTCGTCCGCTCGTGCGCGCGCGGGTTGGCGGGGTTCCCGAACTGGTTCGCGTAGAAGGCGCCGTCCTCGCGTGCAATCCGCTCCGCCAGGTCCTGGTAGTAGTCGGGGTGCCCCTTCTCGACGTCGGAGCGCGTGATGATCACCTCCGCCCCGAGCGCCTTCAGGTGGATCACCTTCTCCCGGCTCATCTTGTCGGGGATGACGAGCGTCAGCCGGTAGCCCTTGCGCGCCGCGACGAGCGCGAGCCCGAGCCCGGTGTTCCCGGCCGTCGCCTCGACGATCCGGCGCTGGTCCGGGCCGAGCTTGCCCTCCTCCTCCGCCGCCTCGATCATCGCCCGGCCGACCCGGTCCTTGATGGAGCCGCCCGGGTTCTGGCTCTCGAGCTTCAGGAAGAGCTCGCAGGGCCCCGTATCGAGCCGCGTGACGCGGACGACCGGGGTGCCGCCGATGAGGTCGAGGGTGGTCTCGGAAGACATGGTCCCTTCGCTTTCGTCCGTCGCCGGGCTGCGGCCCGATCCGTTTCCTATCGGAATAGTATGATTTTGGACCGGATGTCGAGTTTCATCGTTCGCTTCACTGATACCTCCCTCGATACGGTCGCTTGGCTATATTTGCACATATGCGCAATCGTGCTATCGTAATGGAATGATCGAAGCCCCCACCTGCTGTCCCACTCTCCGACGCTGGCTCGAGCCGACGCTCTTCAAGGCGCTCGGCGACCCGACCCGGCTCGGCCTCCTGGTCCAGCTCGCCGATGGCGGAGGTGAACGCACCGTCAGCGAACTGGGAAGCTGCTGCGACGTGGACCTCTCGGTCGTGTCGCGCCACCTGCGCCTGCTCCGCGACGCCGGCGTGGTCGAGGCGCGCAAGCAGGGCAAGGCGGTCCTCTACCGCGCGCGCGGTCGCGCGCTCGCCGCGATCCTCAGGAACCTCGCCGACGCCCTGGAGTCGACGAGCGCCCCTGCCGGCGAGCGGGAAGGGAGCGCGTCATGACCGGGGGAGGCTGCGGCTGCACGGCGGAGCCGGCGCCCCGGTGCGTCGACGGCGCGGTGGAGAGCGGCGCCGGGCAGGTGCCGCGCATCTCGACCCGCTGGACGTGGCGCGATCGGCTGGAGCACCTGCGCTGCCGGCTCGGCTCCTTCCGCAACCGTTACCGTCGTCCGCCCGGCCTCTACGCCGTCGGCCGACCGGGTCGGGACACGGATGTCGTCGTCACGGCCAACTACGGCCTCAGCTTCGACGTCGTCCGGCGCGCCCTCCGCGACCTCGACGCCTGGCTGTTGGTGCTCGACACGCGCGGCGTCAACGTCTGGTGCGCTGCCGGGAAGGGGACCTTCGGGAGCACGGAGCTGATCCGGCGCGTCGAGGCCACCTCACTCGGGAAGGTCGTCGCCCACCGGCGGCTCGTCGTCCCGCAACTCGGCGCCCCCGGCGTCGCCGCGCACGAGGTGCAGGCGGCCACCGGCTTCCGCGTCCACTTCGGCCCGGTGCGCGCCGACGATCTCCCCGCCTGGCTGCGCGCGGGACGCGTGGCGTCCCCCGCCATGCGCCGCGTCCGGTTCGGGATCCTCGACCGCGCCATCCTCGTCCCGATGGAACTCCTGCCGGCGCTGCGGTGGTTTGCGGCGATCGCGGCCGTGGCGCTCCTCGCGCCCCTCGCGCTGGGGCTCGGCGCGGCGGACGCCGGGGCGCGCGCCGCCCCGTTCCTGGCGCTGCTCCTCGCCGCGGTCTTGGCCGGCGCGATCGTGGCCCCGCTCGCGCTGCCGGTCCTCCCGGGGCGCGCCTTCTCCGTGAAGGGGCTCGTCGCGGGTGTGCCGATCACCGCGGCGGCGCTCGCGCTGGCCGGCCCCGCGGCGCGCGCTCCCCTCCTCGCGCTCGCCGCCATGCTCGGCTTCCCGGCGGTGAGCTCGTGGCTCACGCTCCAGTTCACCGGCTCGAGCCCATTCACCGGGCTCTCGGGCGTCCGCCGGGAGATGCGGCTCGCGGTCCCGCTCCAGGCCGCGGCGGTCCTGCTCGCCGCGCTCCTCGCCGCGGCGCACGCCCTCGGGGAGAGGGGGGCGCCATGAGGTACCTCTCCGGCGTCACGACCCTCCGCCTCGAAGCCGAGCGCTGCAACGGCTGCGGCCGGTGCGTCGAGGTCTGTCCCCACGGCGTCTTCGCCATCCCGGATCGCCGCGCCGCGGTCGTCGATCGGGACGCCTGCATGGAGTGCGGCGCCTGCCAGCGGAACTGCGCGCAGGGCGCGCTCACGGTGCAGGCGGGCGTCGGCTGCGCGGCGGCGCTCACGAAGGCCGCGCTGAGCGGCCGATCGGGGAGCCCCCCGTCCTGCGGCTGCGACGACGGGGGCGGCTGCTGCGGATAGTCCCTACCCTCGCGCGTAGCAGGCGGTGAGCCGGTCGAGCAGCGCCTGCCGGTCCGGGACCGCGTCCGCCATCCGGGCGGCGACCTCCGCCGCGATCCTCGGCCACTCGGCGTAGAACCAGCCGCTCGATTCGCGCCCGCCCTCGGCGTGGACCCGCTCGAGGACGGCGAAGAAGACCTCCCGCACGCTCTCCGCGAGCCGCTCCTTCGCCTCCCGGCCGAGCCCTAGCTCCCGCGCGACCCGCGCCGAGACGTGGACCGAGACGAGCCGCCCCTCGACGTACGACAGGGCGTGCGCCTCCTTCGCGCCGAACCACGGATCGCCCCGCTCCCGCGCCGCGAGCTGCGACCTGGCGAGCGCCTCCCCCGCCCGCCGCCCGCGGCCGGCCAGGGCCCGCTCCACGGCGACCGCGACGGCCTCCTCCCCGGCCCCGTCGCGTGGCCGCACGGCGAGGAAGCGCCCGGTCGCCTCGACCGCCGCCCACTCGACCCCCTCGACCTTCTCGATGCGCGCCAACACGGGCGCGAGCGCGGTGCCTCAACCGAAGCCCTCTACGGGACCTCAGCCGAAGCCGCTCAGCGCGAACAGGAGTGGGGGGCGCCCGGGCATCGTCGGGGACAGGTAATCACGGCGGCGGGGCCGCGGCGAGGGGGCCGTGCGAGAATGCGCCCCCCAATGATCGCCGCCTACGCCACCGGCCACGGCTTCGGCCACATGACGCGGCTCTGCGAGGTGCTCCGCGCCGTCCGCGACCTCGCGCCCGCGCTGCCCATGACCTTCACCGGGTCCGTGCCCGAGCCGCTCGTCCGGCGCGCCGTCCCCGGCCCCCTCACGCTCCGCGCCGTCGCCACCGACGTCGGGCTCGTGCAGCGCGACGCCCTCGACATCGACGAGCCGGCGAGCGCGGCCCGCTGCGCCGAGTTCGACGCGACGTGGGAGGCGCGCGTCGCCGCGGAGGTGGACTTCCTGCGTGCGTCGGGCGCGAGGCTCGTCGTCGCCGACATCCCGGCGCTGCCGTTCGAGGCGGCGGCGCGGGCCGGGATCCCCGCGGTGGGCATCTCCAACTTCTCCTGGGACTGGATCTACCGCCACCTGGCGCGGCGGCTGCCGTCGCTCGCGGCGTCGGCGGACCGGGCGGCCCGCGCCTACGCCGGCGCCGCGCTGCTGCTGGAGCTCCCCTTCGCCGGCGACCTCTCCGTCTTCCCGCGGCGGGAGGCCGTCGGCTTCGTCGCCCGCCACCCCCGGGTGGAGCGGCGCGAGGCGAGGCGCCGGCTCGGGCTCGACGACCGGCCGGCGGTGCTCGTCTCCTTCGGCGGCGTCGGCCTCCCGGGGCTCCGGCCGGACTCGCTCGCGCGCGAGCCTTCCCTGCGCTTCCTCTGGCCGGAGGAGCTGGGGACGGATCGGCTCGACGCCCTCGCGCTGGGCTACCCCGACGTCGTCGGCGCGGTCGACGCGGTGCTCACGAAGCCCGGCTACGGGATCGTGACCGACGCGATCGCCGCCGGCACGCGGCTCGTCTACACCGAACGGGGCGACTTCCCGGAGTACCCGGTCATGGTGGCCGAGATGCCGCGCCACCTCGCCTGCGTCCACGTCGGGAACGACGACCTGCGCGCGGGCAGGGTCGGAGACGCCGTCCGGCGCGTGCTCGCCCTCCCGATCCCGCCGAAGCCCGACCTCGACGGCGCGACGCGCGCGGCGACGCGGCTGCTCGGGTGGGTCGGCTAGCAGCCTGGCAGGCGCGCGCCCGCGCGGCCCGTCAGCGGAGCGAGACCTCGACGCGGGACCGGGGGCCGGGCAGCATCGCCCGCAGGAGCCGCGCCTCCCGGGTCGTCGTCTCCTCCGTCAGGTCCGGGTCGAGCGAGAGCAGCCACCGCGCGCTCGCCGGGTCGCGCACCGCCCGGACGATCTCGACGCGGACCGTCGCTCCCGAGACGTGGACCATGGTCAGCTCGCGGACGCGGGCGGCCCGCACGCCGAACCGGAGGTCCAGCTCGCGCGGGGCCGTGACGATCTGCGTGGCGCTGCGGGCCGCGATCCGGAGCCCCTCGTCCTGGAGCACCGCCACGGCCCGCTGGAGGAACGCGCCGGCCTCGGCCGCCGGAATCTCCGCGCGGGCCGCCGGCCGCTGCGCGCCGAGACCGACGAACAGCTCACGCGAGGCGACCTGGCTCGACGAGGCGCAGCCCGCGAGGGAGGCCGCGAGCGCGAGGATCACCGGGAGTCTCATGCGCGGAATTATCGGCCCCTCCCGCGCGGCCGCAAGATATCGGCCGATTGCGCCCGTCAGAACGCCAGCTGCACCCGCGAGAGGAGCGCCCTCTCGGTCGCGCGATCCTCGACCGCGGACGGCGTCCCGGCGCCGCCCTGGAACGAGGTCTGGACGTAGTCGAGCACCACCCGCGCGCCGGTCACCGGCCACCAGCTCAGGCCGGCGCCGAGCGACGTCGCTGACGAGGCCGCCTTGTGGGGATCCGCGACGGCGGGGAAGGCGTCGTCGTCGACGTCGAGCCTCGACAGCCGGACCGCGATCTGGAGCGCCCCCCAGCCCCCCGCGTCGACCGGCGCCGCGGGCGCGACCGTGCCGTCGGTCGCCCGCTCGCCCGTCACGTCGATGACGCCCACCGCCTGCCACCCGCGGTTGCGGAGGCGCGCGACCGCCGGCGGGTCCCCGTAGAGCACGCGCTGCTCCGAGAGGAGGACCTCGCCGACGATCGCCGCCGGCCCCGCGTACCAGCTCGCCTGCACGCCGAGCCGCGCCCGGCGCCCCGAGCTCCAGGCGGTGTTGGCGGCGCCGGGGACGACGCCGGCTCCCGCCTTCTTGAGCTCGAAGAAGGTCGTGAGCCCCTCCGACTTGTAGACCGGCACCTCGGCCGCCTTCGCCGGATCGCCGTGGGTGGCGCCCCAGCTCCCCGAGACGCCGACGCCGAGCCCCGCGAGCAGGTCGATCCCCAGCGGCGCGAGCGGCCTCACGAACACGCGCGCCGCGACGTCCTTGTCGTCGCTCGTGTCGCCATCCAGCGCTCCCCCATCCACCGCGCCGTCGAAGACCCCCACCGAGAAGGTCGCGACGTTCCCGACCTCCCCGCTCAGCTGCAGCCCGACGTCGCGCGTGGGCGCGAGGTTGGTGGAGAGCGCGGGCTCGACGAAGAGGTAGGCGGCCGGCGACTGGAGCCGCTCGCTGCTGATCGGCGGGATGAGCTTTCCGAGCCGCAGCCGCAGGCCGGCCGGCAGCCTCGCCTCGACGTACGCGTCGAGGATCTGCGCCTTGCCCATGCCGAGCTCCGGGGCGAGGCGCGCGGAGAACCGGCCGAACTTCGCCTGGAGGTCGAGCCGCGCCCGCCGCACGAGCAGCTCGTCCACGAGCTTGCCGGCCTCGTCGTCGAGGAAGACGTGGCCGTCCACCTGCGCGAGGCCGCCGAGCCGGACGGCGACCTCGGACAGGCCGATCGCGGTCCGCCCCTGGGCCGGAGCGGCCCCAGGCGCGGCGGTGCCCTGCGCCGAGGCCTCCTGGGCGGGGACGGCTCCGGCGACCGCGAGCCACGCGACCGCCGCGACACAGCGACAGACTCCCACGGCCGGCTCGGACATCCGACCTCCCGCCGGGAGTCTAGACGGCCGCCCCGATCGGGCGGAAGCGCCTCCGCGCGAAGGTCGCGCGCCGGAAACGAAGCGGGCGCCGCCCGGCCCAGACCGGACGGCGCCCGAGGACTGCCCGCGACCGCTCCTAGAAGGAGTAGCGGAGCCCCAGGCCGATCGCCTGCGGGTCGGCGCCCTTCGGCGTCTTCCCGGAGACGGCCGGCGAGCCGCCGATGGTCAGGGTGTACTGGGCGTTCCGCTCGTTCCGGATCCGGGTCCAGGAGAGGTACGCCTGGGCCGACTTCGAGAGGTGGTAGGCGTAGCCGGCGGTGATCTGCCTGGCGCCGTACCCGTCGGTGCTGGCGGCCGCGCCGCCCACCAGCTTCGCGTCGCCGGCGTCGGCGACGTTGTAGCGGGCGCGAAGCTCGTGGTCACCGTACCGGTGCTTCGCGGCGACCTGCCAGGCGAGCCGCTTGTACTCCTTGAC
>DATIVK010000230.1:0-6017 GCA_035465955.1 Anaeromyxobacteraceae bacterium | reverse complement strand
CTCGAGGAGCTCGCGCCCCGCGGCCGCCTCCAGCGCAGCGGATGGGACCGCCGCGACGGGCGGCGGCGGGGGGGGCGGCCGGGGGGCGGCGCGGGGGGCCGGCCGCGCCCCCTTCCCCATGGGCCGCGCCGGGGCCGCGGGCTTCGGGGCGGGCTTCGGCGCGGCGAGCTGTGCCACCAGCTTCATGTCCGGCGTGAGCCGCAGCCGCCCGGCCGAGCCCTGGACGTGCTTCGCGAGCCGGAACGGATCGAGCGCCGCGTCCGGGCCGAGCGTGAAGACGAGCCGCCCGGGCCCCGCCTCGAGGGAGCGGATCCCGAGCGCGCGGAGCCGGACCTTCACGGCCATCAGCTCGCAGAGGTGGTCGACCTCCTCCGGCGGATCGCCGCAGCGGTCGATGATCTCGCCCCGGATGGCCTCCAGCTCCTCGTCCGTCCCCGCCTGCGCGAAGCGCTTGTAGAAGTAGAGCCGCTGGTGGACGTCCGGCATGTACGGGTCGGGGATGAAGGCCGGCAGCGGCAGCGTGACGTCCGGGTCGATCTCCTCCCTGGGGGCCTGGCCCTGGAGCTCGCGCACCGCCTCCTCGAGCAGCTGCGTGTAGAGGTCGAAGCCGACGGCCTCGATCTGGCCGGACTGGTCCTTGCCGAGGAGGTTGCCGGCGCCGCGCAGCTCGAGGTCGTGGCTGGCGATCCGGAAGCCGGCCCCCAGCTCGCTGAAGCGCTGCAGCACCTCGAGCCGCTTCCGGGCGTCCTTCGTCACCGGGCGGCGGGCGGGGACGAGCAGGTACGCGTAGGCGCGCTCGCGGCTCCGGCCGACGCGCCCGCGGATCTGGTAGAGCTGCGACAGCCCGAAGTGGTCGGCGCGGTTGACGATGATCGTGTTCGCGCTCGGGATGTCGATGCCGCTCTCGATGATGGCGCTCGCGATGAGGACGTCGAGCTCCCGCCGGACGAAGCGGGTCATGACCTCCTCGAGCTTCCCCTCGCCCATCTGCCCGTGCGCGACGCCGAAGCGGACGCCCGGCATCAGGTCCGAGAGGAACTTCTGCATCGCGCCGATGGAGCGGACCCGGTTGTGGACGAAGAAGACCTGGCCCCCCCGCTTCAGCTCGGTCTCGATCGCCTCCCGCACCTGCCCCGGGTCGAACTTGGTGACGAAGGTGCGGATCGCCCGGCGATCCTCCGGGGGCGTCGCGATGATCGAGAGGTCCCGCACGCCGGACATCGCCATGTGGAGCGTGCGGGGGATCGGCGTGGCCGTGAGCGTCAGGACGTCGACCAGCTTGCGCAGCTTCTTGAGCCGCTCCTTGTGGGCGACGCCGAAGCGCTGCTCCTCGTCGATGACGACGAGCCCCAGCTCCTTGAAGGTGACGTCGCTCCCGAGGAGCCGGTGCGTCCCGATCACGACGTCGACGCGCCCCGCGGCGACGTCCTTGAGGATCGTGCGCACCTCCTCGGCCGTCTTCATCCGGGAGATCGCCTCGATCCGGACCGGGTAGCCCTTGAAGCGGTCCCGGAACGTCCGCTCGTGCTGCGCCGCGAGCACCGTCGTAGGCACGAGGACCGCCACCTGCTTCTTCGAGAGGACCGCCAGCATCGCGGCCCGCATCGCGACCTCGGTCTTCCCGTAGCCGACGTCGCCGCAGACGAGGCGGTCCATGGGCGGGCGGGCCGTGCCCGTCGCCTTGCGCATGTCGCCGAGGACGTCGTCGATCGCCTTCGCCTGGTCCGGCGTCTCGTCCCACGGGAACTCCGCCTCGAACTCGCGGTAGAGCTCGTCCGGCTCGGCGAAGGCGTGGCCGGGGTGGGCGGCGCGCGCGGCGTAGATGTCGAGGAGCTCGGCCGCCATCTTGAGGAGCTGCTCCTTCACCCGCGCCTTGCGCAGGGCGAAGGACTGGCCGCCGAGCCGGTCGAGCCGGATCGTCTCGGGGTTGGCCCCCGTGAACTTCTGGACCTGCCGCAGCTTCGCGACGGGGAGGTAGAGCCGGTCGGCCCCGTCGTACGCGAGGACGAGGAAGTCCCCCTCGACCCCGCGGATCTGCATCTTGGTCAGCCCGAGGTACTTCGCGATCCCGTGCTCGACGTGGACGACGAGGTCCCCCTCCTCGAGCTCGCGGAAGGCCGCGGCGAAGGCGTTGTCCTCCTTCGTCTTGCGCGTCCGCTTGCGGACCCGGCGGCCGAACACCTCCTCGTCGGAGAGGAGCGCGAGCCCCGCCTCGCCGTCGACGAACCCGCCGGAGATCTCCCCGGGCACGAGGTGCACGTGGATCCCGGCGTCGTACAGGGCGCGCGGGTCGCCGAGCGGCCCCGGGTGGCTGCGGGCCGCCTGCCGCCGGTCCGCGAGGAGGCGCCGCAGCCGGTCCGCCGTCGACGGCGTCCCGCACGCCACCACGGCCGTCAGGCCGCGCTTGCGCCAGTCCTCGAGCCGCCGCGTCAGGGGCGTGAGCGCCCCCTCCTCGCCGTGGGACGCCTCGATCTCCCCGCGCAGGGCGGCGGCGTCGCCGAGGGAGAAGCGGACGGGCTCGCCCTTGCCGAGCCAGACGCCGTGCCGCCGCACGGCGGGGAGCGCGGCGAGCCGCGCGCGCGCGTCGTCGGGGGACAGGTAGTGCGCCTCGGGCGGGAGGGCGAGCTCCTCGCGCTGCAGCGCCGCGGCGTGCTCGCGCGCGAGCTCGGCGTGGAGCGTCTCGAGGGCGTCGTCGACGGCGGCCGCGTCGTCGACGTAGACCGCCGTCTCCGGGGGGAGGTGATCGAAGAGCGGCACGAGGCCGCCCGCGTGGAACGCCGGCAGCAGCGCCTCGAGGCCGAAGAATGGGCTCCCGGCGTCGATCGCGTCGAGCAGCTCGCGGACGCGGGAGGTGGGCCGGTTGACGAGCTCGGCGAGGGAGAGGATGGCGGCCTTCGCCGCGGCGCGCGCCGCCTCGCCGAAGAGCGCCTCGCGCGCCGGGCAGACGAGGAGCTCGGCGTCCTCCGCCTCGCTGCGCTGGCTCTGGGGATCGAACCGACGGCAGCTCTCCACCTCGTCGCCGAAGAACTCGAGCCGGCCCGGCTGCGGCTCCGCGGGGCTCCAGACGTCCACGATCCCGCCGCGCACCGCGAAGGTCCCCGGGTCCTCGACGAGGGGGACGCGCGCGTAGCCCAGGTCGACCAGCCGGCGGGCGAGCGCCTCGCGCTCGATCGTGAGCCCCTTGCCGAGCAGGTCGCTGCCGCCGTCGAAGACGGCGCCCGGCACCGCGCGGCGCGCCAGCCCCCGGGCGGAGACCACGATCGCCTTCGCCGCCCCGGGGGACACGTGGAGCCGCGCCAGCGCCGCGAGCCGCTCCATCTCCACCCCGCGGTCGGGGGAGAGGTCGTCGTACGGCAAGACGGCGTCGGCCGGGATCCTCGTGACCGCGTCGGCCCCGACGAAGAAGGCCACGTCCTTCGCCAGCCGGTCCGCCTCCTCCTCGTCGGCGGCGACGCAGAGGACGGCGCGGGCCCGCCCGGGGCCGGGCGCGAGGAGGTCCTGGACGACGAGGCCGCGCGCGGCGGCCACGACGCCGGTGACGTCGGCCACGCGGGAGGCCGTGACGGCGGCGCGGAGCCGCCGCCGCGCGTCGGAGGGGGTCTGCGGCAGGTGAGGGAGATCCATCGCGCTGGGCCCCGAGGGGCCGCGCGGTATTTACGGCAGAGCCCGCCCGCTGTCGACCGCGGGCTCAAGGGGCGATCCCCAAGCCGGGGGGCGGCGCTTCCTTGATCGCTTCGGGACCCGGCATTAGAGTCCAGCAGTGGCGCCTCGCCCGCGCGCGCCGCCGTGGAAGGGACCGTGCCGAAGACTGCGTCACCACTCGCGAAGTTCGCGGCGCTCGCCGCGCTCGGCCTCGCCGGGTGCGGGGGGGCGGCCGATCCGCGCCTGCCGGATCGGGCCGACGCGACCCCCGTGGTGGCCGTCGCGTCCTCCTCGGGGACCGCGGCGCGGCTCCAGTCGGGCGACCTCCCCGGGGCGCGCAGCGCCCTGGAGGCCGACCTCTCGGCCAACCCCGACCGGCTCGCTTCGCTCATCGACCTCGCCGTCTCCTACGGCATCGACGGCCACTTCGACGTCGCGCGACAGCTGCTCGACGCGGCGGTCGCCGAGGGGGACGCCCGCGTGCAGCAGGCGGCCCTCGTGAACCTGGGCGAGCTCTACGCCATCGAGGGCTACCTCGGCGCCGCCACCGCCCACCTCGACACGGCGCGGTCGATCGATCCGACCCGCCCCGGGCCCCACTACGCCCTCGCCCTGCTCGCCGACGGGCGAGGCGACTTCGACGCGGCGCGCGACGCCCTCCGCGAGGCGGTCCGCCTCGATCCGGACGGCTCGGTCCGCGACGCGCTCGTCACGATCCAGCCGGAGGAGCGGCTGCACCTCGCCGCCCTCCTCGCGTGGGTTGCCGGCGACCGGGCCCGGGCGGAGCCGCTCTTCCGGGCCCTCGCGCAGGGGCGGTTCCCCTCCCTTGCGGCGGCGGCCGAGCGGCACCTCGCGGAGCCCTGACGGCGGTCTCGATGCCTGCGCCGGGCGGAGAGCTGGACAAGCGGGAGCGCGAGATCCTCCGCGCCCTCGTCCAGGACCACATCCGCTCGGGGGAGCCGGTGGCCAGCCAGGCGCTCCTCGCGCACCACGACCTCGAGTGCTCTCCCGCGACGATCCGCGGCGTCATGGCCGACCTCGAGGCGCTCGGCTTCCTCGAGAAGCCGCACGCGTCGTCGGGGCGGGTGCCCACCGCCAGCGGCTACCGGCTCTACGTCGAGACGCTCCTGCGCGTGCGCCCCCCGCCGCCGGCCGACCGGGAGCGGATCGAGAAGCTCGCGCACGACGCGCCCGACGTGACGACGCTGCTCGAGGGGACCGCGGACCTGCTCCACTCGCTCTCCCACCACGCCGGCGTCGTCACGACGCCCGCGCCGAGCGCCGACCCCGTGCGGCAGGTCGACTTCGTCCGGCTCCGGGAGAACCGGGTGCTCGCGGTCTTCGTCTCCGGCGCCGGGATCGTCACCAACAAGCTGGTCCAGCTGGAGCAGCCGATGGACGCGGGGGAGCTGGAGCGGGCCTCCGGCTACCTGAACGGGAAGCTGCGCACGGCGGCGAGCCTCCCCGCGGTGCGCGAGGCGATCCTGGAGGACCTGCGCGCGGACCACTCGGATCTCCAGAGCCTGCTCGCGAAGGCGCTGGTGCTCGCCGAGCAGACCTTCGCCGGCGCCCCGGCGGAGGAGCGCGTCTTCGTCGAGGGGGAGTCGAGCTTCCTCGACGCGCCCGAGTTCATGGAGGTCCAGAAGGCGCGGACGCTCCTGCGGACCTTCGCCGAGAAGGACCGGATCCTGCGGGTCCTCGACCGGGTGCTCCGCGCGCAGGAGGTCCAGATCTTCATCGGGGCCGAGAGCGAGTTCGCGGGGCTCGCCGACGTGTCGGTGGTGGCGGCGCCGTACGTCCGCGGCGACAGCGTGCTCGGGTCCCTCGCGGTGGTGGGCCCCACGCGGATGGACTACGCGCGGGTGATCCCCCTCGTGGAGGCGACGGCGCGGGAGATCTCCCGGGCGCTCTCGTCCATCGCGGACGGCTGACGGCGCCGCAGATCTCCTTGCGTTTCGGGACCTTGTTCCCCCGGCGAGCCCTGTGCCAGAATGTTGGGCCGCGCGCCGACCCGGCGCGCCTCGAACCCGACATCACGGAATGGCAGACAAGCATCCAAAGGGAAGCTTCAAGACCGAGATCCCGCCCGAGGTGATGGACGACGCCGTGCGCTCCGTGGAGCGCAACGCGGCGCCCCCGCCGGCGGACGCGGAGGTCCCCGTCGAGGTGACGCCCGAGGGGCGGGAGGGGGCGGCGCCCCCGGCCGCCGAGGACGTCGAGGGGCTCCGGGCCCAGCTCGAGCTCTCGCAGGCGAAGTCTCGCGAGACGATGGAGCGGCTCAAGGAGGCGCACGAGCGCATGCTCCGCGCCGCCGCCGACCTCGAGAACTACAAGAAGCGCGCGCAGCGGGAGAAGGAGGAGCTCCAGAAGTTCGG
>DATIVK010000229.1:0-3140 GCA_035465955.1 Anaeromyxobacteraceae bacterium | reverse complement strand
ATGAACGCGAGCGCAGGCGGGGCCAAGGCGGCCGTCGCCAAGGCACGCTCGCTCGAGGCGCTCGAGAACTTCCTGGCGTTCTCGCTCTTCGAGGTGAAGAACCGGATGCCGAAGACCGTGGCCGAGAAGCTCCTCCGCGAGGTGGGCCGGATGCAGGTCGGCAAGGCATGACCAACAGGATGATCGCCCCTTCTCCCGCCGGGGGGAGCGCCATCCACGAACCTTCCCTCTCCCCCACCGGGGGAGAGGGTCAGGGTGAAGGGGCAGCAAGGATGACCTTCCAGAATCGGATCTGCGCCGCCCTCGACTTCGGGAGCTGGCGCGAGGCGGAGCCCTTCGCGCGAGCGATCGCGCCGCACGTCGGCCTCCTCAAGGTGGGGCTCGAGATCTTCGCCGCGGAGGGGCCGCCGGCGGTCCGCGCCGCCGCGGCGCTCGGGAGGCCGGTCTTCCTCGACCTGAAGCTCCACGACATCCCGAACACGGTGGAGGGGGCGGCCCGCAGCGCGGCCGCCACCGGCGCGGCGCTCCTCACGGTCCACGCGAGCGGCGGTCCCGACATGGTCCGCGCCGCCGTGCGCGGGGCCGGCGGGAAGGTCCGCATCCTCGCGGTCACCGTCCTGACGAGCCTCGACGCCGCCGCCCTCGAGGCGATCGGCCTCGCCGGCCCGCCGGAGTCGGCCGTCGTCCGGCTCGCGAAGCTGGCGGTCGATGCGGGGGCGGGCGGCCTCGTCTGCTCGCCCCACGAGGTCGCGCAGGTCCGCGCCGCCGTCGGTCCCGGCCCGCTGCTCGTCGTGCCGGGTGTCCGGCCCGCTGGCGCGGCCATCGGCGACCAGGCTCGCGTCGCCACCCCCGAGGCGGCCGTCCGCGCGGGCGCCGACGTGATCGTGCTCGGGCGGCCCCTCCGCGACGCCGCGGACCCCGCGGCCGCCGCGAGGGCCATCGCCGCGTCCATCGCCTGAGAGTGAGAATCCTGCCCTCTCCCCCACCGGGGGAGAGGGCAGGGTGAGACGGGGGCGGCGCCGCGCGCCGAAGCGGTCCGAAGGGAGCCCTCCTCTCGTCGCTCAGGCCGGCGCGTCCCCGGCTCCCCACGGCGCGCCGCACGAGACGCAGCGCTCGACGTGGACGAGCTGCACCTCCTCACACGCGGGGCAGGGGCCGAAGAGCGGCAGGCCGCACGACGGGCAGGCGCGCGGGCGGAGGGCGGCGGCGTCGAAGTGGCGGAAGGTCCCCTTGCGGACGAGCCCCAGGTCGAGCCCCGTCTCGCGCCCGAGGAGGTAGTCGCGGTCGCAGCCGGGGCAGCGGTGGCGCGCGATCGCCTGGTCGACGATCCGGCGGCGCCGGGCCGCCGAGCGGGCGTTGAAGTAACGCACGAGCGAGACGGAGAGCGCGACCGTCACGCCGACGCCGGCGGCGAGGGGGACGTAGCCGCCGTAGTGCGGCAGGTAGGGGTAGATCCCGTCGAGCGCCATCCAGGCGGCGAAGGCCTCGTAGCCCCAGAGCAGCGTCACGTACCGGGTCTCGCGGCGCCGGCGCCAGAGCCAGACGGCGATGGCGGCCACGGGGAGCACGAGCGCGAGGCGCGCGGAGAGGGCCTCGAGCCGCCATCGGGTCATGGCGGCGCCCCAGGCCTCCTCGGCGTCGTCCTCGGCGCGGCGGATGCGCGCCTCGAGCTCCTTCCGCCGCTCGGCGGTCGGGTCGGGCTCGCGCCTCAGCGCGGCCACGCGGTCGGTGGCGCGGTCGCGCTCGGCGCGGAGCCGCTCGAGCCGGTCGCGCTTCGCGCGGACCTGCGCGTCCTCGTCGGCGGTGCCGCCCAGCGTCCCCCGCGTCTCCAGCCAGGTGCGCCAGTTCTCCTCGGCGGTCCCCAGCGCCTGCTCGAGGGCCTGCTGGTCGCGCTCCGCCCGCTCGATCCGCAGGCGGCGGCCGCCGTCCTCCTCGGAGAGCCGCTCGCGCTCGCGCTCGAGCGGCTCGAGCGCGGGCCCTCGGAAGTCGGAGAGCATCGGCTCGGTGAAGAGGTCGGCGACGTCCGAGAGCGCGCGGGTCCCGAGGGCGCAGAGGAAGGCGGCGAGGCCCGCGCCCAGGATCCAGAGGACGGGGCTGGTCCGGACGACCTTCTTGTCGAGGCTCTGGCTGGGGCTCGCGGTCTCGTCGGGCATGCGCGGCACGATAACAGAGCCCCTCTCCCCCGGTGGGACCCGGTGGGGGAGAGGGGAAGTTCACCGTGGGAGGGGTGAACGGGCGGCGAGCCCCTACTCGGTCGGGCCGCGGGGCGGCCCCTTCCGGAGGAACGTCGGGATGTCGTACTGGTCGTCGTCCGCCGGCTTGAACGCCTGGGTCGCGCGGACACCGGCGCCGGCGCCGGCGCGGACGACCGCCGGCACGGGCGCGGCGGGGCTGGAGAGCCGGACGGGCTGCGGCTCGCGCGCCTTCGGCTCGGCCGGGGGGAGCGGCGGCGGCTGGATCTTGGCGATCGGCGCCGTGGCCGGGACCTGGATCTGGGCCGTGGCCCGGGGCGGGCGGCGCTCCCCCTCGCGCGGCTGGAAGCCGGTGGCGATCACGGTGATCTTCACCTCGTCCCCCATCCGCTCGTCGATCACCGAGCCGAAGATGATGTTGGCGTCGGGGTCCGCGGCGGCGTGGGCCATCGAGACGGCCTCGTCCACCTCGCGCAGCGACAGGTTGGGGCCACCGGTGATGTTGACGAGGAGGCCGGTCGCGCCGTCGAGCGTCACGTCCTCGAGGAGCGGGGACGAGATGGCCGCCTGCATCGCCTCCATCGCCCGCCGCTCGCCGTTGGAGCGGCCGGAGCCCATGAGCGCCATCCCCTTCTCGGCCATGATCGTCCGGACGTCGGCGAAGTCGACGTTCACGAGGCCGTGGATCGTGATGAGGTCCGCGATGCCCTGGACGGCGTTGAGGCACACCTCGTCGGCGCGCTTGAACGCGTCGGCGAGGGACATGTTCTCGCCGGCGACCGAGAGGAGGCGCTGGTTCGGGATGACGATGAGCGTGTCGACCGCGGCGCGCAGGTCGGCGAGCCCCTGCTCGGCCTGCTTGCGGCGCCGGTTCCCCTCGAAGAGGAACGGCTTCGTGACGACGCCCACGGTCAGGGCGCCCGACTCCTTGGCCACGTCGGCCACGAC
>DATIVK010000228.1:0-4713 GCA_035465955.1 Anaeromyxobacteraceae bacterium | reverse complement strand
GCGGGCGGGCGCCCGCGTCCCCTGTTCGCGCGCCATCCTAGAAGGGGACATCTCCGCCGCCTCCACCGTCGGGCTCCTCGGGCTCCTCCGGCTCGGGCGGGGGGCCGAACAGCGCCGGGAGGACCCGCGGATCGCGGCCGGGGAGCGCCGGCGGCGGCGGCGGAGGCGGGCCGAGCGCGGCGCCGGCGAGGCCCCCCTCCTCGAGCTGCCAGCGCTCGTACAGGTCGGGCTCGGGAGGCAGCTCCTCGAGGAAGCGCGACGCCTTCATCACGACCCGCTCCCGATCCCGCGGCGCCGCCACGAGCGGATACGTGAGGTAGAGCTCGTCCTTCGCGCGGGTGCAGGCCACGTAGAATAGCCGCCGCTCCTCCTCCTCCCCGTCCCGGTCGCGCAGCGCCTGGGCGCTCGGGAAGCGCCCGTCGGCGAGCCAGACCACGAAGACGGCCCGCCACTCCAGCCCCTTCGCCTGGTGGACCGAGGAGAGGATCATCTTCTCGTCGGTCTCGCCCCCCTCCGAGACGGTCTCCGCCGAGAGCTCCGCGAGCAGCGCCACCTCCGCGAGGAACGCCTCCGTGTCCTCGTAGCCTCGCGCGTACTCGGCCAGCTGTCGGATGTCCTCGACGCGCGAGTCCGCGTTCAGGAACTCCGCGCGCAGGTACTCCTCATACCCCCCCTCGAGCACCCGCTCGATCGCCTCCCCCGGCAGCTCGCTCGTCGGGCGGCGCGTCAGCGCGCGGAGCAACTCCACGAGCCGCCGGTAGCCCGCCCGCCCCCTGGGCGGGACCTGCGACGCGACCTCCGGGGAGAGGAGCTCGTCGACCGACCCCTGCCCGCGCCGTCGCCGGGCGGAGAAGGCCATCCAGACCGCCTCGGCCGTCGCCGTGCCGACGCCGGCCGTGAGGCGCATGCAGCGCTTCAGCGCCAGCTCGTCGCCGGGGTTGCGCGCGAAGCGCAGGTGGGCGAGCACGTCCTTCACGTGGGCCGCCTCGAAGAACCGGACGCCGCTGCGCACGACGAAGGGGATCCCGCGCCGCGCCAGCTCGAACTGGATCTCCATGGAGTGGTGGTGGGCCCGGTAGAGGACGGCGATCTCCGGGAGCGGGATCCCCTCGTCGCGCAGCTCCAGGACCCGCTGGGCCACGAAGGCGGCCTGCTGCTGCACCTCGCGGCACGGCACGACCGCAGGCAGCGTGCCGTCGGGGCGCACGCTCCGCAGCTCCTTCTCGAACTGCCGGACGTTCGCGGCGATCGACGCGTTGGCGAGCGCCAGCACCTGGGGCGTCGACCGGTAGTTGATGGTGAGGGCGTACCGGCGCGCGTCCGGGTAGCGCTTCTCGAACTCCAGGATGTTCGCGAAGTGCGCGCCTCGGAACGAGTAGATGCTCTGGGCGTCGTCCCCGACCACGCAGAGGCTGCGGTGGTCCTGGACGAGGAGATCGACGACGTCCCCCTGCAGCCGGTTGGTGTCCTGGTACTCGTCCACGAGGACGTGCCGGAAGCGCTCCGCAAGGACCCGCCGGACCGGCTCCCGCTCGGCGAGCAGGATCTTCCAGTTCAGGAGCAGGTCGTCGAAGTCCATCGCGTTCAGCTCGTGCTTCCGTTCGGCGTACCTGCGGGCCACGCGGAGGACGTCGTCCCCGAGCGGCAGGAACTGGGGCCGCCGCTCGGCGAGCACGTCGACGAGGGGGGTCTGGGTGTTGACCGCCATGGAGACGAGGTCGATCAGCACGTCCGCCTTCGGGAAGCGGCGTGCGCCGACCGCCAGCCCGCAGTCGGAGATGGCCGCGCTCATCACGTCTCGCGAGTCCTCGCGGTCGAGGATCGAGTAGCCCCGCTGGTAGCCGAGCTGCTCCCCGTGCTCGCGGAGCACCTGGTGCGCGACGTGGTGGAAGGTGCCGCCCGTGATGCGCCGCGTGTCGACGCGCGCAACCTCCTCCACCCGCCGGAGCATCTCGCGCGCCGCCTTGTTGGTGAAGGTGAGCAGCAGCAGCGACTCGGGCGCGACGCCGTCGTGAAGGAGGCGCGCGACCCGCCACGTCAGCGTGCGGGTCTTGCCGGAGCCTGCCCCGGCGACCACGAGGATCGGCCCGTCGCCCGCCTCGACGACGGCGATCTGCTCCTCGTTCAGGAGCCCCTGGTAGCCGAGCGCGCCGGCCGCGCGGGGCTGCGGCTGGAGTGTGTAGCGACGGGACATGCGTTCAGGTGAACCTAGCAGGCGATATCGCGGGGGTCAAACGTCCCCGACCGCCCCGGCACCCTTCACTCTACGCGAAAGCGGCCGGACGAAAAATGGACGCCGCGCGCGCCGCCGATACCATCCGTCATCGATGTCGCCGCGCAACCTCGTGCCCACCGCGCTCGCCCTGATCCTGCCGGCATGCGCCTCGGCACCGCGGGTCTCGCGGCCCGCCCTGCCCCCGCCCGCCCAGGAGATCCGGGCCGGCGTCCGCGCACCGGACGTCGGCCCGGTCCCTCCGGTCGCCGCCACCCGCGCGCCGCGCGAGGCCACGGTGCGCGCCGCCATCGAGACGGCGCGCGGCCTGGTCGGGCAGCGGGAGATCTCGCTCGAGGGCACCCGCTTCGGCGACGACTGCGCGGCCCTCGTGCGCGCCTCCTTCTCCCGCGCCGGCGCGCCGCTGCCCGCCGGCGCCACGACGGTGAGCGCGCTCCATCACCTCGCCCAGCAGCGGCGCGTCCTGCGCCGCGACGACCCGGTGGCGGGGGACCTGATCTTCCTCGCGGATCGTCCAGGTGGCGCTCCAGCGCACGTCGGGATCGTCGAGTCGGTCGGCGCCGACGGGACGGCCCTGGTCCTCCATCGCACCGGCCGCGGCGTCGCCCGCGTGCGCGTCAACGCGGAGCACCCCTGGAAGCTGCGCAGCGACAAGGGACGGCTCCTGAACGACCCCCTGGTCACGGCCGCAGGCCGGATCCCCGCAGGCCGCCTCTTCGTGGCCTGGGCCTCGATCCTCTAGCGGACCGACCCACTCCCCCGACGCCGCCGCGTTCCCCCGAGGCCCTGCTCCAACTAGCAGCAATGCCGATCGGTTAGGCGGCTAACCCATGGGACTCCATGGGCTTTCCTGGGCGATCTTGCGGGTGCGAAGGAGGAGATCATGATGCGGGGATCGCTGGGAGGGCGGTCCCATGGCGCATCGTCGATTCGCCGATCGAGTCGTCGCTGAGCAGGAGCTGGCTGAAGGAGCGTTCGACCGCGTCAGGGCGAGCATCGACCCCAAATGGATCGAGGAGGCGCTGACGGCGACGGGGACGGCGACGCTACGTCGACGGCGGCTGCCGGCAGAGCAGGTCATCTGGCTCGTGCTCGGGATGGCCCTGTACCGAAACCGGCCGATCGACGAGGTGGTCGCGAAGTTGGACCTCGCGCTGCCCGGACCGCGTGGACCCACGCCAGCGCCGAGCGCGGTGTCGCAGGCCAGAGCCCGGCTCGGCGAGGAGCCGAATGCAGTGGCTCTTCGAGCGCTGCTCCGAGAAATGGGCGCATGAGAGCGCGCGCAAGTACGCCTGGCGCGGGCTCGCCCTCTACGGCGTCGATGGCACGACGGCTCGAGTTCCGGACTCGCCGGAGAACCGTGAACACTTCGGCGGGCAGTCCACGCATCGCGGGGACTCCGGGTATCCGCAGGCTCGGATCGTCACGCTGATGACGTTGCGAACGCATCTGCTCGCGGCCGCGAAGTTCGGGCCGTACGCGGTGGGCGAGGCCGTCTACGCGCGAAACCTCTGGCCGCAGGTCCCGGACAACGCGCTCGTCATCGTGGATCGGGGCTTCTACGACGCCAACGTGCTCATCCCGCTCGCGACCCATGGAGCGAACCGCCACTGGCTCATCCGCGCCAAGGCGAACACGAGTTTCGAGGTTGTCCGCCGCCTCGGGCGCGGCGACGACCTCGTGAAGCTGAAGGTGAGCCACTACGCGCGAGAGGCCAATCCGAACCTTCCGCGTCAGTGGTTCGCCCGCGCGGTTCGCTACCAGCGCCCCGGGTTCCCTCCGCAGATCCTTCTCACTTCGCTCCTGGACCCTGTGCTCTACCCGGCGGCCGAGATCGCCGCGCTCTACCACGAGCGCTGGGAGATCGAGCTCGGCTACGACGAAGTGAAGACCGACATGCTCGACCGGCAGGAGGCCATCCGCAGCCGCACGCCCGCCGGCGTCGGCCAGGAACTCTGGGGCGTCGCCCTCGGCTACAACCTCGTCCGCCTCGAGATGGTCCGGATCGCGGAGGAGGCCGACGTCCCGCCGAACCGCATCAGCTTCGTCATGGCGCTGCGCCTGATACGCGACGAGTGGCTCTGGAGCGCCGTCGCCAGCCCGGGAGCGATTCCGCGCCACCTGCGCGAGCTGCGGGCGGAGGTTCTCCGCTTCGTTCTGCCTCTACGGCGCTCGGAGAGACGCTACCCCCGGGCCGTGAAGATCAAGATGAGCAACTACCCCCGCAAGCGGAGCGCCGCTAAGTGAGCGGCATTGCTGCTAGCGCGAGGGCTCAGCCCCCCGCCGCCACCCAGCCGAGCCGCCGCTCGGCGAGGAGGAGCGCCAGCCCCACCGCGAGCGTCAGCGCGGTGACGGCGGCGCCGTAACGCAGGAAGCGCCAGAAGCCGACGCGCCCGCGGGCGCCGGCCAGCTCGAGGACGATCAGGTTGGCGACCGAGCCGACGATCGTCAGGTTCCCGGCGAGGGTCGCCGAGAGCGCG
>DATIVK010000227.1:0-11542 GCA_035465955.1 Anaeromyxobacteraceae bacterium | reverse complement strand
CTGGTGCCGCGCGAGGACGGCAAGCCGCGCTGCGTCGCGTGCTACATGTGCGCGACCGTCTGCCCGGCGCAGTGCATCTACATCGAGGCCGCCGAGGTGGAGGGCGACCCGATCGAGAAGTACCCGAAGAAGTTCGTCATCGACGAGCTGCGCTGCATCATGTGCGGCTTCTGCGTCGAGGCCTGCCCGAAGGACGCCATCCGCATGGACACCGGCGTCCACGTGCCTCCGACGGAGACGCGCGAGGAGCAGGTCTGGGACGAGAAGACGCTCCTCGGCGGTCGGCCGGTCTCCTACGAGAACGACCCCTGGCTCCGCCGGGCGGCGCCAGGGATCCCGTCGGACAAGCTGGCGCTGATGCGCCAGAACGCCCGCCCGCTCGCGCAGGACGCGACGGACGAGTACACGCAGACGCCCGGCTTCTCCGTCCGCGCCCTCGCCGCGGAGGCTCAGGGGCGCACGGGCAAGCGGTAGGTCCCGGGGAGGGGAGAGGGAGGGGTGGTCCTTGGTCGGCCCCCTGAAGCGCGCTCTCTGGCTCCGCGGTAGGCCCTGGATCCTCGTGGGGGCGGTCGCGTTCGCGGCCGCCCTCGTCGATCTGGGCTCGTTCCACCGGCTCGAGGACGGAGACTCGATCGTCCCGATCCTCGTCTCGCTCCAGCGCTGGACCCCGTTCTACTGGGACCAGGAGCGGTACGGGATGCTGGTGCCGCTCCTCGCGCTCCCCGTGCGCGATCCGCTCTGGAACCTCCTCGTCCAGCGCTGGCTCCTCGCGATCGCGGGGCTCTCCGTGCCGATCCTGGTGGCCCGCCACGTCCTGGCGGACAGGGGATGGGTCCTCGCGGGGCTGCTCTCGTCGGCAGGGCTCCTCCTCTTCTGGCCAGCGCGCTGGAGCTTCGACTTCCTGGGGAGCCAGCCGTACGGGCTCTCGATGGCCGTCGCCCTCGCTGGGCTCGCCATCGCCGAGCCCGGGGCGCGTTGGGGCGGGCCCTGGCTTCGCCGGGGTGCGGGGCTCACGGTCGTCCTCGCGGCGCACTGGGTCAACGCCGCGGCCGGGCTGGTGCTGCTGCCGCTCGCCGCTGCGCGCGCCGCGGTCGACTGGCAGGAGGGCGAGGACCTGCGCCGGATCCGCGAGCGGATCGCCGTGGACGGCGCCCTCCTGGTGACGGGCCTGGGCGCCGGCGTGCTCTTCACGAGGATCCGTCCCCCCACGGGCCCGTATTCGGGCTGGAGCTACTCGCAGGTCCTCCCGGCGTCGGAGTGGGTGGGCGCCGTCGCGAGCTTCGCGCGCAGCGTGGCGTGGGCGTCGGGGCCGTGGCCGGCGTTCGTGGCCCTCTCGGCCGCCGCTGGGCTGCTCCTGATGGCCCACCCTGCGGTGCGCCCCGCCCTCCGCTCCGCGCTCTTCCGGACGGCGGCCCTGGTGGGCGCCGCGGTCGCGTACGCGTGCGCGATCGCCCTCCTGCGCTGGGTCGGAGAGAACGCCTGGCACCCGCGCTACTTCGCGCCCGCGGCCGTCCTCGTGCAGGTCGCGGCCGTCGGGCTCCTGGCGGAGCCGCTGGGGCGCTTGCGAGCGATCGCCCGCCCCGTGGGGCTGGCGGCGCTCGTGCTCCTCCCGGTGGCCGCCGTGGCCGCCTGGGGGGCCCCCTCCCTCGCCGCCGTCCGCCGAGACCTGGATCGCGTGGCCGGCGCCCGCACGGAGGCCATCCTCGACGCGCGCTGCGACCTCGTGGCGGGCGACTACTGGACCGTCTGGCCGTCGGTCTGGCACGCGAACGGCGCGCTTGCGGAGCGCGGTGAGCCGCGGCGCATCTGGGGCGTCGCCCACCGCTGCTCGCCGACCGCGCCGCAGTGGCAGGCGCTCCCCCGGCAGGCGCTGCGCATCTGCGTCGCCCACGGCGAGGAGAAGAAGGCGGAGCGGTGGCTCGAGCGCTGCGGGGCAGGACGCGCCCGCCCGGCCGAGCGCGGCGCGGCCGTCGACGTCTGGGCGCTGGAGCCCGCCGCGCCGTAGGCTCAGGCGGCCGGCGCGGCGGGGGCCGCCGGCGGCAGGGGCGCCCGGAGGATCTCGCGCTGCTGCACGGGGGCGATCCGCTGCAGGAGGAGCAAGCCGGGGACGGCGGCGACGGTGGCGAGGACGAAGAGGGCGACGTAGCCGTACCCCTGCGCCACGAAGCCGGCGATCGGTCCGGAGACCGTGCGGCCGAGGCCGAAGAGGCTGGAGAGCAGGGCGAACTGCGTCGCGCTGAAGCGCTTCTCGCAGAGCCGCAGGATGAACGCGGCCTGGGCCGCGGTCGCCATGCCCTGGAAGGCGTACTCGCCTGCCGTCGCCAGGTAGATGGCCGCGCGCGTGGCGGCGGTGACCGAGTAGCCCCCGCACGCGGCGACATCGAGCGCGCCGGGGTGCGTCGCCGCGGCGGCGGCGTAGAGGAGGTTCCCGCTCGCCTGGAGGATCCCGAAGACCCAGAGCGCGCGCCCGAGCCCCATCCGCGACATGATCGCGGCGCCGGCGCCGGCCCCCAGGATCGTGGCGGCGGTGCCGATCGTCTTCTGGATCAGCCCGATCTCCTTGTTGGTGAAGCAGAGATCCTTCACCAGCGCGTTGACCATCGACCCGCCGATGTTGTCGCCGAACTTGTAGAAGACGAGGAAGAGGCCGGCCAGGATGGCGTTCTCGCGCGTGAAGTAGGACGCGAGCGGCTCCCAGACCGCCGCGCCGAGCGACCTCGGGGGCGGCGCCGGCCGGGCGGGGCGCTCCCCGGACAGCGTCACCGCGACGAAGGCGGCGAAGACGATCGCGAGCCCCGCGAAGACCGCCGGCCAAGGGATGAAGTCGGAGAGGAAGACCGCCGCCGCCCCCGACACCAGCATGCCGATCCGGTACCACATGATCCGCAGGCCGCTCGCGGGCCCCTGCTCGTCGGGCTCCAGGAGCTCGACCGCGTAGGCGTCCAGGGCGATGTCCTGCGTGGCGGAGAGGATCGTGAAGAGCAGGACGATGCCGATGATCGGCCAGACCGCGCCCGCCGCCAGGACCTCGCGCCCCGAGGCCGGGTCGCGCGTCAGCGAGAGGGCCGCGAAGGCCGCGAGGGCGCCGAGGGCGGCGGCGAGCGCGAGCTGCGTCCCGACCACCCAGCTGCGCCGCCGGTCGGGCCAGCGCCAGGCGAACCGGTCCACCAGCGGGGACCAGAGGAACTTGAGGCTCCAGGGCATCGACACGAGCTGCGCGACGCCGATGGTGCGCAGGTCGACGCCCGCCCCGCGCAGGAAGATCTGGAGCGTGTTGAGGTAGAAGCCGAGGGGCATCCCCGACGAGACGGAGAGGAGCCCGAGGATCTGGACGCGCTTCGACTTGAGGGCGTTGGACAAGGTGGAGGGAGGGTAGACGCGGCCCGGGCCTTCCTCAAGTCGCCGGCTTCACCCGCCTGGCGAAGCCCATCGAGCCCGGGGCCGGGCCGCCACCTCGTCACTTCAGCAGCTTCAGGAACGACAGGGTGTCGCGGATGATGCCGATGACCACCCAGACGAAGATCGCGCCGAAGAGGAAGACCGAGAAGGCCACGGCGCTCAGGTACTGCGGCGGGAGGGCGAAGTAGAGCAGCAGCGGCGAGAAGAGGTAGCCGACGAAGAAGACGCCCACGAGCAGGGTCATGAGCCCCCACTTCGCCCCGACCTCGCCGCCGACGATGGCGCGACGGAGGCGGATCGCGAGGACGACGTTGGAGCCCATGAGGGCGATCGCGAGCGCGGCCAGGACGTACGAGACGGCGTGCATTCGTTCTCCTCTCGGCGGGGGCCTAGCCCTCGACGATCGCGCGCATCCGGCGCCCGACCGACTCCGCCATCTTCTTGTCGATGAACAGCCGGATCAGCTTCTCCACCTCGCCGATGGCGCCGAGCAGCTCGGCCCGCCCCGGCCCGGCCGCAGCGAGGATCTCGATGGCCTTGTCGGCGTGGGCGCCGAGCTCGGTCGTCGCGAGCTTGCGCAGCCGATCGAGCGGGGTCTCGGCGGGCGGCAGGGCGTGCTCCCCGGTCCTGCCGGTCGCGCCGGGGAACCGCAGCCGCCGGACGACCTGCGTCATCGACATGGCGAGGAGCTGCTGGTTGACCTTGGGGGTGCAGAGCACGAGGAGCCAGGAGCCCGCGAGGGAGCGCACGACGACGTGGCCGTCGTAGAAGTCGAGGGAGAGCTGCCCCTTCTCCCCGCCCAGCCAATCCCCGAAGTAGCCATCCGAGGTGAGCTGCGACGCGAGGCGCTGGAGCCCGCTCGCGTCGAACACGGGGGGAAAGGCCGCCGCCAGGACCGCCCCCTCCCGGTCGAAGAGCATGGACCCCACGACGCCCGGCGCGGCGTTGAGCTGGTCGAGGGCGGCCTGCCCGCTCGGGATGAGCTCCATCGCTATCTCCCCGCCGGCCGCGTGAGGAGCGCCCGGACCTGTGCGGCGACCTGGTCCGCCGCGGCGTCGGGCTCGACGCCGACGCAGAGGTAGGTGCCGGCGGAGTGGACGAGCACGAACTGCTCCCGCTCCGAGTGGAGCGTCGCCATCGACAGGTCGCGCAGGCCGAACGCGGATGCCACCGCCCCGGCGTGGGTCATGGCCAGGTAGAGCCCCACCGCGGCGAGCCGCTCCGCGTCGGGGCCACCGGCCCCGGCGGGGCGGCCATCGGCGCCGAAGCGGACCACCTGCGTCACACCGGGGATCCCGCGGATCTGGTCGAACACGTTGCCCTTTCCCCCCTCCCTGGCGGCTGGCGCCGGGGACCTGGGTGCGGACGGGTCCCGCTTCCCTTCGTCGATCACGCGGTGCGCGTCCAGCAGGAGGTGGGCGATCCGCTTCTCGATCGTGCGGTGCAGCGTCGTCGTGTTGGGGAAGAGCTTGAACGAGCCGTCCGGCCACCCGACGATCTCCCGGAACGCCGCCTCGCCGGTGAGCGTGTCCGCCTCCGCGTGGACGACCTCGCCTTCGACGAAGTAGACCTGCCCGGAGCGGCTCTCCTGCACCACCGTCACCAGCCCCGAGAAGCGGTTCATCGACCAGACCTGCAACAGGTCGACGAGCGGGAGGCTCCCGACGGTTCCGTGGAATCCGCTGTTGGCGGCCTGCTCTTGCGCCATGTCGACCCCTCAGCGAGTTGGCGCTGAACCATGAACACCCGACGTGCCGTTCCTTCGCAGCCCTGCCGGAGTGTATGGATCATTACGCCGGCCACGGTGCGATGGAAAGAGGTGGACCGCCGTGGCGGGGCCTACATGTGGACCCCAATCCGACGTCTCACCCCGCGGGCTTCACGGCCCTCGCGAACTCCCCGGCGGGCAGCGCGTTCAGCACCTCGCCCTTCGTCACCCAGCCGCGGCGGGCGGTGACGACGGCCCAGCGGAGCTGGCCGAGGGCCTCCAGCCTGTGGGCGTCGGTCGTCAGCACGAAGGGGATCCCGCGGGCGCGGGCGCGGCGGAGCCAGCGCGGCTCCATGTCGAGCCGGTGCGGGTCGCCGTTCACCTCGATGGCGCCGCGCGAGGCGGCGAGGGCGTCGAGGACCTCCTCCATCCGGACCGCGTAGGGGTCGCGCTCGCCGAGCAGGCGGCCGGAGGCGTGGCCCCAGATCTTGAAGATGGGCAGGGACATCGCGCGGACGAGGCGGCGGGTCATCTCGTCCTCGGCCATCTTCATGCGCGAATGGATCGACGCGATCACCACGTCGAGCCCCTCGAGGAGGGCGTCGGGCCAGTCGAGGGCGCCGTCCTCCAGGATGTCGGCCTCCGTCCCCTTGAGGAGGCGGATCCCCACCCGCTGCTGGACCTCGTCGATCTCGTCCCACTGGCGGCGGAGCCGCTCGGCGTCCAGCCCGCCGGCGTAGGCGGCGGCGCCGGAGTGGTCGGTGACGGTGAGGTACTCGAAGCCGGCCGCCTCCGCGGCGCGCGCCAGCTCCTCCACGCCGACGTGTCCGTCCGACCAGGTCGTGTGGCAGTGGACCATGCCGCGGACGTCCTCCAGCCGCACGAGGTCGTCGGGGAGCGTGCCGTCGCGCGCCGCCTCGATCTCTCCCTCGTCCTCCCGGAGCTCGGGCGGGATCGGCGCGAGCCCGAGAGCCCGGTAGAGCTCGGGCTCGGAGCGGACGAGCACCTTCGCGCCGTGGGCGGGCGGCCCCTCCTCGGCGGACGCCGGCGCGGGGCCGCGCGGGAGCTCGAAGAGCCCCCACTCGGAGAGCGTGAGCCCCCGCTCACGCGCGAGCCCGCGGAGCTTGACGTGGTGCGCCTTGGAGCCGGTGAGGTGGTGCAGGAGCGTCGCGAAGTCGGCCGGCGGGACGATCCGGAGATCGACCTGGAGCCCGTTGGCGAGCCGGACCGACGTCTTCGTCTCTCCGTGCGCGAGCGTCTCCCCGATCCCCGGGAGCGCGAGGAAGTGGGCGGAGACCGCGCCAGGCTGCTGGGACGCGACCACCACGTCGAGGTCGCCGACCGTCTCGCGGCCGCGCCGGGTGCTCCCGGCCACCTCGCACTGGATCACCGCCGGCGAGCCCCGGAGGTGCGCCACGATCCGCTCGCCGATGGCGGACGCCTCCGACAACAGGAACCGCCGCGGCCGCTCGCGGCGCCGCCGGATGGCGTCGAGCAGCTTCTGCTCCGTCTTCTCGCCGAAGCCCTTCAGCTCGCGCACCTTCCCGGCGGCACAGGCCGCCTCCAGCTCCGCGACCGACCGGATCCCGAGCGCCTTCTGGAGGGCCGCCAGCTTCTTGGGGCCGAGGTCGGGCAGGGCGAGCAGCTCGAGCAGGGCGGGCGGGTGAGCGGCGCGAAGCCGCTCGAGGAGCGGGAGGCGGCCGGCGCGGTGAAGCTCGGTGATCTTCTCCGCGAGCGCCCTCCCGATGCCCGGGACCTCCTCCAGCCTGCCCTCGGCGAGGACGGTGGCGAGGTCCTCGTGGAGCGCCTCCAGGGCGCGGGCGCCGTTCTCGTAGGCGCGCACCTTGAACGGGTTCTCGCCGTCCAGCTCCAGCAGCGCGCCGATCTCCCGCAGCGCCCCGGCGATCTCGGCCTTGCCCAGCATCGGCGGTTATCATTACACCTCGACCGGCGCGGCGTCCGCGCCGGGGCGCGGCGCGCCCCGCCGGGGCAGGAGGAAGCGTGGGACACGAGGAGCACAGGCGGGAGGGGCCGGCCAGCGTCCGGCTCTTCGTCATCACGGCCTCGGACACGCGGGGCGAGGCCGAGGACGCGAGCGGCGCCTTCCTGCGCCGCGCGGCCTCGGCGGCCGGGCACGAGCTCGCGGGCTACCGGATCGTGAAGGACGAGGCGGGGGCGCTGCGCGCGGCGGTGGACGACGCGGTCCGCGCCGGGGCCGAGGCGATCGTCGTGAACGGCGGGACCGGGATCGCGGGCCGGGACCGGACCTACGAGGCCGTCGCCGCCGTCATCGAGAAGCGGCTCGACGGCTTCGGCGAGCTCTTCCGGATGCTCTCCTTCCAGGAGATCGGGAGCGCGGCCATGCTCTCCCGCGCGGTCGCCGGCGTCTTCGGCGGGCGCGCCATCTTCTCGGTCCCCGGCTCCGAGGCGGCCGTCCGGCTCGCCTGGGAGCGGCTCATCGCGCCGGAGCTGGGGCACGTCCTGCGCGAGCTGCGGAAGGACGCGGGCCGGGCATGAGCCGGGAGGCGGCGAAGGGGGGCGCGCTCTCCGCCGCGCGCGCGCGGCACCTCGGAGCGCTGCTCGACGGGCTCGCGGCCCGGACCGACGCCGCGACCCGGATCGGCTACGACCCCGTCGAGCTCCCCCGCCGCTACGCCGACCCCGCCGACGCGGAGGTGGCCGGCCTCATCGCCTCGTGTCTGGCGTACGGCCGGGCCGACCTCTTCAAGCCCGTCGTGGAGCGGATCCTCGCCGCCATGGGGGAGAGCCCGGCGCGCTTCTCGGAGCGCTTCGCCGAGGCCCCCGATCGCGACGCCTTCGCGTTCGCCGTCTACCGCTTCAACCGCCCCGCCGACGTCCGGGCGCTCGTCGCGGCCATCGGCCACGCGCGGCGGGAGCACGGCTCCCTCGGCGCGCGCTTCGCGAAGCTCTTCCGCGAGGAGGGGGGCGGCCCGGGGGCGCTGCGCGCGGCGCTGGCGCGCTTCGCGAGGGAGCTGAGGGAGGCGCCGCCGGTCGCCAGCCTGTTGAGGGGGCGCGGCGGCCGGGGCCTGCTCCACCTGCTGCCGGACGCCGGCGGCGCCGGGGCCTGCAAACGGCTCAACCTCTACCTGCGCTGGATGGTCCGCGGCCCGGACCGCGTGGATCTCGGGCTGTGGCGGGGGATCCCGGCGTCGGCGCTCCTCATCCCCCTCGACACGCACCTGCACCGGATCGGCGCCCTGCTGGGGCTCACCGCCCGCGGTGACGCGAGCTGGCGCACCGCCGAGGAGATCACCGCGGGGCTGCGCGCGATCGATCCGGCCGACCCGGTCCGCTTCGACTTCGCGCTCTGCCACCTCGGCATGAGCGGAGAGTGCCCCGCGCGCCGGGAGCCCGGCCGTTGCGAGGTCTGCGGGCTCGCGACGGCCTGCGGGGCGCTCAGGGGCGCGCGGGGCCCGCGGCGTGGGGCTGCGCGACGGGGAGGGCGCAGCGCCAGAGCTGGAAGGTCGTGACCTTCTTCGCGCCCTTCGAGACCGTCAGCGGGTCGAGCGGCTCGAGCGTCCGGCACAGCTCCGCCCGCCGCTCACAGCCGCGCTCGCGCCCGTCCCGCACGACGAGGGCGGTCTGGCCAGCCAGGGCGGGCCAGTCGAGCCACTCGTCGTACTCGAGGCCGGGCTCTCCCAGCGCGCAGACGCCGACCGTCTCCGGCCGTCCCGGGAGGTAGAAGGCGAGCTCGCTCGCGACCTTGTAGTTGCAGCCGATGACCGGTGCGCCGGCCGGCAGCCGCGCGCGCTCCGCCTCGACGCGGTCGGCCAGCGCCGCCCAGCCGGCCGAGCCCTCGTCCCGGGCCGGGAGCGGCAGCCAGTCGACGAGCGGCCAGAGGTGGAGCAGCGCGCTCATCGCGAGGGCGAGCCCGCCGCCCGCGAGGCCGAGCCACCACCGGAGCCCCCTCGGTCGCTCCAGCGCCAGCGCCGCGGCCCCGGCGAGGGCGGTCGGCCAGGCGCCGGCGAGCCAGTTCATCTTGATCCAGTGGACCGGAGACAGGACCGTCGCGATGGCGAGGAGCGGACCCGAGAAGAGGAGGACGGCGCGCCAGCGCGCCTCGCCCCGTCGCCGCCAGGCGGCGACCACGGCGTCGACGCAGAGCCCGAGCAGGATCGGGGAGAGGGCGAGGAGCTGGAGCCCGAGGTAGCGGCCGACGAGGACGGGCCGGAAGCGCGAGGTCTCGGCGCGCCCCGCCGTCTGGAAGGCGAAGCTCTCGAGGCCGCGCCGCAGGTTCCAGAGGACGACCGGCGAGAAGAGCGCGAGGGCGAGCAGCACGCCGAGCCACGGCCACGGCGTGCGCAGGAGCCGCCGCCCGCGCGGATCCCAGAGGAGCAGCGCGAGGATCTGCGGGAGGAGGAGGAAGCCGGTGTACTTCCCAAGGAGCGCCCAGCCGACGGCGGCGCCGGCGGCGAGGAGCCACCCCCCGCGCTCCTCGTCGAGGGCGCGGACGGTGAAGTAGAGCGCCATCGCCCAGCCCGAGAGGAGCGGGCCGTCGGGGGTGATGATCACCTGCCCGATGGAGAAGAGGGGCACCGCCGCCCCGGCGGCCATCGTCGCGAGGGCGACGCGGCTCCCGAAGAGGCGGCGCGCCGTGAGCCAGAGGAACGCCGAGAAGACGGTCGAGTGGAAGGCGGCGGCGAGCCGGACCGCCCGCTCCGAGACGCCGAAGAGGGCGGTCGCGGCGTGGATCGTCCAGGCGGCGAGGGGCGGGTGGTCGAAGTAGGAGAGGTCGAGGTGGCGCGACCACTGCCAGTAGTAGGCCTCCTGCGGCGAGAGCGCGAAGACCCCCGCGTAGAGGACGTGGAGGAGGGTCGTCGCGGCGACGATCGCGAGCGCCCGGCGATCGAGCCGCGGCTCGATCGCCGCCGGCGCGCCGAGGGCCGGGGCGGACGGCGTACCGGCGGGCATCAGACGCGCCGAACCTTTTGCCGCAGCTCGAGGACGATGTCGCCGTCGCGGAAGACCCGGACGGTGCCGGTGGTCTGGGAGACGGTGATGGCGATCGCCTTGGACTCGGCGGTCATCGACGCGGCGGCGCTGTGGCGCGCCCCCAGCCCCATCGGCAGCTTCACGTCGCGCGACATCGTGAGGAGGTAGCGGCCGGCGGCGAGCACCACGCCGTCCTCGCGGATGATGAAGGCGCCGTCGAGCGCCGAGAAGGTCTTGACGGCGTCGCGGATCGGCGGGTCGAGCGAGTTCCGCTCCGCCTCGCTGATCCCCTGGAAGGGGTTGAGGGTGAGCTGGCGGCTCCGCTCCATCACCGCGGTCGAGTCGCCGACGACGATGATGGTGCCGACCGCGTGCCCCTCGTAGCCCTCGGCGCCGATCTCCATCGCGGTGTGGATGAGCGCCTCTACGACCTGAGAGCTGAACTCGGGCGGGAGGCCGAGCTGATCGACGCGGATCGCCTCCTCCGGATCCTCGGAGCCGATGTCGACCTTGACGATCGTGTCGACCACGCGGTCCTGGCCGGGGCCGGAGAGGGCGAGGACGGTGTCGCCGTCGCGCAGCAGCCCCGCCGACTGGGCGGCGACGACCGCGACCTTCACCTTCTCCATGCGCGTGTAGTCGTACGGCGGGATGACGACCGCCGTGTACTTCTTCGCCTGGAGCTGGTGCGCGAGCCCCTCGCTCGTGACGGCGTAGACCAGCTTCTTCTTGATGGGGCGGCCGCGGATCTCGTTGGGGGAGAGCGGGTGGTCCGAGACGAGCAGGAGCCGGTCGACCTCCCCGCGGGAGGTCAGCGCCAGCGCGGCGCGGAGGAACTCGCGATCCAGCTTCCCCTCGGGCATGTGCCGGTCTTTAGGCCACAAATCGCCGCTTAGCAAGCTGGCGGCCCGAGGCGCGCCACGGCCGGCGGGTCGGCTTGACATCGGCAGGACACCCCTTTAATTTCTCGGCTCTTTTTTCAGGCGCCCCCGGGGGCTCCGGAAGCAGAGGGAGAGTCGCTTGAACAAGAAGGATCTGAAGCGCTACAAGTCCCTCCTCGAGGAGTCGAAGCACCAGCTCCTCGTGTCGGCCAAGAAGACCCTCTCCGAGGAGTCGAGCTTCGACACCGACGACCTCCCCGACGAGATCGACCAGGCGTCGAGCGAGTACGCCCAGTCGATGGTCTTCCGGCTGCGCGACCGCGAGAAGTTCCTCCTCGCCAAGATCGACAAGGCGCTCAAGCGGATCGAGGACGGCACCTTCGGCATCTGCGAGAAGTGCGAGGAGGAGATCTCGGCCAAGCGCCTCGAGGCCCGCCCCGTCACGACCCTCTGCATTCGCTGCAAGGAGGAGCAAGAGCAGAAGGAGAAGTCCTTCGGGTAGATCGGCGCGTGATCCCGCCCCCCGGAGACCTTCCCTCTCCCCCACCGGGGGAGAGGGTCAGGGTGAGACGGGGTGAAGTCTTCGACTTCACCCTGAGAT
>DATIVK010000226.1:0-10398 GCA_035465955.1 Anaeromyxobacteraceae bacterium | reverse complement strand
TTCTCCCCTCTCCCCCACCGGGGGAGAGGGCAGGGTGAGGGGGCGACCTCGGCGTCACGGTCGGTCATCTATCGGGGGCGTGCGGCGCCCACGGAGTCTTTCGAGCCCGCTCCCTCTCCCTGACCCTCCCCCGCGATGAGGGGGAGGGGACCGCCCCAGGATTCGTGTCTACAGAGCGTTCTCCCCGCGCTCGCCCGTGCGGACGCGGATGGCGTCGTCGACGCCGCCCACGAAGACCTTCCCGTCGCCGATCCGGCCGGTCCTGGCGGTCCGCTCGATGACCTCGACCGCCTTGGCGGCCAGGTCGTCGGGCACCACGATCTCGAGCTTCACCTTGGGCAGGAAGTCCACGACGTACTCGGCGCCGCGGTAGACCTCGTTGTGCCCCTTCTGGCGGCCGTACCCCTTCACCTCGATGACGGTGAGGCCCGAGACGCCGATCTCGGACAGGGCGATCTTCACCTCGTCCAGCTTGAACGGCTTGATGATGGCTTCGAGCTTCTTCACGACCGCCTCCGCGCTGCCCGGTTCCCCGGCTGGCCGCTGCCCGGTCTCCGGGCAGTGTCCCGGAGCCGGCCCGCGAGCGTTCTTGGTGGTCCGCGCACTTGCGCGAAGGCTCCGCGCAAGGGACGTCCACCGGCGTGCTCACCGTGCAAGCGGCAGGCCCGCGGTCGTTCAGGCCCTGTGCTCCCCCGACCGGATCCCGAGGTTGGCGATCGGCTGGACCTCCTCGCACTGGATCCACTCGTGGGTGTCGAGGGCGATCGCGTCCTCGTGGGTCCCGGCGGGCATCAGGAGCTTCTTCTCGTGGAGCAGCTTCTCGTCGACGAAGATGGGGAGGCCGAAGAGCGCGAGCGGCGGCTCCGCCCCGAGCTCGCAGGGGCTGAAGCGTCCCAGGAACTCGGACTCGGCGACCAGCTCGGCGTTGGACGCGGTCGCCTCCTCCAGCATCCCGAGCGCGACCCTGTCGGTGGCGGCCACCACGGCGATGGCCATCCTCCCGTCCAGCTTCACGACGACCGCCTTCGCGACCCGGTAGCCGCTCACGTGCTCCGACGCCGCGAGCTCCTGCGCGGTCATCGCCAGGGCGTGGCGGTGGTGCTCGTAGACCTTGTGACGCTCCCTCAGGTGGCTCTCGATCAACGCGGGGATCATGATCTCGCCTCCGGTCCGGCGTGCTCTCCTCGACGAGATTGTGCGCGCGCCCCGGGCGCCGGGAGCCGCTGGCCCCTTCGGGAGTAGACCGTGATACCCGCCTCGAAAGGGGATATCCTGACGAAACGTCGCGAGAGCCGGCCCGCCGCTCATCGCCGCGACCACGGGAAGGGAAAATGCTCGATCGGCTGCGCCTGTCCACCCGCGTCGCCCTGATGCTGGGGGTCTCCCTCGCCGTCCTCCTCCTCGCCGGCGGCGTCGCCGTGACCCGGACCCTCTGGGTGGCGGGGCGCGTGGAGCGCTTCACGCAGGAGCAGCTGCCGGCCGCGCAGCTCCTCGCGCAGGTCTCGCTGGGGCGCGCCGACGTCGAGCGGGCGCTCAACGCCGCGTACGCCCTCGGCCGCCAGGATCCGGCCGCGGCCGACGAGGCCCTCGGCGACGCGGAGATGGGGCTCACCTTCCTCGACGAGACCCTGAAGCTCTACGGGGAGCGGTCGACCGCGCAGGAGCTGGCCGCGACGTGGCCGCCGGTGCGCGACGCCTTCGCGAAGTGGCAGGCCGCGGCGGCCAGGCTCGCGGAGGTGCTCGGGGCCACGCGGCGGGCGCCGGCCGGGCCCGGCGCGGCGGCGCCGGACGAGCAGACCCTCGCCGAGGGCGAGGCGAAGCGGCTCGCCGCCTGGCGGGCGGTGCGGGAGGCGGGCGCCGGCGTGCAGGAGGCCCTGCTCGCCCACATGACGGCCTCGACCACCGGCGTCGCGAGCGCCCGGGAGGAGAGCGAGACCGAGACCCGACGCAGCGTGCAGATCATCGCGGCGGCCATCCTGCTCGGGGCGGCGGCCGCGTCCGCGGGCGGCTGGTTCCTGCTGCGCTCCATCCGCGGCGGCGTGCGATCCCTCGTCGCCGAGGCGCGCCGCGTGGAGCAGGCGGTGGCCGAGGGCCGCCTGGACGAGCGCGCCGACCCGGGCGCGGCGGGGCGCGACTTCGCGCCGGTGGCCGAGGGGCTCAACCGGGCCCTCGACGCGTGCGTGGGGCCGCTGCGGCTGCTCGCGCGGAACTTCGAGCGCATCGCGGGCGGGGATCTCCCGCCGAGGATCACGGACGAGTACAGCGGCGAGTTCGGGACGATCCGCGAGAGCGTCAACCGCTGCATCGACGCGGTGAACGCCCTGGTCGCGGACGCCCGCCGGCTGGCGGAGGCGGGCGCCGAGGGGCAGCTGTCGGTCCGGGCGGACGCCTCGCGCCACAAGGGCGACTTCCGCAAGGTGGTCGAGGGGATGAACGGGACGCTCGACTCCGTCACCGGGCCGCTCGCGGTCTCCGCGGCGGCCCTCTCGGAGATCGCCGCGGGGCGGGTGCCCCAGCCCATCGCCGGCGCCTTCAAGGGGCAGTTCCAGGCGCTGCGCGACGACGTGAACCGCTGCATCGCGTCGGTCAACGCGCTGGTCGCGGACGTTGCGCTCCTCGCGCGCGGGGGCGCGGAGGGGAGGCTCTCCGTCCGCGCGGACGCCGCCCGCCACCACGGCGACTTCCGGAAGATCGTCGAGGGGATCAACCGGACGCTCGACTCCGTGGTCGGGCCGATCGACGTGGCCGCGAAGGCGGTGGCGGAGATCGCGAAGGGGAACCTCCAGGGCGAGGTCACGGCGGACTTCCCGGGCGACTTCCGGGGGCTGAAGGAGAGCGTCAACGAGTCGATCCGCGCGGTGAACCAGCTGGTCGCCGACGTCGACGCGCTGGCGAAGACCGCCGTCGAGGGCCGGCTCCAGGTGCGCGCCGACGCCGGCCGGCACCAGGGGGACTTCCGGCGGATCGTGGAGGGCGTGAACCGGACCCTCGACGCCATCTCGGCGCCCATCGACGAGGCGACCCGGATCCTGGAGCAGCTCTCGCGGCGCGACCTGCGCGCCCGGATGCGCGGCGACTACCGCGGCGACCACGTGCGGCTCAAGGCGGCGCTCAACGCGACCGCCGAGGCGCTGCACGACGCCCTCTTCCAGGTCGCGGAGGCGGTGCAGCAGGTCTCCTCGGCCGCGTCCCAGATCGCCTCGTCGTCGCAGGCGGTCGCGAGCGGCGCGTCGGAGCAGGCGGCCGCGCTCCAGGACACGGTCTCGGCGCTCGACGGCGTCTCGGCGATGACGCGCCAGTCGGCGGACAACGCGCAGCAGGCCGACCTGCTCGTCAAGTCCACCCACGAGGCGGCCGCCACCGGCGTCATGGCGGTCGAGGCGATGCAGGGCTCGATGTCCGCCATCAAGCGGAGCGCCGAGGGGACGAGCCAGATCATCAAGGACATCAACGAGATCGCCTTCCAGACCAACCTGCTCGCCCTCAACGCCGCGGTCGAGGCGGCGAGGGCCGGGGAGGCGGGGCGCGGCTTCGCGGTCGTCGCCGAGGAGGTCCGCTCGCTGGCGCTCCGCTCGAAGGACGCCGCCCAGAAGACGGAGGCGCTCATCCACGACTCGCTCCGTCAGGCCGCCCAGGGGCAGGAGACGAGCCACGAGGTGACCTCGAAGCTCACGGAGATCGTCGAGTCGGTCGAGAAGGTCACGGCGATCGTCGGCGAGATCGCCGCGGCGGCGCGCGAGCAGTCGCGGTCGATCGAGTCGGTGAACGTCGCGGTCGCCGGGATGGACAAGGTCACCCAGCAGAACGCCGCGAGCGCCGAGGAGGCGTCGTCGGCGGCGAGCGAGCTCAACGGGCAGGCCGAGGAGCTGGCGTCGATGGTCGGGGAGTTCCACATGGCGCAGCTCGCCGGCCGGCCCGGCCGGCCGGCGCTCCACGCGGTCCGTGGGCCCGCGCCGCTGCCCGCGCCGAAGGGCTCGGGGACCGGGGCGCGCGAGGCCCCGGTGGCGCCCGCGCCGCGCGTCCAGCCCTCCGCCCCGGCGTTCGATCCGTTCCCGATGGACGACGACGCGGGGCTGGCGGATTTCTAGTAGACGAGGGCTGCGCCCTCAGTGGCAGGAACGTCCCCTCTCCCCCACCGGGGGAGAGGGCCGGGGTGAGGGGGCGACGCGCTTCTCAGCTCCGCTTGCGCGACGGCAGGATGTCCTTGAGGACGTCGTGCGCCGCGCGCAGCATCTCCTCGGTCGTCTCCCAGCTCACGCAGCCGTCGGTGACCGAGCAGCCGTACTTGAGCTTGGAGAGATCCTCGGGGATGGGCTGGCTGCCGGCCTCGATGAAGCTCTCGACCATGAAGCCGACCACCGACTTGTTCCCCTCGCGGATCTGGTGGACGACGTCGCGCATCACGAGCGGCTGCATCTCCGGCTTCTTCCAGGAGTTGGCGTGCGAGCAGTCGACGACGACGTTCTTCGCCAGCTTCGCCTTGGCGAGGGCCTGCTCCGCGAGCGAGATCGAGACCGTGTCGAAGTTCGGCCGCCCGCCGCCGCCGCGCAGGACGAGGTGCCCGTAGGCGTTCCCGCGCGTCCGGACGACGGCGGAGCGCCCCTGGCCGTTCACGCCGAGGAAGGCGTGCGGGTGGCTCGCGGAGAGGATCGCGTTCACGGCGGTCTCGATGTCGCCGTCGGTGCCGTTCTTGAAGCCGACCGGCGTCGAGAGGCCGGACGACATCTCGCGGTGCGTCTGCGACTCCGAGGTGCGAGCGCCGATCGCGGTCCAGGCGATGAGGTCGCCGAGGTACTGCGGCGCGATCGGGTCGAGCGCCTCGGTCGCCGCGGGGAGGCCGAGCTCGTTCACGTCGAGGAGGAACCGGCGCGCCCGCTCCATCCCCTCGTCGACGCGGAAGGAGTCGTCCATGTACGGGTCGTTGATGAAGCCCTTCCAGCCGACGGAGGTGCGGGGCTTCTCGAAGTAGACCCGCATGACCATGAAGAGCGTGCTCGAGAGCTCGTCCTGCAGCTTCCGGAGCCGCCGCGCGTAGTCGAGCCCGGCGACGGGGTCGTGGATCGAGCAGGGGCCGACGACCACGAAGAGCCGGTTGTCACGGCCGTCCAGGATCGCCTCGACGGTCCGGCGGCCGGTCACGACGGTCTCGGCCACCTTCTCGGTGAGGGGGAGCTTCGTCTTGATCTCGTCCGGCGTCGGCATGACGTCGAGGGCGACTACGTTCAGGTCTTCCGTGCGCTGCATGGGTCCTCTGGGCGTGAAACCCTCCCTGGTCCCTGCGGGGGAGAGGGAAGGTGAGGGGGAAGGGGCCAGTAACCTACTCGACCGGGGCGCGGATGGACAGAGGTGCCATCCCCATCAAGGGGCACGCAACACTTCTTAACGCGGCGCGACATGGGCCGATTGCCGCGGGGAGGTGAGCGTGCTACTTCGCCTCCTTCCCGAACACCCGGACAAGGGTCGGACGCCCATGCGCTACAAGCACCTGTTCCTCGTCGCCGCAGCCCTCGCCGTCGCCGCGTGCGGCGGGAAGAAGAAGGCCTCGCTCCCCACCGACGTCGGCCCCACCGGCGTCGTCGGCGTGAAGGCCGTGAAGCCGAAGGCCGGCGAGGCCGCGCTGACGCGCGCCACCGCCGAGCTGCGCGCGCGCCGCGAGGCGGTGCTCTCCCCGGAGGTCTCGGGCCGCATCGCGCGGACGCTCGTGGACGTCGGCGATCGGGTCCAGAAGGGCCAGGTGCTCCTCGAGCTCTCCTCCTCGACCGCCGCGCTCCAGGCCGAGCAGGCGAAGGCCGCCAAGGCGATGGCCGAGGCGGGCTTCAAGGCGGCCGAGACCGAGCACAAGCGGACGCTCGAGCTGGCGAAGGGGGACGCCGCGCCTCAGGCGCTCGTCGATCGCGTCACCACCGCGCTGGAGCAGGCGCGCGCCGGGCTGCAGCAGGCCACGGTGGCGGTGGAGATGGCGCAGGACTACCACGGCAAGCACTTCATCCGCGCGCCGTTCGACGGCGTCGTGACGGCCCGTTACAAGAGCGCCGGCGAGTTCGTGACCTCGATGCCCGCGACCCCGGTCTACGGCCTCGTCGACGTCGGCTCGGTCGAGCTGCGCGTCGCCGTCCCCGAGACGGTGGTCGACGTGCTCAAGCCGGGCGCCGAGCTCGACGGCACGCTGTCGCCGTCGGGCAAGGCCTTCAAGGCGCGCGTGCGCGTCGTCGGCACCGTCGTCGAGCCCGGCTCACGCTCCGTCGACGTGCGCGCCGACGTGTCTGGCAAGCTCCCCTCCGAGGCGCGCCCGGGCGCCATCGCCGAGCTGACGCTCGGCGGGAAGGGGGCGGTCGCCGGCCTCTTCGTCCCCTCGGACGCGATCCACGGGGAGGGGGCCGAGACGTTCGTCTTCGCGGTGGAGGGCGACAAGCTCCGCCGCCGCAAGGTGCAGGTCGAGCGGCTGAACCCGGGGCAGGTCCGGATCCTCTCCGGCATCGGCGCCGACGAGCTGGTCGTCGTCGAGGGGGCCGCCGGCCTCTCCGACGGCGCCACCGTCCGCGTCTCCGGCTAGCGCCGCGGGAGGACACGCCGTGATCAAGACCTTCATCGCCCGCCCGATCTTCACGGCCATGCTGCTCGCGGCCGTGGTCGTCTTCGGCCTCGTCTCGTGGCCGCGGATCGGCGTCGACAACATGCCGAACGTCGACGTGCCGGTCATCACCGTCACCACGATCCTGCCGGGGGCCGACCCCGAGACGGTGGAGCGGAACGTCTCGAAGGAGCTGGAGGAGGCGCTCAACACCATCTCCGGCCTCGACACGATCCAGTCCCAGAACTACGAGAGCGTGTCGGTCGTCGTCCTCCAGTTCAACCTGGAGGTCCCGCTCGAGACGGCCGCCAACGACGTCCGCGAGAAGGTCCAGGCCGCGGTGAACAAGCTCCCGCGGGAGGCCGAGGCCCCCAAGGTGCAGAAGGTCGACCTGGGCGCCCTCCCGATCGTCCAGCTCGCCATCTCGGGGCCGCTCCCCATCGAGGAGCTGACCCGCGCCGCGGACGACGAGCTGAAGCCGGCGCTCCAGCGGCTCCAGGGGGTCGGCTCCATCGACGTCGTCGGCGGCCGGAAGCGCGAGATCGCGGTCGTGGTCGATCCGACCCGGCTCCGCGCCCACGGCATCGCCGCCACCGACGTCTCGCAGGCGATCGCGGTCCAGTCGATCGCCATCCCGGGCGGCCGGACCACCGAGCCGTCGGTCGAGCGCGTCGTGAAGCTGGAGACCGAGGCGGCGTCCGTGGACGAGCTGCGCGACCTGGTGATCGCGGCGCCGATGGGGAAGCCGATCCGGATCCGGGACGTCGCCAACGTCATCGACGGCCCGGCCGAGGCCCGCTCCGTGGCGAGCCTCGACGGCCAGCAGGCGGTGGCGCTCGTCGTGCGGAAGCAGTCCGGCGCGAACACCGTGGCCGTGGCCGAGCGGGTCAAGGAGACCATCCCGGAGCTCCAGGCCCTCCTGCCGAAGGGGGCGCGCATCGAGGTCGTGGCGGACAACGCCCGCTTCATCCGCAACTCGATCGACTCGGTCCAGGAGGACATGATCGTCGGCGCCATCCTGGCGGTGCTGGTCGTCCTCGTCTTCCTGCGCGACTGGCGCTCGACCCTCGTCTCCGCGGTGGCGCTGCCGACGTCGATCATCGGCACCTTCGCCGCGATGCGGGCGCTGAACTTCACCTTCAACAACGTGACGATGCTGGCGCTGACCCTCTCGATCGGCCTCCTGATCGACGACGCGATCGTCGTGATCGAGAACATCGTCCGCCGGCTGGAGAGGGGCGAGGGACCGAAGGACGCGGCGCAGGCCGGCACCGGCCAGATCGCCCTCGCCGTCCTCGCGGTGACCCTCTCGGTGATCGCCGTCTTCGTCCCCGTCGCCTTCATGGAGGGGATGATCGGGCGCTTCTTCTTCCAGTTCGGGATCACGGTCACCGTCGCGGTCGCCATCTCGTACGCCGTCTCGATGACGCTCACGCCGATGATGTCGGCCCGCGTCCTGAAGGCGCACCAGGCCGCGCACGCCGCGCCCGAGTACTCCGGGGTCGGCGCGACGCTCCACGCGATCTTCGGCCCGCTGCGCGGTGGGCTCGAGCGGTTCTTCACGGGGCTTGAGGCGCGCTACCGGGCGATCCTGACCTGGGCGCTCGACCACCGCCGGGCGACGATCCTGATCGCCGTCGGGACGATGATCGCGACGCTCGGGCTCGGCCGGTTCGTCAACTCGACCTTCTTCCCTCCCCAGGACATGTCGACCTTCGTCGGCAACCTCGAGATGCCGACCGGCACGCCCCTCGCGGTGACCCAGGCCGAGGCGGAGCGGCTCTCCCTGGCGGTCCGGAAGATCCCCGGCGTCCAGAACGTCTTCCTCCAGGTGGGCGGCGGGATCGACGAGGCGGTCAACAAGGCGGTCCTCACCATCAACCTCGTCCCGCGCAAGGAGCGGTCCTTCAGCCAGGTCGAGGTGAAGAACTGGATCCGCGACCACCTCAAGGCGGCCGGCGGCGGCCTCCTGACCGTCGCCGATCCCAGCATGGGGTTCGGCTCCCGCACCCAGCCCGTCCAGTTCAGCCTCCGCAGCGACGACTGGCCGGCCCTGCGGAAGGCGGTCGACGCGCTCCACGCGAAGATGAAGGGGAACAAGGGGCTCGTCGACGTCGACCACACCTACCGCGCGGGGAAGCCGCTCCTCTCCGTGCGGCTCGACCGCGACCGCGCCGCGGCGGTCGGCGTCCCGGCGGCGATGGTCGGCAGCACGCTCCGCGCGTTCCTCGGCGGCGACAAGTTCAGCTCCTACCGCGAGGGGGGCGACCAGTACGACGTCCGGCTGCGGCTCCCGGAGGCGATCCGGAGCGACCCCGCCGCCATCGCCGCGCTGCCGATCCGGACGCCGGCGGGGCAGATCGTGGAGCTGCGCTCCGTCGCCAACATCGTGCAGACGACGGGCCCCTCGCAGATCGACCGGCAGGCGCTCAAGCGCCAGATCGTGATGCTGGCCGACCTGAAGGGCTACTCGCTGGGGGAGGCGACCGCCTTCCTGAAGGACGCGACGAAGGACCTGCCGTCGACGATCCAGACCGGGCTGGAGGGGGCCGCGAAGGAGTTCGGCAAGATGGCGCGGAACTTCCTCTTCGCCCTCGTCCTCGGCATCGTCCTCGTCTACATGGTGCTCGCCGCCCAGTTCGAGAGCCTGCTCGATCCGATCACGATCATGATGGCGCTGCCGCTCTCCATCATCGGCGCCATCCTCGGCCTCCTGATCTCCCGCGAGTACCTCTCGATGTTCGCGATGATCGGCATGATCATGCTCGCGGGCCTCGTGACCAAGAACGGCATCCTGATCGTCGAGTTCACCAACCAGCTCCGCGACGAGGGGCGGTCGCTCCGCGACGCGCTCCTCGAGGCCGGGCCGCTCCGGCTCCGCCCGATCCTCATGACGACGGTGGCCATGGTCGCCGGCATGCTCCCGGTCGCCCTCGCCCGCGGCGACGGCGCCGAGTCGCGCATCGGCATGGCGTGGGCCATCATCGGCGGCCTCATCGCCTCGACCTTCCTGACGCTGGTCATCGTCCCCGTCATCTACTCGCTGCTCGACCGGCTGCGCCGCAAGCACGCCCACCGCGAGACGTCGGTGCACGAGCACGCACCGCTCAGCTCCCTCTCCCCCACCGGCGGCGAGGGTCAGGGTGAGGGGGCGGCCTCCTCGCCCACGGGGACCTAGGAATGCGCACCTCCTCGCTCCAGAAGATCGCCGTGGTCGCGGCGGCCCTCCTCCTGGCCCCGCTCGCGGGCCGCGCCCAGCAACAGCCCCCCGCCGCCGAGGCCGACGCCGCCCAGCTCGAGGGGTGGCTGCGGGCGGGCAAGAAGCTGACGGTCGTCGACTCCCGCTCGGACGCGGAGTACCTCGCCGGCCACGTCCCCGGCGCCCTCGGGATCCCGGCCGAGCGCACCCGCGAGGAGGGCTGGCGCCTCCCCTCGGACAAGACGGTCCCGATCGTCTTCTACTGCCGCGGCCCTGGTTGAAGCCTCTCCCGTGAGGCCGCGGTCGCGGCCTGGCAGCTGGGACACAAGACGGTCATGCTCTACCCGGGCGGCTTCCCGGACTGGCAGGCCAAGGGGAAGCCGGTGGCGACCGGCCCCGCCCCCGGGAGCCTGAAGGGGCCGGCGAAGGCGAAGTAGCCTTGGGGATCTTCCCCTCTCCCTCACCGGGCTGAGGATTGGTCACTTCGCGCTCCCCCAGCCGGAGCAGGCGGCCGAAATGCGTCGCGCCGTCCTCCGCTACGAAGGGACGTGAGGAAGAAGCAGCATCGACGGGGAGGGGGCGGCAGGGCGGCGGCGGCGCACCGGCGGGACGTCGAAGACGCCCGCCA
>DATIVK010000225.1:0-18285 GCA_035465955.1 Anaeromyxobacteraceae bacterium | reverse complement strand
CGCATGTGTCAAGTGGAAGGTCTTGACCCCTCTCCCACGCTGGAAGGGGCTACGGACGAGTGAGGACGTCGGTCCCCGGAGGGACCTCGTCTGCCTCGATGCCGTCCACAAGGATGAAGAGGTCCGCGTGGAAGGTCGGGCGGCCGATGTCGTAGTCCATGAACCCGGCCCCACGAACCTTGACGTCCAGAGTCCTGTCGGGAAGCGTCAAGGTGGCGGTTTCCCCAGGCTTGGTGATCCCCCCACGTTCTCCAAGGTGAGCGTGGTTCCACCGCGAGGATAGGCAAAGGCGCCCTTGACGGTTGCACGCATGGCCGAAGCTTATCCCGGCACGCGGAGACGTGACGACCTACGTCGCGTTACCGCGTGACGCTACCTTGGACGTCACTCCGCCGGCCGGAGCCCGAGGTAGAGCACGTCCGGATCGAGGTCCGCGCCGTTCGGCCACGTGAGCGTCTTGCCGACCGGGTCGACCTGGACGGCGCGAAACAGCGCTGGGTTGTCGATCACCGGCTGGAACACGGGGCCGCGCAACAGCGGCGCGAGATCAACGCGGCGGACCGAGCCGTCGGTGAAGGCGATCTCCACCTCGAAGCCTTCGAGCGCCATGACTTCTCGGACGCGGACCATGCGCAATCATGGATCGGGATGCGCGACCGGGCGAGGGGCCGACCTCTTCGGGCCCGCCCCCCTCACGTCATCGCCAGCAGCAGCTGCACCAGCAGGATCTTCGCGATCGTCGCGACCGGGTAGACGGCGGCGTAGCCGAGGTGCGGGATCTCGTTCTTCGTCTGCTCCACCGCGAAGCCGAGCACGGCGGGCTGGGTGTGGATGCCGGCGACCATGCCGATCGCGAGGCTGAGCGGGATGCCGAGGAGGCGGTGGGCGGCCCAGAGCGCGGCGAAGGCGGTGGTGAAGGTGACGACGGCGCCCGCGGCGAAGAGCGTCGCCCCCTCCCAGCCGGCGAAGGTGCGCAGGAAGCCCGGCCCGGCGCGCGTGCCGATCCCCGCGAGGAAGAGGACCAGCCCGATCTGGCGCAGCGTCGTGTTGGCGCCCCAGGGCAGGCTCCAGAGGAGCGGCCCGGTCCGCTCCACCGTCCCGAGCACCAGCGCGACGAGGAGCGGCCCGCCGGCGAAGCCGAGCGAGATGTGCGCGCCGCCCGGCAGGGGGAGGGGGAGGGCGCCGAGCAGCAGGCCGAGCGCGAGGCCGAGGCCGAAGGTGAGGACGTCCACCTCGCTCGCGGCGCGGTAGGAGTCGCCGAAGAAGGCCGCCACCTCGGCGAGCCGCCGCGCGGGCCCGAGGATCCGGACCCGGTCCCCCATCTCCCGCATCATGTCGTCCGACGGGAGCAGCTCGACGTCGCCGCGCCTCACCCGCGTGACGACCGCGTCGAACCGGTGCTCGAGGTCGAGCTCACGCAGCGGCCGCGCGACCACCTCGGCGTTCGAGACGAAGACGCGCCGCAGGTCGAACTCGCTCCGGTCGAGGTCGATCCCCTCGGCCGCCTCCTCGCCGAGCCGCGCCGTGACGCGCGCGAGCTCCGACGCCGTGCCCACGGCGGTCACGAGGTCGCCGCGGCGCAGCCGCGTCTCGTGGGTCACGAGCGCCATCGCGCCGTCGCGCTGAAGCCGCCCGAAGATCACCTTCCAGCGCAGGCCGCGGACCAGCTCCTCGACGCAGAGCGTCCCGACGTCCTGCGTGACGTGGATCGTGAGGTTGGAGAGCGGCTCGTTCCACGCGCCCAGCGCGGCGAGCTGCGCGCCCTCCCCGGCGAGGTCGGCGCGGAAGACCCGCAGCCCGAGGAGCACGGCCAGGATCACCCCCACCACTCCCATCGGGTAGGCGATCGAGTAGGCCACCACCGGCGACGACAGCTCGCCGGCGAAGCCGATCTGCTTGAGCGTCTCGATGGCGGCGGCGAGCGCCGGCGTGTTGGTCAGGCTCCCGGCGAAGAGGCCGGCGGCGAGCGCGGCGTCGAGTCGGAGCGAGCGGGCGAAGGCGGCGGTCAGCGCGGTCGCGAAGAGGAGCACCGCGACGGCCATCGCGCCCTGGCGCACCCCGTCGCGCCGGAGCGTCGCGACGAAGGCACGGCCGTTCGCGAGCCCCACCGTGTAGACGAAGATGGCGAGGCCGAGCATGTAGACGATCTCGGGGAGCGCGAGCCGGGGGTCGAGCGCGCCCGCGGCGAGCCCGACAAAGAGGACGGCGGCGACGCCCAGGCTCGAGCCGCGGACGCGGATCTGGCCGATCGGGTAGCCGATGGCCGCGACCAGGAAGAGGAGGACGAGCGGGTTGGCCGCAAGGAATCCGAGGATGGTGGCGGCCATGGCGGCCCGCGTCGCGGGCAGGCCCATCGTAGATCCCCCGGCGCCGGCGCAGGGCCGCCGCAGCCGGCGAGGCCCCTCCTGAGTCGCAGCCACCCCGGGTCAGCCGCCGCCGCGACGCTCCGCCGCGTCCTCCCCAGAGAGAAAGCCGATCTTCGGGCAAAGAGCAGTGGCGCGCCCTATGCACGACTCCATGACGATGGCACCCGAAACGCACCGCCCGTTCATCCGCCGCCGCTCCGACGGCATCGTGCAGATTCACGCCCTTCGGGCGCCCCCCTTCTCGCTCGGGGCCCTCCGCACGCTGGGGCTCGGCGCGGTGGGGATCTCGCTCCTCGCCGCGGCGCTCCTCGCGACGCCCTTCTGGCTCGCGATGGGCGCTCGCCCCGCGGGGACGGGGCGCGGCGGCACTTCGCATATGCTGGGCAAGTGACCGACGCCGCACGAGAAGCCCTCGACCGACTCCCGGCCTTCCACTACGCGCTCGGCGCCGTGACGGCGCTCGCGACGGCGCTCGGCGCGCTGCCGGTCGCGGCCGGCTGGCAGGCGCTCGGCCGGTCGGCCGCGTTCGCGGTGGACGGGGTCGAGGGCGCGATCGCGGCCCCCTCCTTCGGAGGCTGGATCTTCCTCGTGGGTGGCGCGATCGCGGTCCTGTCGGGGGGCGCCCTCGCCGCTGGGTTGTTCGTGGCCGGACGGTCGATCGCGCGACGCCGGCGTCATACCCTCTGCGTGGCGGTCGCCATGGCCGCGACCTTCCTCTTCCCGCTCGGGACGCTCCTCGGCTTCCACACGATCGACTGCCTCTCCTCCCCGGGGGCGCTGAGAGCCTTCGGCCTCGAGCCGAGGCGCGGCTGAGCCCGGCCGCCATCGAACTCCTCGACCTCCGCGCCCGGCCTCGCTAGCATCGCCGGTCCCTATGGCCAGCCCGAACCCTGCCGAGGTGCCGGCGCGCGGCACCGGCTCCGTCCTGAGCGCCGCCGTGATCGTCGCGGCGCTCGGCTACTTCGTCGACATCTACGACCTGATCCTCGTCTCGATCGTCCGCAAGCCCAGCCTGACGGCACTGGGGGTGCCGGCGGAGCGGCTGCTCGACGAGGGGTTCTCCATCCTGAACTGGCAGATGGGCGGGATGCTGGCGGGCGGGATCGTCTTCGGCATCCTCGGCGACAAGAAGGGGCGGCTCCAGATCCTCTTCGGCTCCATCACGCTCTACTCCCTCGCCACGCTCGCCAACGGCTTCGTCCAGGACCTCGCGCTCTACAAGCTGCTCCGGGTCGTCGCGGGCTTCGGGCTGGCCGGCGAGCTCGGCGCCGGGATCACGCTCGTGTCGGAGCTCCTGCCGGCGAGGCTGCGCGGTTACGGGACGATGATCGTGGCGTCGGTCGGCGTCTCCGGCGCGGTCGTCGGAAACCTGGTCGCGAAGTGGCTCGACTGGCGCTGGGCCTTCTGGGTGGGCGGCACGCTCGGGCTCCTCCTGCTCATCCTGCGGATCCGGGTCCACGAGTCGGGGATGTTCGCCCACGCGAAGGCGGCCGGCGTCGCGCGCGGCGACTTCTTCTCGCTCTTCCGGAGGTGGGAGCGCTTCACCCGCTTCCTCGCCTCCATCGTCATCGCGGTGCCGATCTGGGTCGCCAACGCGATCCTGGTCCTCGGCTCCCCCGAGTTCGCGCAGCTGCTCGGCGTCACCGGCCCCGTCTCGGCGGGCGACGCGGTCGCGCTCTTCTACGGCGGCCTCGTCTTCGGCGACGTCTCGAGCGGCGTCCTCTCCCAGCTCATCGGGAGCCGCAAGAAGGTGGTGCTCGGCTACCTCACGCTGCTCGTCGCCGCCTACGGCCTCTACTTCCTCCTCGGCCGCGGGGCCTCGCCGGCGCGCTTCCTCGCCCTCATCGGCCTCCTCGGCGTCACGAGCGGCTACTGGGCCATCTTCGCGACGGTCGCGGCGGAGCAGTTCGGCACCAACATCCGCGCGACCGTCGCGACGACGGTCCCGAACTTCGTGCGGGGGCTGGTGGTGGCGGTGACCCTCTCCTTCGCCTGGCTCCGGCCTCAGGTCGGCCTCGCCCGCGCGGCGCTCGCGGTGGGGGCCTTCTGGTTCGTGCTCGCCTTCTGGGGCGCGCTGCGGCTGCGCGAGACCTTCGGCGTCGACCTCGACTACGTCGAGCAGGACTGACCGTGTCCCTCTACGTCGTCGACGTCGAGTCCGACGGCCCCTGCCCGGGGAAGCACTCGATGGTCTCCCTCGGCGCCGTGCGCGTCGACCCCTCGCTCTCCGCGACCTTCCGCGGCCGGGTCCGCCCCATCTCCGAGACGTGGGTCCCGGAGGCGCTCGCCATCTCCGGCGTCACGCGCGCCGAGCACCTCGGCTACGACGAGCCGGGGCCGGTCATGGAGGCCTTCGAGCGGTGGGTCCTCGAGACGTCGAAGGGGAGGCCGGTCTTCTTCTCCGACAACCTGGCCTTCGACTGGCAGTTCACCAACTACTACTTCCACCAGTACCTGGGGCGGAACCCGTTCGGCTGGAGCGGCCGCCGCATCGGCGACCTCTACTGCGGCATGGTGAAGGACGGCTACGCCACCTGGAAGCACCTCCGGAAGACGCCCCACACCCACGACCCGGTCGACGACGCGAAGGGGAACGCCGAGGCGATCCTCGCGATGGTCGAGATGGGGCTGAAGCTCCCGGTGCGGTAGGGTCGGCGCCCCGATGATCCCCTTCGCGCAGGGCGCGACGCTCGGCCTCTCCGGGGCCCTCTCCCCGGGCCCGCTGCAGGCCTACATGCTCTCGCAGGCGGCGAAGCGCGGCCCCTGGCGCACGCTCCCCATCGCGCTCGTCCCGCTCGTCACCGATCCGATCATCATCACGACGGTGCTCCTCGTCCTCTCCCGGGTGCCGCCCGTGTTCCTGCGCGCGCTCCAGCTCGGGGGCGGGCTCTTCGTGATCTGGCTCGGCGCGAACGGGCTGCGGTCGATGTTCCGGCCGCCCGCGGCGGCGGCCGCGGCCCACGAGCCGCCGATCGGCTTCGTGCGCGCCGCGCTCGTGAACCTCACCAACCCCAACGCCTGGATCTGGTGGAGCGTCGCCGGCGGCGCGGCGCTGGCGTCCGCGTGGCGGGCGTCGCCCGGCCAGGGGCTCGCCTACCTCGGCGGCTTCTACTTCTGCCTCGTCGGCGGCAACGCGGCCCTCGTCGTCCTCTTCGGCGAGGTCGGGCGGCTCGGGCCGCGGTCGGCCCGCGCCCTCGCGGCGGTCTCGTCGCTGCTGCTCCTCGTGTTCGGCGCCTATCAGCTGGTGACGGGGTTGCGGGGCTGAGCGCGAGGTGGCCCACGGTCGGTCACGGCCCTCGCCTCCGCTTCGCGGTGAGTGATGGGCTCTGGTAGGCTCCGGGTCGACTCGGCCGCTCGGCCACGGGAGATCCCATGTCCATGAACGAGGTCCGATCGCAGCTCGGCTGGTTCTCCATCGCCGCCGCGGCGGTCGTCTGCGCCCTGGTGGGGAGCGCCGCCTTCGAGCGGACGCGCTCGCGCGCGGTGCGCAAGATCGAGGTCACCGGCTCCGCGAAGAAGCGGATCGTCTCCGACCTGATCGAGTGGCGCGCCAGCGTCGAGCTGAACGCGCCGGAGCGGATCAAGGCCTATCGGGAGCTGACCGGCCACGCGCAGGCCGTGACCGCCTACCTCGCCGCCCAGGGGGTGAAGGCGGAGGAGGTCCGCCCCGGCGCGGTGACCGTCGGGGAGCGGATCGAGACCGAGTGGGTCGGCTCCGGCGAGGACCGCGTCGAGCGGCGGGTGCGGAAGGGGTTCGACGCCCAGCAGACCATCACGGTGCGGTCGGGCGACGTGGAGCGGATCGAGCGGCTCTCGCGGGAGATCACGCAGCTGCTGGAGCGCGGCGTGCCGGTGACCTCGTCGACGCCGCGCTACTTCTACACGCGGCTCGGCGAGCTGAAGGTCGAGATGCTGGCGCAGGCGGCGAAGGACGCGCGCACGCGCGCCGAGTCGGTGGTGACGCAGACCGGCGCCTCCCTCTCGAAGCTGCGCTCGGCCGACATGGGGGTCATCAACGTCAACCCCGCCAACTCCACCGAGACCTCCTGGCAGGGGAACAACGACACCACGTCGCTGGAGAAGGACATCGTGGCGATCGTGCACGTCACCTTCGAGCTGGATTGAGGGCGCGAGGCGCCCTGCGATCACCCTCGCGCTGCCGGCCGCCCGCTTCCGGCGCGCGCCGTCCCGCGGTAGAACCCCCACGATCATGGCCCGCACCACCCTCGCCCGCGTGAAGCGGCTCGTCGTCAAGGTCGGCACCGGCACGCTCACCGACTCGAAGGGGCGCTTCGACCGCGAGAACTGCGCGCGGCTCGGCCGTGAGATGGCCGAGATCGCCCGCGGCCGGAAGCTGGTCCTCGTCACCTCGGGCGCGGTCGCGCTCGGCGCCGAGCAGCTCGGGCTCGTCCGGACGAAGGGGAAGCCCTGGGACATCCCGACGAAGCAGGCCTGCGCTGCGGTCGGCCAGCCGCACCTCATGGCCGCGTGGGGCGGCGCGTTCGCGCCGCACGGCGTGAAGGTGGCGCAGGTGCTCCTCACCGCGGACGACCTCGCCAACCGGAAGCGCTTCCTCAACGCGCGCCGGACGTTCGAGCGGCTGCTCGCCGCCGGCGTCGTCCCCGTGGTGAACGAGAACGACACCGTCGCCGTCGACGAGATCAAGGTGGGCGACAACGACACGCTGGCCGGCCTCGTCGCCGCCTGCGTCGAGGGGCGCCTCGTCGCGATGCTGACCGACGTGGAGGGGCTCTACGACCGGAACCCCGCGGAGGACGGCGCGCGGATGTTCGCGGACGTGGCGAAGGTGACCGCGGAGATCGAGCGGGTGGCGGGCGGCGCCGGGAGCCTCCAGTCCACGGGCGGCATGGCCACCAAGATCCGCGCCGCGAAGAGGCTCGCCGCGCAGGGGGTGGTCACCGCGCTCCTCTCGGGGCGCCGGAAGGGAGCGCTCGCCGCGCTCCTCGCCGGGGAGAAGGTGGGGACCGTCTTCGCCGCCGAGGCGGAGCACCTCACGTCGCGCAAGGGCTGGCTCGCCGCCGCGGCGCGCGGGAAGGGGACGCTCCTCGTCGACGCCGGCGCCCGGAGGGCGCTCGTCGAGGGCGGGAAGAGCCTGCTCCCCTCCGGCGTCAGGAGCGTCGAGGGGAGCTTCGGCGTCGGCGACCCGGTCGACGTCGCCGTCGATCCTTCACGCCCCTTCGCGCGCGGCCTGGCCGGGTACGCCGCCGACGAGATCCGGCGGATCGCCGGCCTGAAGACGAGCGAGATCGAGCGCACGCTCGGGTATAAGTACCTCGACGAGGTCGTCCACCGGGACGACATGGTCCTGCTGGACTGAGAGCGGAGCCTCCCCCGAATGGCCAAAGCGAAGACGGAGACGGCGAGCCTGGGCGAGCGGATGCGGTCGCTCGCGCTGGCGGCGAAGGGGGCGGCGCGCGTCCTCTCCCACGCCGACACGCGGACGAAGGACGCGGCGCTGCTCGCGGCGGCGGACGCCCTGAAGGCGCACCAGAGGGCGATCCTGGCGGCGAACGCCAAGGACGTCGCGGCCGCGAGGAAGGCCGGGCAGAACGCCGCCTTCCTCGATCGGCTCGCCCTCGACCTGAAGCGGCTCGAGGGGATCGCGCGGTCGCTGCGCGACGTGGCGGCGCTCGCCGATCCCGTCGGCGAGGTGACGAGCAGCTGGCGTCGCCCCAACGGTCTCTCGGTCAAGAAGGTCCGGATCCCGCTCGGCGTCGTGCTGATGGTCTACGAGGCGCGCCCCAACGTGACGATCGAGGCGGCGGCCCTCTGCGTGAAGAGCGGCAACGCGGCGATCCTCCGCCCCGGCTCCGACGCGCTGCTGTCCTCGCAGGCGCTCGCGGCGGCGTTCGCCGACGGCCTCGCGAAGGCGGGGCTGCCGGCGGAGAGCGTGCAGGTGGTCCCGACGCCGGAGCGCGAGGCGACCTTCGAGCTCCTGAAGCTCGACGACCTGATCGACCTCGCCATCCCCCGCGGCGGTCCGGGGCTGATCCGGGCGGTGGCGGAGCGGTCGCGGGTCCCGGTCGTGAAGCACTACATGGGCGTCTGCCACCTCTTCCTGGACGCGACGGCGAAGCCCGACGACGCGATCCGCCTCGCCCTGAACGGCAAGGTGCAGCGCCCGGGGGTCTGCAACGCCCTCGAGTGCCTCCTCGTCCACCGCGGCGCCGCGGGCAAGCTCCTGCCGCCGGTCGGCAAGGCGCTCGCCGACGCCGGCGTCGAGCTGCGCTGCGACCCGACGTCGCTCACCGTCCTGAAGCGGGCCGGCGTCGCGGCGATCCCGGCGAAGCCCGAGGACTTCGGCTTCGAGTTCCTCGACAAGATCCTGGCGGTGCGCGTCGTCCCGGACCTCGACGCGGCGCTCGACCACATCGCGCGCTTCGGCTCGCTCCACACCGAGGCGATCCTGACGCGGGACCTCGGGAACGCCCGCCGGTTCGAGCGCGAGGTGACGGCGAGCGCCGTGATGATCAACGCGTCGACGCGCTTCAACGACGGCGGCGAGCTGGGGCTCGGCGCCGAGATCGGCATCTCCACCACCAAGCTCCACGCCTTCGGGCCGATGGGGCTCGCCGAGCTCACGACCCAGAAGTTCGTGGTCGAGGGCGACGGCCACATCCGCTAGGGCGAGGACGACGAATGGCGACCAAGAAGAAGGCACCGACGAAGCGGCCGTTCCTGAAGAAGGGTCCGGCGAAGAAGCCCTTCGCCTCCAAGGGGCCCGCGAAGAAGGGCGCCGCGAAGAAGGGGCCGAGGAGCGGCAGCCCCAAGGGCGTCTTCAAGGGCGGCTACAAGAAGGGGCCGGCGAAGGGCGTCCCGGCGGGGCGCAAGGCCCCCGTCCGCAAGGCCGCCGCCGCGAAGCCGGCGGGGCCGGGCCCCGCCGCGGAGCGCCCCGATCCGAGCCGCCCGCTGGCGCTCTCGATCGCGAAGGCCGGGCTCGCCAAGAAGGCGGAGGAGGTCCTCCTGCTCGACGTCCGCGGCCTCACCAGCTACGCCGACTACTTCGTCGTCATGACCGCCGACAGCGACCGGCAGGCCGGCGCCATCGCCGATCACGTCGAGGAGGAGATGAAGAAGTCCGGCGTCGGCAAGGTGGGCGTCGAGGGGTACGAGAGCGGCCGCTGGATCCTGGTCGACTACGGCGACGTCGTCGCGCACGTCATGAACCGGGAGGCCCGCGAGTTCTACGACCTCGAGGGGCTCTGGGCCGACGCGCCGCGGATGAAGATCGCGGACTGACGAGCGGCTCCCCTCTCCCCCACCGGGGAGAAGGGCAGGGCGAGGGGCGGTGCCGCCGAGTCCGCGCGCCGCCCCGCCGGCTGCGCGGTCACTTGCTGTGACAGAGCGTGCAGGCGCCGTTGTCGGTGCTCGACGGCAGCGGCTCCCCCCACTGGGCGCTGCTCCGGTTGAAGTGACACGCGACGCTGGTGCAGGTCTTGTCGGTCGCGGTCCAGACCGCGGCCTTCAGGTGGAACGAGGGGGTCGTGCCGTCCATGCCGCCGCTCGCCCCGACGGCGGCCCCCACCCAGGCGAGGTCGTTGGTGCTGGTGAGCCAGTAGGGGCGCGTGGGGGTGTTGGGGGCGGCGGGGAGCCCCGGCGTCGTGGCCGGCAGCACGTCGCGCCGATCGAAGCTCACGTCCCGGACGCCGTTCACGTGGTAGTAGGGCTTCGCCGCGCCCGCGCCCGTGGCCGGCGTGCCGTCGTGGCAGGCGGTGCACGCAAACGCGCCGTACGTGGTGCCGCCGATCGTGAAGCTGGCGGAGCCCCCCAGGTCGTAGCTCCCGGTGGTGTCCAGGTAGTAGAAGCCCTGCGCGGTGGTGTTCGCGGCGTCCACCGTGTCGAAGTGGCAGGCCTGGCAGGTGATGGGGGACGAGTCACGCCCGCCGCCCGCCCCGTGGTACGAGCTGTCGATGCCCGCGACCGCGTGCATGATGGCCGGGAAGCCGGCGAAGTGTCCGGTCTCGTAGCCGTCCGTCATGAGCCCGAGGTGGCTGTTGGCCGTCGCCGTGCCGGCGCCGCCGTTCGCGTAGCCGGGCGGGTTGCCGTGGCAGCCGCCGCAGCCGAGCGTGCCGACGGGCGCGTTCCACGCCGGCGAGGTCCCGACGGGCCCGACCTTGCCGTCCGAGTGGCAGTAGGTGCCGCTGCACTTGAGCGTCGCCGGATCCCAGGCCGCCCCCGGCGAGGCGAGACCGCGCAGCGAGCCGTTCGTGCCGGGGGCGGCGGGCGCGAGCTCCACGATGGCGCCGATCCCTTCGCTGAAGTGGCGGTCGTGCTGGGCGAAGTCGAGCGGGTGGCAGAGGCCGCAGCCGAAGGCGTACTGCGCCGCGTCGGTCGTGAGCGCGTCGGCGGTCTTTCGGAGGTCCCCGTAGCCGGCCACGGCCGCCTGGGTGTGGGCCGGGTGGGCGCCGGTCGCGGGCGGGAAGCCGTGGCAGAGGGTGCACGCGCCGCCGATGGCGTCGACGGTCAACGCGCCGTCGATGTGCTTGCCGCCAGCGACGGAGATCCCCGGGAACCCCGCGGCGTCGAGGGTGGCCGTGACGGTCTGGGAGTGGCACGCGGCGCACGGATTGGGATCACCTGGCGTCATCGGGAAGGTGAGCGAGAGCGACGCGTGGCCCGCGCTCGAGGGCGGCAGGCCGTGGCACGACGCCGACGCGCAGGAGGCCTCGGAGTGGCCTGGGCCCGCGGCGATCCAGCTCGGCGAGGGGTTGGCGGCGCCCCGGTTGAGCGTCGCGCCGTGGCAGTACGTGTTGCTGCAGCGCAGGGTGTCCGGCGCCCACGCCGCCCCGGCGCCCCCCTTCGCGGCGAAGGGGCCGAAGACGACGCGCTGCGCGCTCCCCGCGGCCACCGCCGCGATCCCGGCCTCGTGCGCCCGCATGTCGGCGGGGACCACGTGGCACTCGTCGCAGGCGATGGGGCCGCGGAGCCGTCCCGCCCGGAGGTGCGCCTGGTGCGCGCCGACCTTCGGATCGGTCGTCGCCGTGGCGCCGCCGACGCTCGTCGGCGGCGCGGCGTTGCCGCTCGCTCCGCCGTGGCACCGCTCGCACATGGGCCGGACGTCCGCGACGTTGCGCGACTCGCCGCAGGCGGCCAGGGCCATCAGGGCGGCGAGCCCGAGGGCTTCGAGCGTACGGCGCGAGGCTTCGACGTTGCGCAAGGGAACCCCCTGGAGTGAGCCACCTGAAGGAATCAGCCCCAGCGTGGCCTGGCCATGACAGGCGTCAAGAAGCTGCAAAGCGCGCCCCCCTCGGGGCTAGAAGCGGAAGGGCAGCGGCATCAGCCAGAACCCCAGGAGGACCGCCGCGACGGCCACGAGCACCGCGGCGGTGACCGCGCGGCGCCGCTGGCGGCGGAGGATGAAGGGGCTCGTCGGCCCCTCCTCGCCCGCCTGGTCCACCGCGCGCGTCGCGAGGAGCGACGCCGCGTCGATCCGGGTCAGCGCGTCCTCCTCCTTCGCGAAGCCCCGGTGCGTCATCAGCGCGACGAGCCGCGCCTGCGGGTGCATCCCCGCGAGGAGCTTCGCCGCGCAGGCGTCGAGCTCGCGCGCGAGCGCGCCGGCGGTCTTCCACCGCGCGCGAGGGCGGCTCTCCAGGCAGCGCTCGATGGCGCGCGCGAGGCGGCGCGGGCAATCGGGCGCGAGCGACCGGACGCGGCGGAAGGAGCCCCGGCGGATCGCGCTGAAGAGCTCGTCGGCGTCGCGCCCCCTGAAGGGCTTCTCCCCGGCCACCAGCTCGTAGAGGGTGACGCCGAGCGCCCAGACGTCGGCCTTCGCGTCGGCGGGGTCGCCGCCCAGCACCTCGGGGGCCAGGTAGGAGGGGCTGCCGACCAGCATGCCGGAGCGGGTGAGGTCGGTCTCGCGCTGGTCCTTCGCGATGCCGAAGTCCATCAGCTTCACCTCGCCGTCCCGCGAGAGCATGACGTTCGCGGGCTTCACGTCGCGGTGGAGCAGGTGGTTGAAGTGGACGTAGTCGAGCGCCCCGGCGACCCGGGCGCCGACGATGGCGGCGCACTCCGGCGGCAGCGTGCCGCCCTTGGCGAGCACCTTCGTCAGATCGGCGCCGTCGACGAAGTCGGTGACGAGGTAGAGCGTGTCCTCCTTCTCGACCAGGTCGTGGACCGCGACGATCGCCTGGTGGCGCAGCTGGGCGTAGGCGCGCCCCTCGCGCTTGAAGCGCTCCGCCAGCTCCCGGGACCGCGCGAGCTTCGCGTCGAGCGCCTTGATCGCGACCGTTCGATCGAGGGCCTCCTGTCGGGCCTCGTAGACGACGCCCATGCCGCCGCGCCCGATCTCTCGCTTCACCTCGCACGTGCCGACCTTCCGGATTGCCATGGCGGATCGGGAGCTTGCGCCGGGTCGGCTGCCGCGAGCAAGGGAGGCGGTGAGGGGGGCTGACCTACCTGCGACCGATCTGCTAGTCTCCTCGGTCCCAGCACGAGACCCGCAAGCTTTGCGCCAGCAGGTGCGCGGGCTCGAACTGCCCCTTCGAACGTCCGAAACACACCCTCTTTTTTGCGCAGGAGTCCGAATGGCCAGCAGGCGAATGGTGACGATGGACGGCAACGAGGCGGTCGCCTCGGTCGCCCACCGTATCAACGAGGTTATCGCCATCTATCCGATCACCCCGTCGTCCAACATGGGCGAGTGGGCGGACGAGTGGGCGGCGAAGGGCAAGAAGAACATCTGGGGCACCGTCCCGAACGTGACGGAGATGCAGTCGGAGGGCGGCGCGTCCGGCGCCGTCCACGGGGCCCTCCAGGCCGGCGCGCTGACGACGACCTTCACGGCGTCGCAGGGCCTCCTGCTGATGATCCCGAACCTCTACAAGATCGCCGGCGAGCTCACCTCGATGGCGATGCACGTGAGCGCCCGCACGGTGGCGACCCACGCGCTGTCGATCTTCGGCGACCACTCGGACGTCATGGCGGTGCGCCAGACCGGCATGGGGCTGCTCTCCAGCGTCAACGTCCAGGAGGCGCACGACTTCGCGGTGATCGCGCAGCGCGCCTCGCTGCTGTCGCGCGTCCCGATGCTCCACTTCTTCGACGGCTTCCGCACCTCGCACGAGGTCGCGAAGATCGAGGAGCTGAGCGACGACGATCTGCGCCAGATGATCACCGACGACCTCGTGGCCGCGCACCGCGACCGCGCGCTCTCGCCGGATCGGCCGGTGCTGCGCGGCACGGCGCAGAACCCCGACGCCTTCTTCCAGGCCCGCGAGGCCATCAACCCGACCTACGCCGCGGCCGCGGAGCACGTCCAGGCCGCGATGGACCACTTCGCGAAGATCGTCGGCCGCAAGTACAAGCTCTTCGACTACGTCGGCCACCCGCAGGCGGAGCGCGTCATCATCGCGATGGGCTCGGCCTGTGACGTGACGCAGGAGACGGTGGAGCACCTCGTGGCGAAGGGCGAGAAGGTCGGCCTCGTGAAGGTGCGCCTCTACCGGCCCTTCGATCTCGGCGCCTTCATGACGTCGCTGCCCCGCACGGTGACGCAGCTGGCGGTGCTCGACCGGACCAAGGAGCCCGGCGCCCTCGGCGAGCCGCTCTACCAGGACGTCATCACGGCGCTGCGCGAGGCCGAGCAGGCCCACATCGACCGCTTCCACCACCAGATCACGGTGATCGGCGGCCGGTACGGCCTCTCGTCGAAGGAGTTCACGCCCGCGCAGGTGAAGGCGGTCTACGACGAGCTCGGCAAGGAGCGGCCCAAGCGCCACTTCACCGTCGGCATCCACGACGACGTGAGCCACACCTCCCTCGCCGTCGACCCGACGTTCGACACCGAGCCGGCCGACGTGGTCCGCGGCCTCTTCTACGGCCTCGGCGCGGACGGCACCGTCGGCGCGAACAAGAACTCGATCAAGATCATCGGCGAGGACACGCCCAACTTCGCCCAGGGCTACTTCGTCTACGACTCGAAGAAGTCGGGCACGCTGACGACCAGCCACCTGCGCTTCGGGCCGCGCCCGATCCGCTCGGCCTACCTGATCAGCAAGGCCAACTTCATCGCCTGCCACCAGTTCGGCTTCCTCGAGAAGTACGAGATGGTGGAGAACGCCGCCCCCGGCGCGACGTTCCTCCTCAACTCGCCCTACGGCGTGGACGAGGTCTGGGAGCACCTCCCGAAGGAGGTCCAGGAGAACATCCTCGCCAAGAAGCTGAAGTTCTTCGTGATCGACGCCTACAAGGTCGCGAAGGACACGGGCATGGGGGTGCGCATCAACACCATCATGCAGACCTGCTTCTTCGCCGTCTCCGGCGTGCTCCCGCGCGAGGAGGCGATCGGCCACATCAAGAAGGCGATCGAGAAGACGTACGGCCGCAAGGGCGCCGACGTCGTGAAGAAGAACTTCGAGGCGGTGGACCACACGCTGGCCCACATGTACGAGGTGAAGCTGGAGGGCAAGAAGGTCACCGGCAAGGCGCGCCCGCCGGCGGTCTCCGAGGTCGCCCCCGACTTCGTGAAGCGCGTCACCGGCCTGATGCTCGCCGGGAAGGGCGACCAGCTCCCGGTCTCGGCGTTCCCGGTGGACGGCACCTGGCCGACCGGGACCTCCAAGTGGGAGAAGCGCTCGATCGCCCTCGAGATCCCGGTCTGGGAGCCGTCGCTCTGCATCCAGTGCAACAAGTGCGCGCTGATCTGCCCGCACGCGGCGATCCGGCCGAAGTTCTACGAGCCGGCGCTCCTCGGGAAGGCCCCGGCGACCTTCCTCTCCACCGACTACAAGTCGGCGGACGACAAGGGGAAGAAGTACACGCTCCAGGTCGCGCCGGACGACTGCACCGGCTGCACCGTCTGCGTGGAGATCTGCCCCGTCGAGTCCAAGACGGAGAAGGGCAAGAAGGCCATCAACATGGTCGACGCCCTGAACCTCAAGGAGAAGGAGCGGAAGAACTGGGACTTCTTCCTCTCGATCCCGGACCCGGACCGCACGAAGGTGAAGGCGGACGTGAAGGGGAGCCAGTTCCTCGAGCCGCTCTTCGAGTTCTCGGGGGCCTGCTCCGGCTGCGGTGAGACGCCGTACCTCAAGCTCCTCACCCAGCTCTACGGCGATCGCGCGGTCATCGCGAACGCGACGGGCTGCACGTCGATCTTCGGCGGCAACCTGCCGACGACGCCGTACACCCAGAACAAGGACGGGCGCGGCCCGGCCTGGTCCAACTCGCTCTTCGAGGACAACGCCGAGTTCGGCCTCGGCATGCGGCTCGCCATCGACAAGCAGGCCGACCTCGCCCGCGACTACCTCGCGAAGCTCGGCGCGCAGCTCGGCGACGGCTTCGTGAAGGAGCTCCTCGAGGCCGACCAGTCGACCGAGGACGGCATCGCGAAGCAGCGCGAGCGCGTGAAGGATCTCAAGGCGAAGCTGGCGAAGCTCGACAACTCCGACGCGCGGTACCTCGGCAAGGTGGCCGACTACCTCGTCCGGAAGTCGGTCTGGATCGTCGGCGGCGACGGCTGGGCGTACGACATCGGGTACGGCGGCCTCGACCACGTCATCGCGTCGGGCAAGGACGTCAACATCCTCGTCCTCGACACCGAGGTCTACTCCAACACCGGCGGCCAGGCCTCGAAGGCCACGCCGATGGGCGCGGCGGCCCGGTTCGCGATGGCCGGCAAGAGCATGCCGAAGAAGGACCTCGCGATGCTGGCGATGAGCTACGGCCACCCGTACGTCGCCCGGGTCGCGATGGGCGCGAAGGACGCGCAGGCGGTCAACGCGTTCAAGGAGGCCGACAGCTACAACGGGGTCTCCGTGATCGTCGCCTACGCGCACTGCATCGCGCACGGCTACGACCTCGCCAACGCGATCCAGCAGCAGGAGCGCGCCGTCGAGTCGGCCTACTGGCCCCTCTTCCGCTACGACCCGCGCCGGGTCGCGGGCGGCGAGAGCCCGCTCCGGCTCGACAGCCCGGCCCCGAAGATCGACCTCAAGCAGTTCGTCGAGGGCGAGACGCGCTTCAAGCAGGTCCAGGCGTCCAACCCCGAGGTCTTCGACCGGCTGATCGGCCAGGCGCAGAAGGACATCCGCGAGAAGTACGCGCTCTACGAGCAGCTCGCGAAGGCCATGAACCCGGCCAACCTGGTCCCGGGCGGCGGCAAGCAGTAGCCCGATCGCAGGCGGTACCCGGAGCCCGGATCGCGACCGCGATCCGGGCTCCTCCGTTTTTCCGGGGGGGGGCGGCGCCTCCCGGGTGCCTCGACCCCCGGTGTGGCCGCGACCCGTCCTACACTGTCGGAGCGATCCGCCAAGCGGCCGGAGGGACGGGGAAATTCCGGGCACGAGGGACGGCCCCTGCCTTGCAGTAGCGTCACGGCGGCCCGCCAACATGGGCCGGAACCGAGACTGCACGTTGCCCTGTCCCCGTTACCCCACCTGCCAGCTCGCCCAGGGCATCTCCATGCGCGAGGCGCTCCGCGTCTGGCAGAGCTTCTACTGTGACGGGATGTACGGGCGCTGCGAGCGGTTCAAGCTCGCGGAGAGCGGCGCCAGCGTGCCGCTCCGCCTGCTGCCGAACGGCCGCTTCCAGGACGGCCACGAGCCGACGCCGCCCCCCGTGCGCACCGCGCAGCGCTGACCCCCGCCCGCCGGGAAACCGGTGGTTCCACCGCTCCCGCCCGAATAGACTGCGCGGGCAGATCGGAAGGCGCCCCCGCGCGTTTCACTCCTGGGGCCCCAAGGCGAGGCCACCGGCACGTGCCGCACGACGAGAGCGACGAGAGGCTCATGCGGCGCTTCAAGGCCGGGGACGCCCGGGCCTTCGAGACGCTCGTGCGCCGCCACCGGACCGCCCTCTGGAGCTTCCTCCTCCGCCACGTCGGCGACCGCGCGCGCGCCGAAGATCTCTTGCAGGAGACGCTCCTGCGCGCGGTGAAGGCGACCGCCGACTGGGAGGAGCGGGCGAAGGTCACCACGTGGCTCTTCACGATCGCGCGGAACCTGACGCTCGACGAGGCGCGCCGCGGCGTCCACCGCCGCACCGAGCCGCTCGAGGGGCCCGACGGCGACGGGCTCTCTCCGATCGACCGGACCGCGGCCGACGATCCGGCTCCGGATGCCGCCGCCGAGGGGGCGCTCCTCCGGCCCCGGCTCGAGGCGGCGCTCGCCGCCCTCCCCGCGGAGCAGCGCGAGGTCTTCCTCCTCCGCGAGCAGGGCGGCCTCGGCTTCCGCGAGATCGCGGAGGTCACCGGCGTCCCCGAGAACACCGTGAAGAGCCGCATGCGGTACGCCCTCGAGGGGCTGCGCAAGACCCTGGCGGCGCTGGGGATCACGCCGGGGGCGATGGGGGGCGCGACGGGATGAACCACGAGGCCGCGAGCGAGAGGCTGCTCGAGCTGGCGTACGGCGACCTGCCGCCGCGCGAGGCGCGCGCCGTCGAGGCGCACGCCGCGGCGTGCGACGCCTGCCGCGCCGAGCTCGCCCGGATGCGCGAGACCCGGGCCCTCATGGCGCGGCTCCCCGTGGAGCCGCCGCCGGAGGGCGGCATGGCCGTCGTGATGGCGGCGGCGCGGCAGGCCGCGGAGGCGAGCCCCCGGAGGAGGACGATCCTGCCGGCGTGGCTCTGGGCGGGCGGGATCGGCGCGGTGGCCGCGGCGGCCGTGGCCGTCGTCTCCTGGCAGCTGGCCCGGACCGCGCCGGCGGTGACGGGGGCCGAGCGTGAGACCGAGCTGCTCGGGCGAGGCTCCTCCATGGGCGTCCCTTCCTCTCCCCCACCGGGGGAGAGGGTCGGCGCAAGCCGGCAGCCGGCCGCGCCCGCTCCCTCCGACGGGATCGCTCCCGCTCCCCCACCGGCGGAGAGGCTCGGGGTGAGGGAGCAGCCCGTCGCGTCCGCCCCTACCAAGGGGATCGCTCCCTCTCCCCCACCGGGGGAGAGGGTCGGAGTGATGGAGCAGCCG
>DATIVK010000224.1:0-4896 GCA_035465955.1 Anaeromyxobacteraceae bacterium | reverse complement strand
CTCTCCCCCACCGGGGGAGAGGGTCAGGGTGAGGGGGCGACCACGGCTACGTTGGCATAAGCTTGGCGATCCTGAGCAGGTCGTAGGCGGCGGCCGTCGAGATCGACGGATCCCAGCACAGGGACGAGGCTGGCCTCCGATACGACGAAGAGCGGGGCGCACTCCTCGCCACCGCAGGCATCAAGGCTCTCCGCTTCACCAACCAGGAGGCCCTTGCCGCGACCGAGTACGTCGCCCTCTCGATCTTCGACGAGTTCCAACGCCTCGGCGCCATCCGGCCCAGGCCACCCGTCCGCGGCTCACGTCGCCGCGATGTTCTGCTCCCTCACCCTAGCCCTTCCTCGAGGAGGGAGAGGGGACGGTTCCAAGGGAGTCAAGGGAGTGGGGGAGTGGGGTCAAGACCTTCCACGTGACACATGCGCGTCAGCCGGTAGCGCTTCCCGACGGACTACAGCCCGAGGTCGCGCTGGAACCGCTGCCAGGGCGTGGCCGGCTCCGGCTTCGGCCACGCCGCCCAGACGACCAGGGCGAGGGCGACGAGGGCGACGAGCGTCGCGACCTGCACCGCGCGCGAACGCCGGACCTCGACGCGCCACCAGTCCCAGGCCCGCGCGAGGCGCCCCTGCAGCTCGCGCGAGCGCGCTGGGAGGGCCTCCACCAGCCCGCGGGCGTGGGCGGCGACCGGCTCGAGGACCTGCGCGGCGGCGCTCGCCTGGAGCCGATCGCGCACGGGAGTCAGGCCGAGGCCGCCGAAGGGGAGGGGCCCGCCGCCGCGGGGGACGCGATAGAGGCGCACCCGCTCCGGGATGCCCTTCAGCTCCGCGAGGCCGACCTCCTCGCTCGGCACCTCGGTCCGGGTCATCGCCAGGTAGGCGGCCTCGGAGAAGCGGATCTCCCCGGCCTCCGTCACCCCCTCGATGCGGGAGGCGACGTTGACCGCCTCGCCGAAGACGTCGCCGCCGTCCACGCGCACGTCGCCCACGTTCACGGCGGCGCGGACGTCGAACCGGCACCCCGCCTCCGTGCCGGACTCGGTCTCGGCCAGCCGGTCCAGGACCCCCATGCAGCAGAGCAGGGCGTTGGTCGGCGAGCGGAAGGTGAGGAGGTAGGCGTCGCCGATGGTCTTGACGACGCGGCCGTCCCAGGCGCGCGTCAGGGGGCGCACGACGTCGTCGAAGCGGCGCAGCAGGCGCTCGTTCTCTTCACGGGTCTGCGAGGAGGTGCGGGCGGTGAAGCCGGCGATGTCGACGAAGACGATCGCGAGGTTCTCGGTTCTCATGGCGTTGACGGGCGCGGAGGATAGCACCGCGCGGCCCGCGCGGGGTCCGGTTGACGCACCGGCCGCCGGACCGTAGCGTGCCGGCGCCGCAGCCGATCTCCGCGGGGTGAGCCTGCTTCGTTCGGGTATCATCGCCCCCCATGGGGGCGGCCTTCCTCGGCATCGATCTCGGGACCACCAACTCCACCGCCGCCGTCTTCGACGGCGAGCGCGTGACGCTCGTCCGGAACGCCCAGGGGGGCTCCCTCACGCCCTCCGTCGTACGGATCGACGCGCGCGGAAACGTGACGGTGGGGGAGCGGGCCCGGCGGCAGCTGGACGGCGATCCCGAGAACACCCGGGGCGAGTTCAAGCGGCTCATGGGCACCGCCCAGGCCATGCCCTTCCCGGCGGCGGGCGTGCTCAAGCGGCCGCAGGACCTGGCGGCCGAGGTGCTCCGCGCGATCCGCGCCGACGTGAGGGATCAGCTCGGCGCCGAGCCGCTCCGGGCGGTGGTGGCGGTCCCGGCGCTGTTCGAGGTCCCGCAGAGCGCCGCCACGGCCGAGGCGGCCCGGCTCGCGGGGTTCGCGGAGGTGGAGCTCGTGCAGGAGCCCGTCGCCTCGGCCATCGCGGCGGGCTGGACGGCGAGCGGGGACGGCGGCGCGTGGCTCGTCTACGATCTCGGGGGCGGGACGTTCGACGCCTCGCTCCTCGAGGAGCGGGACGGGATGCTCCGGGTGGTCGGCCACGACGGCGACAACTTCCTCGGGGGCCGGGACCTGGACTGGGTGGTGGTGGACTGGGCCCTCGCCGAGCTGGCGGCGCAGGGGATCCGGCTCGACCGGGCCGATCCGGCCGCGGCCGGCGCGATCCGGCGGCTGAAGCACGCCGCGGAGGAGGCGCGGATCGAGCTGTCCCGTGCCCGGGAGGCGGTCGTCGACGTCGCCGGGCTCGGGGGCGGCGCCGGGGCGGAGCTCCTCCTGGACCGTCCCACCTGGGACCGGCTCTGCCTGCCGGTGATCGACCGCTCGGTCGCGGTCTGCGCGCGGCTCCTCGAGGCGCACCGCGTGGATCCTGCGAGCCTGCGCCGGATCGTGCTGGTGGGCGGGCCGACCGCGACGCCCGCGCTGCGCGAGCGGCTGGCGGCCGCGCTGCGGGCCCCCTTCGCCGAGGGGCTCGACCCGATGACGCTTGTCGCCCAGGGCGCCGCGCTCTATGCCGCGAGCGCGGGTCTCCAGGCGCTGGCGCCCGCGAAGGCGCCCCCCAGGGCCCGCAAGCTCTGGCTCCGCCACCCGGCGATGAGCGCCGATCCGTCGCCGCACCTCCTCGGCCGGATCGCGGAGGGGCCGGAGGAGGCGCCGGCGGAGCTTCGGGTGCGGCGGGACGACGGCGGCTGGGAGAGCGGGCCGGTGACGCCCGATCGGCAGGGTGCGTTCCAGGTCGCGCTCTCGCTCGCGCCGCGCCGCGCCAACGCCTTCACCCTCGAGGCGCGCGACGCCGCGGGGCTCCCCGTCCCCGTCGACCCGCCCGGCTTCCAGGTGTTCCACGGGCTCACGATCGGCGACCCGCCGCTCTCGCGCAGCCTGGGCGTCGCCCTCGCCGACGACACGGTGCGCGAGTTCTTCCGCCGGGGCGCCCCGCTCCCCGCCCGGCGCACCTTCACGCAGCGGACCGTCGAGCCGCTCTCGCCCGCCTCGGCGGGGACCCTCCGGATCCCGGTGGTGCAGGGCGAGCACGCCGCCGCCCACCTCTGCCGCCTGGTGGGCACCCTGGAGATCCGTGCCGCCGACCTGTCGGCCGCGCTCCCGGCCGGCGCCGAGGTGGAGATCACGCTCGAGCTGGACCGGGGCGGGCGGCTCTCCGCGCGGGCCCGGGTCGTCGCGACCGGCGAGGTCTTCTCGGAGGTGGCCCACCTCGTCGTGCCCGATGCGCAGCCGGAGGCGCTCGCCTCGGCGGCGGAGGCGCTCCTCGCCCGGCTCGCGGCGCTGCGGAGCACCGCCTTCGGCCGGGGCGCGGGCGCGGTGGTGGTGCGGGTGGCGAGCCTCGAGGCCGCCTTCGCCGACGCGACGCGCGACATCGAGGCGGCGAGGGGCGGCGACGCCGACGCCGGCCAGAAGGCGCGGCGGACGCTCGCCGACGCCGAGGCGGCGCTCGACGCCGCCGAGGAGGAGCTGGCCTGGCCGGAGCTGGAGGAGCGGTCCGACGAGACGGTGGGCTGGGCGTACTCGTGGGTCGCCGCCCACGGGGGGCCCTCGGAGCGGGAGCTGCTGGCGCGGGCGGCGAGCGCGATCCGGACTGCCCGGGACGCGCGCCGTGCCGACGAGGTGGAGCGCCAGCTCAAGCTGGTCGTCCGGCTCGGGAACGCCGCCTTCTTCCAGGCGCCGGGCGCCTGGCAGCTCCTCTTCGAGGAGGCCGCGTCGCGCGTGGACGACGCGAGCGATCTCCCGGCCGCGGAGCGTCACGTGACCGCCGGGCGCGCCGCGCTCGCGAAGGGCGACGAGCGCGGGGTGCGGGGCGCGGTCGAGGCGCTCTGGAGGCTCCTGCCGCCCGACGTGCGGGAGCGGCGGCTCAGCCACGGCTCGGGGGTGCGGTGAGCGCCGGCGATCCCCGCGACCGCGCCGCCCGGAATCCCTTCCACGTCCTCGGCGTCCGCGCCGACGCGGCGCGGGCGGAGGTCGAGCGCGAGGGGCAGCGGCTCCTGGACGCGCTCGCGCTGGGGCTGGCGGGCGCGGACGCGTTCGCGACCCCGTTCGGCCCCGGCCAGCGCACCGCGGAGGACGTGCGCGAGGCGCTCGCGGAGCTTCGGGACCCCGAGCGCCGGGCGCTGCACGAGGTCTTCGCGGCGGCCCCCGCCCCGTCCCCGGCGGGCCCGGAGGAGCCGGCGCCATGGCCCGAGGCCCTCGCGGCTCTGGGGTGGGGGCGGCGGTGATCCCGATCGGCCCGCTCGTCGGGATCGCGGTCTGGGCCGCGTTGCGGAACCGTGAGGGCGGCGGGACCGCGCGGGGCCCGGCCCCGGACGGCCCGGCGGCGACCCTCGCCCAGCGCCCCGTCCCCTCGTGGTTCTGGGCCCACTGCGGCTACGCCGTCGTGGCCGCGATCGCGCTGACGCAGCTCGGGGCGTGGGCGGCGCCGCCGTTCGTCGTCCTCTACGCGCCCTGGCTCCTCGCGCTCGGCGCCGCGCGCCTCGGGCTCGTCAGGCCCGCCCGGCTCCTCGGCGACCTGGCGCTCTTCGCGTTCCGCAAGGATCCGGCGGGGGCCCCGGGCTTCGCCGGCGCGCTCGCCCTCGCGCGGAGGAGGGTGCACGACGAGCGGTGGGCCGCGCGGCTCGTCGCCGGGCTCGATCGCCTGCCGGTGCCGGTCCGCGGCGCCGCGCTGGCGGCGCGCGGGCTCGTCGCGGCGAGCCGCGGGCACGTCGAGGAGGCGCGCGACCTGCTGGGGAGCGTCGAGCACCTGGACCCGCGCATCACGCCGCGGCCGGTCCGCCGGATCGCGCGCGACTGGCTCGCCGCCGACGCGGCCGCCCGGGGCCGGTGGGACGAGGTGGAGCGGCTCGCGCGGATCGCCGGCCCGCGCTCCCGGGCCGTGCGCCTCCTCGGGCTCGTCGCCCGGCGGCTGCGGGGCGGCGGGGACGCGCCGGG
>DATIVK010000223.1:0-51381 GCA_035465955.1 Anaeromyxobacteraceae bacterium | reverse complement strand
GATGGGGCGCCCCCTGGGAGGGGCCCTGTGGGTCCGCGCACTTCCCGCGGCGGCACGGGCTGGCGGCGTGGTACACGAAGAGTGCATGGCCAGCCTGGGCAGGCTCCTCCTCCGCGGCGACCCCGTGTGCCCCTGGTGGCTCGCGTACACCTTCGACAACCCGCTCCGCCGCCTCCTCCACGACCCCGCGGTGCTCCTCGCGGCGTTCGTCGGTCCGGGGATGACGGCCGTGGATCTCGGCTGCGGGATGGGCCACTTCACGCTCGGCCTCGCGCGCCTGGTCGGCGACGCGGGCAAGGTGGTCGCGGTGGACGTCCAGGAGCGGATGCTCGGGCGGGTGCGCCGGCGCGTCGAGCGGGCGGGGCTCGCCTCGCGGGTGCGGCTGCACCAGGCCGGGCGCGAGGCGCTGCAGCTCCGGGTGCCGGCCGACTTCGCGCTGGCCTTCTGGATGGTGCACGAGGTGCCCGACCGCGCCGCGTTCCTGCGGGAGGTGGCGGCGCTCCTGAAGCCGGGCGCCCGCCTCTTCGTCGCGGAGCCGCGCGGCCACGTGGGGCCCGAGGAGCTGGAGCGGACGATCGAGCTCGCCCGGGAGGCGGGGCTCCGGGTCGAAGGCCGCCCCCGCGTCGCCCTGAGCCGGGCGGTGGTCTTCTCGAAGCCCGGTTGAGCGGTCCGGGGCTGCGTCTCCCGCACATCGGCCGACCGTCGCGCGCATCGTGCGTCGGTGTGTGGCTTGTCGGCCGGGTTCACGGAGTGCTAATCGGTCCGTCTCCGGGGGGACCGGGACCACGCCGATGAGCCTCCTCCACGCCTCGATCCTCGCGCTCGCCCTCCTCCCTTCGGCCGCGCTCAAGCCCCCTCCGATCCCCACCCCCGGACCCGCGAAGGACTCCGGGCCGCGGCCCACCGCCCCCTCGGTCGAGCGGCTGCCCGCCGTGCGACGGGCCCAGTACGAGGTGTTCGCGCAGAAGTGCAGCCGCTGCCACGGCCTCGAGCGGGCGCTCGACGCCGGCTTCTCCGCCGACGAGTGGGACGCGTACCTCCGCCGGAAGTACCGGCGCGCGGGGACGGGGATCACGCCGGAGCAGACCCGGCAGATCGACGCGTTCCTCCGCTACTGGGCGGGCGCGACGCGGTGAGCGGGTCGCCGCGCCCGCCGATCAGATCCCGCTGACGCCCGCCCGGAAGAGCCGCAGGCCCGCCGGCTCCTGCCGCTCGAGCTGGGCCTTCTTGCGCGGCCAGTCGGGGTGGTGCCACGGGTAGAGCACCGCGTCGGGGTGGGGCATCAGGCCGAGGATGTTCCCGGTCCGATCGGTGAGGCCGGCGACGCCGCGGGCCGAGCCGTTCGGGTTCCAGGGCCACTGCTCGGTCGCCTTCCCGCTCGGGTCGACGTAGCGGAAGGCCACCTGGCCCGCCGCCTCGAGCCGATCGAGGAGCGCCTCCGACTCGACGATGAGCTTCCCCTCGCCGTGGCGGGTCGGGAGGTCCATCGTCCCCACGCCCTGCGTCCACGGGGAGCGCGCCGCCGGATCGGCCGCGAGGGTCACCCAGGCGTCGCGGTAGCCGAGCCGGTCGTTGTTGGCGAGGGCGGCGCGCGGCACGAAGTCCGCGCTCCCCTCCGCGGGGCCGGGCAGGAGCCCCAGCCGGACCAGCGTCTGGAAGCCGTTGCAGATCCCGAGGACGCGGCCGCCGTTGCCGAGGAAGGACTGCAGATCGAGCATGAGGTGCGCGCGGATCCGCGTCGCGAGGACGAGGCCGCCGGCGACGTGGTCGCCGTACGAGAAGCCGCCGATGAAGGCGAGCACCTGGTAGTCGGTCAGCTTCCGGTCGTGGCGACGCGCGAAGAGGTCGGTCAGGTGGACGAGGTCCACCTCGGCGCCGACCATGCGGAACGCGGCCGCCGTCTCCTCCTCGCAGTTGAGGCCGAAGCCCGTCGGGATGAGGACCCGCACCGCCCGGTTCACGCCTGCCTCCCTTCGCGCTTCCACGCCGCCGCGAGCGCGTCGATCCGATCGTCCACGAGGGCGTGGCCGCCCAGCCAGATCCGGAGCCGGTCGCCGTCGTCGAAGGCGCCGATCTGCGCCGTCGGGACGCCGCCCAGCCGCTGCTCCACCGCCATCGCCTGATCCGGGCGGACGACCAGGAGCAGCCGCCCGGCCGACTCGCCGAACAGCAGCGCCTCCCAGCCCGGCCTCCCCTGGCGCGGCACCTTCGACAGCTCGACGCCGAGCCCCAGCCCGGCGGCGCGCGCCATGTAGAAGAGGGACGGCAGGAGGCCGCCGCGCCCCGGCGCGTGGGCCGCGACGACCAGCCCGTCCCGGATGAGCGACGCCACGGCGGCGTACCGCTCGAAGAAGGTCTCGGGCTGGCAGCGGGGGACCTCGCCCCCGGTGACGCCGCGCGCGGCGGCCCACTCGGTGCACCCCAGCTCGTCGCGCGTGTCGCCCACGACGTAGAGCAGCTCGCCCGGCTCGCTCGCCTCCAGGGTGAGCGCCTTGCGGACGTCGGGGACGACCGCGATGGCGGAGGCGAGGAGCGTCGGCGGGATCGAGATCCGCTTGCCGGCGATGACCGCGTCGTTCTTCATCGAGTCCTTGCCGGAGACCAGCGGGACGCCGTAGGCGACGCAGATCTCCGAGAGGCCCCGGGAGGCCCGGACGAGCGCCGCCAGCTTCTGCCGCGCGTCGGGGTTGTTGGGCCCCTCCAGCGGGTCGGGCCAGCAGTAGTTGTCGAGCGCGGCGATCCGGTCGATCCGCCCGCCGGCGGCGAGCACGCGGCGCACCGCGAGGTCCACGCCGGCCTGGGCCATGGCGTGGGCGTCGGCGTCGGAGTAGGTCGGGAAGACCGCCTCGGCGAGCGCGTAGCCGGTGAGGTCGCCGTCATGGGCGATCATCAGGACCGAGGCGTCGGAGGGGACGTCGCGGTGGACGCCGACCCAGGGCTTCACGACGGTGAGCCCCTTCACCTCGTGGTCGTACGTCCGGCAGAGATCCTCGTTGGAGCGGAGGTTGTCGCGCGCGAGGAGGCCGCGGACGAGCGCGTTCCCCTCCTCGGGCGTCGCCGGCATCGCCATCGCCTGGAGGGCCGGACGCCTCACGGCGTTCCACTCGGCCACCAGCCGCATCTCGGGGTCGCCCTCGTGCAGGAAGTCCATCGGGAGGAGCGCGACGGTCCGCTCGCCCTGGAGCACCTCGAGGTACGGCTCGGCGGTGAACTCGCCGAGGTCGGTCGCCTCCACCTCGCGGAGCTTCGCGAGGGCGAGCAGCTCGGGGAGCTTCGCGGGCGGGACGGAGAGGGTCATCCGCTCCTGCGCCTCGGAGACCAGGATCTCCCACGGCGCGAGCCCCTGGTACTTGAGCGGCGCCCTCGCGACGTCGAGCCGCGCGCCGCCCGGCTGCCTGGCCATCTCGCCGACCGACGACGACAGCCCGCCGGCGCCGTTGTCGGTGATCGCGGAGTAGAGCCCCCGGTCGCGGGCCTCCAGGAGGAAGTCGAACATCATCTTCTGCGTGATCGGATCGCCGATCTGGACCGCCTGGACGGGGCTCGACTCGGTCAGCTCCGCCGAGGAGAAGGTGGCGCCGTGGATCCCGTCCTTGCCGATCCGGCCGCCCACCATCACGATCCGGTCGCCCGGCACCGCCGACTTCTCGTGCGTCGGGCGGCCCGCGGCCGTCACCGGCATGCGCCCCACGGTGCCGCAGTAGACGAGCGGCTTGCCGAGGAAGCGCTCGTCGAAGAGCTCCCAGCCGCGCGCGTAGGGGACGCCGGACTGGTTGCCGCCGTCGATGACGCCGGCGTGGACCCCGTCGCGGATCCGGCGGGGGTGGAGCAGGGTGGCCGGGAGGGGCGCGTCGTGGTCGGGGGGGCCGAAGCAGTAGCCCCAGACGTTGGAGAGCAGATCGGAGCCGAGGCCGGTGCCGAACGGATCGCGGTTCACGCCCACGATCCCGGTGATGGCGCCGCCGTACGGGTCGAGGGCCGACGGGCTGTTGTGCGTCTCCACCTTGTAGACGAGGTGGTAGCGCGGGGTCGCCTCGATGACGCCGGCGTTGTCGTGGAAGATCGAGACGAGCCAGCTCCGGCCCTCGCGGGCCACGATCCGCTGCTCCACGGCGCGGGTCGTCCCGCGGATGTACTCCTTGAAGATCGAGCGGATCTCCTCGGGGGGGGCGCCCTCCTCCGAGTAGGAGACGACCGCGTTCATGATCTTGTGCTTGCAGTGCTCGGACCAGGTCTGGGCCAGGCACTCCAGCTCCACGTCGGTGGGCGCGGGGCCGAGCCCCGCGGCCTTCCGGCGCGGGGCGTCCGCCTCCCGGCGGAAGAAGTCGCGGATGGCCCGCATCTCCGGGAGCGTGAGCGCGAGGAGGCGGTCCTTCGAGAGGCGCGCGAGGGCCGCGTCTTCGAGCTCGAGCGAGATCGCCTCGACGGCGTGGGGCGCGCGCTCGACCACCCGCGGCGTCTCGAGGTCGGGGGGGGCGCCCCTCCACTCGGCCCAGGTCTGCACCCGGACGCGCTCGATCACCTCGTTCGCGAGGAGCGCCCGGGCGATCCGGCCCGCGGCGTCGGCGTCGCAGCCGGAGAGCAGGAACATGCGCCCCGAGTAGACGTGCGCCTCCTCGCCGAGCGGCCGGTTCAGCAGATCCTCGATGCAGACGCGGGCGCTCTTCCCGACCGGATCGGTGACGCCGGGCTTGTAGCCGACGGAGACGACGACGTCGAAGGGGCCGTCGTCGAGCCGCCCCACGGCGCCCTGGCGGACGACGGGGCCGGCGAGCTCGGCGGCGACGCGGGCGGCGTCGGCCTCCGGGAGGCCGGGCTCGACGAGGTAGACGTCGCGGGTGCGCACGGCGGCCACGGAGAGGCCGAGGTGCTCGCGGATCTTCCGGGCGGTGCTGGCGCCGCGGCTGTCGGTGAAGCCGGGGCGGGTCCCGATCTCGATGCGGGTGACGGACGGCAAGGCGAGGCTCCCAGGGAGGCTGGAGGGAGCGGGTTATACCCGATTCCGGGGGGCGGCAGCAGTCCCCCTGACGCGGCGCGCCACCCCCTCGCCCGTCTTCACTGCAAGCGAAGGCTCTCGCCGCCGGCGCCCCGCTCGGAGTAGGCTGGCGCCCTGGGCTGTGCGTCTCGGGGGGAGCGCAGGCGATGACGGACCGGAGTGGCACGCGGCGACGCGTACCGTCCATCGACGGGTTGGGCTCGTGGGAGGGCGTCCGCTCGACCCTCTGGGTCCGCGTCGGCAGCGCCGTGGCGGCGGTCGCCTACTTCGCCCACCTGGTCGCCTGCATCGCGACCTGGCCGACCCCCATCGGCGAGCCCTGGTCCGAGGCGGTCGTCGTGGTCGCGTGCACCACCGCCTTCCTCCTCGCGCCGCAGTTCCCGGCGCTCGGCGCGGCGATGTCCTGCGCGGCCGTCGGCGCCCAGGTCTACCTCGCGACGGTGGCCGTGCCGAGCGAGTGGGTCGTGGCGACGCCGGTCCTCCCCGTCGTCGTGCTGGCGACGGGGCTCTTCTTCGGCGCGCGCGCCGCGCTGCTCGCGTCCGCCGCCGGCGGGTTCGTCTACCCGGTGGTCCTGCTCGTGGCCGGTCGGATCGGCCCCGCGGCGGGGGGGATCCCTCCGCTCGAGCTGTCCCGGATGATCACGACCGAGGGGGCCGTCGGAGGGGCGGGCATCCTCACCTGGCTGGCGATCCGCACGTTCGCCCGCATCCACGCCGACGCGGAGGAGCGGCGCGCGCTGGAGAGCCGCCTGCAGAACGCGCAGCGGCTGCAGGTCGTCGGCGAGCTCGCGGGGGTCGCGGCCCACGACTTCCGCAACATCCTCGGCGTGGTCTTCAACTCGGCGTCCCTCCTCTCGTCCTCCGGCGACGCCGAGGCCCGGCGGATCGGCGCGGAGCTCCTCCAGTCGGCGCGGAGCGGCCAGGGGATCACCTCACGGCTGCTCTCGCTCGCGCGCCGTGACGAGCCCCGCCGCGGGGTGATCGACGTGGCGCGGGCCGTGGAGCAGATCGAGCCGCTGGTGACGCGGCTCATCGGGCCGGCCTGCACCCTGGAGCTGCACGCCGACGGCCGCGCGACCGCCGTCGCCGATCCCGCCGAGGTGGAGCAGGTCGTCCTGAACCTGGCCGCGAACGCGCGCGACGCGATGTCCGGCGCGGGGCGGGTGACGGTCCGCGTGCGGAGCCTCGAGCGCGGCGAGGCGGCCGGCTTCGGCTCGAAGCTGGAGGCGCCGCGGCAGGTGCTGCTGGAGGTCGCCGACCACGGCACCGGGATCGCGCCCGAGCTGCACGAGAGCATCTTCGAGCCCTTCGTGACCACGAAGCCCCGGGACGAGGGGACCGGCCTCGGGCTCGCGACGGTCCGCTCCATCGTCACCGCGTCCGGCGGCGCCCTGGCGCTCGACAGCGCCCCGGGCGCCGGCGCCCGCTTCAGGGTGTTCCTGCCGGAGGCGGTGGGGTAGCCGGCGGCGGCCCGGCCGGCGACCCGGGCTCGGCGCCGAGGAGCCGATCCTTCGCCGCGAACCAGGCCAGCCCCGCTGCGGCCGCCACCTGATACGGGGTGAGCCCGACCGCGAGCCGCTCGCCGGCCCGGACGAACTCCTCGGCGAAGCGGTAGAGCAGGTAGCTGGCGGCGAACGCCGTGAAGAGCCGGCCCGGCGTCGGGGCGCGGCGACGCGCCGCCAGCAGCAGACCGAACGCGGCGAGGCCGAAGATCGACTCGTAGAGCTGGGTCGGGTGGCGGGGGATCCCGTCGCCGAAGTCGACGCCCCAGGGGAGCGAGGTGGGCGTGCCGTGGCAGCAGCCGGCGCAGAGGCAGCCGATCCGTCCGATCGCGAGGCCGATGGCGACGGCGGGCGCGATCTCGTTGCCGCGCCGCTCCCGTATGCCCAGCCGGCGCTTCACGAGCACGACCGCCACGCTCCCCCCGATGAAGCCGCCGATGACGGTCCTCCCGGACAGCAGCGCCGCGAGCCAGCCGGCGCGCGCCACGGTGCTCGCCGGCAGGAGGGCGAGCTCGAGGAGCTTCGCGCCCAGCGCACCCCCCACGAGCGCGGCCGCGGCGATCCAGACGGCGCCGGCGTCGCCGGCGTCGCGCCGGGGCGAGAGCCGGCGGAGCGTCACGAGGCCCGCGACGATCCCGAGCGCCACGAACACCTCGTACGAGGGGATGGCGGGCCCGCCGGGGCCGAGCAGCAGCGGCCGGAGCCCCCAGGCCCCGGGCGGGAGCGCGGCAGGGTCAGCCATCGCGCCGCCCCGCGAGCGTGCAGCAGCCCCCTTCCGCGAGGCAGCCGTAGAGCTTCATGGCGGAGCAGCCCCCGGCCGCCGCCGCGGTCTTGAGCGTCGCCACCGCGACCAGGGCGTACCAGCCCCAGGCCGGCGCGGCGGCGAGGGCGGCGGCGGCGCCGAGCGTCACGAGCGCCCCGGCGGCGTGGGCGAAGCGGAGCGCGTTCCGGTCCAGGACGACCGGCGCGGAGGCGAGCCGCCGCTCTGCCGTCCAGGTCCAGAGGACGATCAGGGGCGAGCGCTCGACGCCCGCCGCGGCCGAGGCGACGAGGAGCGCCGCCGTCCCGGCCGCGAGCCAGGGCGAGCGCAGGAGCACCGCGATCCAGAGCAGCGCGCTGACGCCGATCCGGCAGAAGCGGAAGGCGTTCGTGGCGACCGTGACGGGCCGGACGGGGAGCCTCACGATCGCGCCCCCTGGGGTGGCCGCCGCAGCCGGGGGAAGAGCATCCCTACGCGCCGCCGGTAGGCGGCGTACTCGGGGAAGCGCGCCTCGAGGGCCCGCTCCTCCTGCCGAGCCCGGTAGACCATCATCGGCACGAACACGCCCGCCACCGCCAGCGCCGCGAGCGGGTTCGCGAACTCGATCGACGCGCCGAGGGCCATCCACGCCAGCGAGCCGTAGAGGGGGTGGCGGACGACGCCGAAGACGCCGCCGGTCACCAGCCGGTGGTCGGCGTAGACGGTCGGCTGGTTCGCCCATTCGCCGCCGAGGCGGGAGCGCCCGGCGACGTTGACGGCGGCGCCCACGGCGACGAGGAGCGCGCCGAGCGTGGCGAGCAGCGCGGGGAGGAGCGCGCCCGGCGGCGTCACCGCGCCGACGCGGAAGCGGAGCAGCGCCCAGAGCAGGACGAAGAACGCGGTCATCGTGCCGGTGGCGACGGGGCTCCGCGCGCGCCAGGCGGGGACGCGGCGGGCGCGCGCGGCGTCGAGGAAGTTGAAGAGCACCGCGGCGGCCACGACCGTCGCCGCGCCCGCGGTCACGGCCGCCGCGACGAGGCGGAGCCAGCCGGCCGGGCCCGGCGTCACCGGGCCCCCTCGCGATGGAGCAGGTTCCAGGCGGAGAAGGGGACGCGCCGCAGGTCGGGCGTCACCACGTGGACGCACTCCTTCTGCATCGCTCGCCGCTCGAAGGTGAAGCGATCGAGGAAGGAGGTGACGGTGATCCGGAACGTGTTCTCGGTGACGTAGCGGGCCTGGTCGGCCGCGGGTCGCGCGAGGAGCGAGAGGGGGGCGAGGGGCCGGAACTGCCGGAAGAAGTCGAGGCAGCGGCAGAAGCCGCCGCCCGAGAGGAGGTGCTCCGCCGTCTGCCGGAAGACGTCGGCGGTGTCGAACGCCAGCGTGTTCTCCACGAGCGGGAGGTAGCGGCGGACGTCGGTCTCCCGGAGGATCGGCACCCAGCCGCCCTCCCGCCGGTAGAGGTACCCGATCGCGACCCGGTCGGTGTCGCACGGCAGGGGGATGAAGTCGTCGCGCCGGAGCAGGCCGGCCGTCTGCGCCTCGAGGCGGCGCAGGATCCCCGTGAGCGTCACGGGCCGGCCCCCGTCCACGCCGGGCGGCGACCGTCCGAAGCGGGCCAGCGGCTGGAAGTTGACGCCGCGGACGCCCGGCGTCTCCAGCCCGAAGGCGACGAGCGCCCCCACCTCGCCGTCGTTGACGCCCGCGGCCACCGTGGAGACCAGCGTCACGGGGACGCCGCGCTCGGCGAGCCGCGCGATCGCCCGCCGCTTCACGCCGCCCAGGTCGCGCCCGCGCAGGGCGCGGTGCGCGCCCGCGGTGACGCCGTCGAACTGGAGGTAGACCTCGAAGCCGCCGCGGCTCCCGATCGGGGCGAGGGCGTCGGCGAACGCGTCGTCCTCCGCGATCCGGAGGCCGTTGGTGTTGAGCATCACGTAGCGGAAGCCGCGCGCCATCGCCTCCTCGAGGATCCGGACGATCTCGGGGTGCGTGGTCGGCTCGCCGCCGCTGAGCTGCAGCACCTCGGGGCGTCCCCCCTCCGCCTCGGCGTAGGCGTCGAGCATCCGGCGCACCTGCGCGATCGGGAGCGGGGCGCCGCCCTGCGGGCCGGCGCCGGCGTAGCAGGCGGGACAGGCCAGGTCGCAGGCGCCGGTGATCTCCACGACGCCGATGCAGGTGTGCTGCTCGTGGTCGGGGCAGAGGCCGCAGTCGTGGGGGCAGCCGCGATCGACGGCCGTCTCGTGGCGGGAGGCGGTGCCCGGCTTGTCCCACTGCGTCCGCCGCACGTACCAGTCGGCGTCCTCCTCGAGGAGCGCCTCCTGCGCGCCGTGCGCGGCGCAGCGCTTGAGGAGCCAGACCTCGCCGCCGCGCAGGACGACCTTCGCGGGCACCCGCGCGAGGCACTCGGCGCAGAGGCTCTCGGTGGACGCGTGGAGGACGTGCGGGCGCTGCGGCTTCATCCCGAGAACCCGCTGAACCCGCCGATGGCGCAGGCCGGGTACGCGAGGAGGGGGGAGAGCACGGCCGCGACGACGAGGCCGGCGACGACGGCCCACCGCCGCTGGAAGGCGAAGGCCAGGGCCGCGACGCCAGCGAGGACGACCCCCGCCATGAACCCGACCGCCGTGTCGCGCACGGGCGCGCCGAGCAGCGTCGCGGCGTTGACGATGACCACGCCGGCGATCACCCCTCGGACGAAGGATTGGAAGGAGCTCGGCGGCCGGGGTGCCACGGGCGAGGCTGTGTCGACGTCGCGGCTCTGCTCGTCCATGTTCCCTTCCTCCGTGGAACGGGGCCGCCGCGCGGCAAGGCAGCTCCCGGCGGCCCGCGGGAGCGCGCCCCTGGCCGCTACGGCGCCGCCGGCACGCGCTCGTTGAGCGTCGTCACCGACACCGCCTGGCCGTCCTTCAGGTAGAGGCGCGGCACCCGGTGCGTGATGCCGGTCAGGACCTCCCAGGAGATCGTGTCGGCCAGCGTCGCCAGCTCGTCGGCGTCCACCTTCTCGTCGCCGTCGCGCCCGAGCAGGGTGACCACGTCCCCCTGGACGACCTCGGGGAGCGCCGTCACGTCCACCATGCACATGTCCATGGCGACGCGCCCCACCACCGGCGCGCGCCGGCCGTGGACGAGGACGTGGGCGCGGTTGCCGAAGCCGCGGCGGTAGCCGTCGCCGTAGCCGCACATCACGAGGGCGATCCGCGAGGCGCGGGAGGCGGCCCAGGTCCGGCCGTAGCCGACGGTCTCCCCGGCCGCGATCCCCAGGACCCGCGCCACGCGCGCGCGGAGCGACAGCACCGGGCGGAGGTCGTCCTCCGAGCCGACCCACGGCGCCGGCTTGTAGCCGTACATCGAGAGCCCCGGCCGGACGAGGTCGAGCGCCATCTCCGGGTCGAGCAGCGTGCTGGCCGAGGCCGAGCAGTGGCGCGTGGGGATCCACGGGACGCGGGAGGCGGTGGCCTTGAGGATCTCGAACTGGCGCCGCGTGAAGCGCTGGTCCCCCTCCTCCGCGGCGGCGAAGTGCGTGAAGATCCCCTCGACGCGGATCCCGGGGAGCGCGCGCGCCCGCTCGGCGAGGGCGACGAGGGCGTCGGGCAGGAGGCCGTGCCGGTTGAGGCCGGTCTCCAGCTCGAGGTGGATGGCGACGGTCGCGCCGCGCTCGCGCGCCGCCCGGGAGAGGGCCTCGACGAAGGCCACGTCGCCGACGGCCGGCTGCAGGTCGAGCGCGGCGACGCGCCCCGCGTTCGACGGCGGGGTGTAGCCCATGACGATCACGGGCGCGGTGATCCCGGCGCGGCGGAGCTCCTCCCCCTCGTCCACGCAGACGACCGCGAGGGCCACCGCCCCCGCCTCGAGCGCGGTCCGCCCGCACGCGACCGCGCCGTGGCCGTAGGCGTTCGCCTTCACCACGGCCATGAGGCGGGTCGGGGCGGCGCGGGCGGCGAGGGCGCGGACGTTGTGGGCGAGGGCGTCGAGATCGATCTCCGCCCAGCACGGACGGCCGGTCCACTGGGCTGCGGTGTTGGCCATGCGCGCATCTTAGCCATCTCCGCCCGGGAGTCACGGCCTCCCGCGGACTTCCGGCGGCGCGCGCGCAGCGCCATTATGGATGACCGGATGGTCCGCGGCCTGCAGACCGAGATCCTCTCCTCGATCACGGAGGTGGCCGGGGAGGAGTGGGACGCGCTCTTCGCGCACGAGCGCGAGCGGGCGTCGCCGTTCGTGCGGCACGCCTTCCTCGCCGCCACCGAGGAGTCGGGCTCCGCGACCGGCCGGACGGGCTGGGTGGCGCGCCACGTGCTGCTGCGCGACGGCGGGAGGCTGGTGGCGGCGGTGCCCGCGTGGGCGCGCCCCGAGTCCCACGGCGACTTCGGCCGCGACGTGGAGCTGGCGGCCGCGGCGGAGCGGGCGGGGCACGCCTGGTACCCGAAGCTGGTGCTGGGCGTCCCCTTCACGCCGTCGACCGGGCGCCGCCTCCTCGTGGCGCCGGGGGAGGATCGCGCCACGCGGATCCGCGAGCTGACCGACGCCCTGGGCGCCCTCTGCGCGGCCGAGGAGATCCGCGGGGTCCAGGCCCTCTTCCTCGACGAGGAGGAGGCGCGCGAGCTCGAGGGGGCGGGGTGGGCGCTCCGCGTCGACTTCCAGTTCCGCTGGCGCAACGAGGGGTACCGGACCTTCGACGACTTCCTCGCGCGCTTCGGCTCGCGGAGGCGCAACACCATCCGGCGCGAGCTGGCCGAGCCCGGCCGGCGCGGCATCGCCATCCGGACGGTGCGCGGCGAGGAGCTGTCGCGGGACGCGGCGCGCTGGGCCCACGACTGCTTCGGGCTCCACCGGGCCGCCGTCGAGCGGCTGCCGTGGGGCGTCCGGTTCGTCAACGTCGCCTTCTACGAGCGCGTCCTCGCCACCATGCCGGACGCCGTCGAGGTGGTGGAGGCGCGGCGCGAGGGGCGGCTGATCGCGATGGCGTTCAACCTCGCGACCGCCACGCGGCTTCACGGCCGCTACTGGGGCTCCTGCGAGGAGCACCCGTTCCTGCACTTCAACGTGGCGCTCTACCACTCGGTGGACGAGTGCATCCGGCGCGGCGTGGCCAGCTTCGAGCCGGGCGCCGGCGGCGAGCACAAGCTCGCGCGCGGCTTCGATCCCGCCGAGACCTGGTGCGCGCTGCGGCTCGTCGAGCCGCGGCTCGACGTGGCGGTCCGCGACTTCCTGGCGATCGAGACCCCCCAGCGCCGCGAGGCGCTCCGTCGCTGGCGCGAGGAGCACCCGCGGCTGGGAGGGTGAGCCCTACTCGAACTCGACCTTGCCGCTGGCGAGGTCGTAGACCGCGACGGCGATCTTCAGCTTGCCCTCCTCGACCAGGTGCTTGAGGACCGGGCTGCGCTCGGTGAGCGCCGCGGCGGCGCGGCGGGCGTTGGCGTGGGAGGAGTCGTCGAGCAGCCCCTCCTTGCCCGGCGAGGCCTTGGCCTGCTCCACCGCCGGCGCGATCTCCGCGACGATGGCGCCGATGTTCCCCTCCGCCTTCCCGCCCGACTCCGCCGTCGCCTTCACGGCGCCGCAGGCGTGGTGGCCCAGGACGACGACGACGCCCGTGCCGAGGTGCTCGGCCGCGTACTCGACGCTGCCGAGGTTGACCGGGTCCGCGACGTTCCCGGCCACGCGCACGACGAAGAGGTCACCGAGCCCCTCGTCGAAGATGAGCTCGGGCGGGACGCGCGAGTCGGAGCAGCCGAGGACGACCGCCTTCGGGGCCTGGCCCTTGGTGAGCTCCTTGCGGCGCCCGACGGAGCCGTCCGGGTGGGTGGACTTCCCCGCGACGAAGCGCGCGTTGCCGGCCTTCAGCTGCTTGAGCACCGCGTCGGGGTTGGGGGCGGCGGGCGCCGGGTGGTCGCTCGGCAGAGCGGTGGCGGGGGCGAGGAGCGCGGCGGCGAAGGCGAGGGCAGCGAGACGGTTCATGGATCCTTCCGGGTGGGTGGGTGGGGCTGCTGGAGATAGCACGTGGAGGGGGCTCAGGCGGAGGCCTCCATCCCGATGGGCTCGTCGGTGAGCTGGCCCAGCCGGTCCAGCTCGAGCCTGGAGAGCGCCGCGTCCAGGTCGAGGAGCAGGACGAGCTCCTTGCCGACCTTCCCCATGCCGTGGAGGTACTCGACGTTGACGCCCGTCCCGAAGGTGGGGGAGGGCTCGATCTCGGCCGCCGCGAGGTCGACGACCTCGTTGACGCGGTCGGCGATGACGCCGAAGACGAGCGCCCCCTCCGCGGTGGCCGCCTCGACCACCAGGACGCACGTCCGCGGCGTGGGTACGACCTCGGGCCTGCCGAACTTGACGCCCAGGTCCACGACCGGCACGACCGCGCCGCGGACGTTGATGACGCCGCGGACCGAGGCGGGGGTGCCCGGCACCCGCGTCTCCGCCTCGTACTGGAGGATCTCCTTCACCCGCAGGACCGGGACCCCGAACGTGCTGCCGGCGACCGTGAAGGACAGGTGCTGCACGCCGGCGCCCGCCGCCTCTTCGCGCTGCGCTTCCATGGCTCCCCTAGAACCGGCGGAAGTGCGCGTCGCCGTGGGCCGGCGCGCCCTTGTCGAAGTGGGCGCCGGGCGTGGGGAGCGTCGGGTGGACGAGCGGCGGCGCGGCGCGGGTGGGCACCTCGGGCAGCTTCGGGACGTGGATCCGGTGGCGCGCGGCGGCGCCGCTGCCCTCGCGCACCTTGAAGAAGTCCATGAGCTGCAGGAGCGACTCCGCCTGGGAGGCCATCTCCTCGGCGGTGGACGAGAGCTCCTCGGCGGCCGAGGCGTTCCGCTGCGTGACCTGGTCGACCTGCGCCATCGCCTTCGAGACCTGGCTGATGCCGGTCGACTGCTCCTGGCTGGCGGCGGAGACCTCCTGCACGAGGTCGGCCGTCTTCCGGATGGTCGGGACCAGCTCGCCGATGAGCTTCCCGCTCTGCTCGGCCACCTGGACGCTCCCGGCGGCGCGCTCGCCGATCTCCTTCGCCGACTTCTGGGCGCGCTCCGCCAGCTTCCGGACCTCGGTGGCGACGACGGCGAAGCCCTTCCCGTGCTCCCCGGCGCGGGCCGCCTCGATGGCGGCGTTCAGCGCGAGGAGGTTGGTCTGGTAGGCGATCTCCTCGATGATCGAGACCTTCTCGGCGATGTCCTTCATCGCCGAGACCGTCTCGGTCACCGCGCGGCCGCTCTCCGCGGCGTTCGCGGCGCCCGCCTTGGCCATCTGCTCGGTCTGCTGGGAGTTGCTCGCGTTCTGGGAGATGGAGGCGTTCATCTCCTCGAGCGACGAGGTCGTCTCCTCGACCGAGGCCGCCTGCTCGCCGGTCCCCTGGGAGAGCATCTGCGAGGTCGTCGAGACCTGCTGCGACGCGGCCGTCAGCGCCTCGGAGCCGCCGCGCACCTCGGCGATGATCTCGCCGAGCTTCTCGACCATCGCCCGCATCGCGGCCTGGAGGGTGCCGATCTCGTCGCGGCTCGTCACGTCGACGCTCTCGCGAAGATCGCCCTTCGCGATCCGCTCGGCGAGCGAGACGACGCCGAAGATCGGGCCGGTGATGGAGCGGGTCACGAGGGTGGCGATGATGGCCGCGAGGATCGCCGCGGCGAGGACGATGCCGATGATGAGGGTCCGGGCGGAGACGTAGGTCTCGTCGCCGCGCCGCACCGCCTCGGTCATCGCCTCCTGCTCGGACTCGTTCGTGACCATCCAGAGGTGCTCGATCTCGTCGAGCACGGGGACGAGCTCGCCCTTCACCAGGGCGCGCGCGTCCGCGATGCGCCCCTCGCGCGCCAGCGCCTCGCCGCGCTCCAGCACCTCCTCGAACTTCCGCTGGTAGGTCTCCATCTGGACGAAGGCCTGCCGCTCCCGCTCGGTGTCGGCTCGCTTCTCCGCCGACCTGACGAGGTCCTCCTCCTTGCGATCGATCTCGGTGAGGGCCTGGTGCGCCTTCTCGAACTCGGCGACGTCGTCCGCGCTGACCAGGTGGCTGACGGTCCGCGACTGGTCGCCCGCGATCGCGATGCCGTTGCAGACCTGCTCGAGCGTCTCGGCCCGCTCGTGCCCCACCTCGCGAAGCCCGTCACCGATCAGTCCCATCCGGCCGATGGAGAAGGCGCCGACGAGGACGGTGAGCGCCGTCAACGCGGTGAAGGAAAGGCCGAGCCGCATCCCGATTCCGAGTCTCATTGGGTCTCCGTGGCGACAGGGGTCCCCCCGCTGGCCGCCGCTGAATTGAATTTCGTTCATCGCGTCGAAGCATTTTTCGGACCGCGCGAGGCGCGTCCGTCGCGCGCGCGGAGCACGGCGGCCAAGTGCACGTCTTTCGGGCGCCAACTGCCCGCGCGTATGCGCGGAGAGTGAATGGGAAATCGGCGGCGCGCCCGCGACGCGGATGAACCGGGGGTCCGTGGTGACCCCAGCCATTCACGTAAAGCGCGGCGCCTTGTCGCAGGGCGCGCGCGCTCGCGACGTCAGTTGCAGCGTCCGTCGGCCGGGTTGCAGGTGAGGCCGCCGTCGCAGCCGGGGAGGGCGGCGCAGCCCGGCCTCGCGAGGTTGACGTCGATCGCGAGGTCGAACGTCACGCTCGCCGCGATCCCCGGCTGGGCCTGGACCTCCGCCTGCGCCGAGACGAACCCGGGGAGGCTCGCCGAGACGTCCCACGTCCCGGCGGGGAGCGGATAGATCGTCACCTGGGCGCCGGAGGCCGGGGAGATCGCCTGATGCTCCGTCTCCGCGACGGTGAACGACGGCCCCTGGATGGTCGCCCCCCCGTCTACGGTGACGGTCGCGATCACCTCGGCCGCGAGCGGCATGAGGAGCCCGGGGTCGACGGCGGCGGCGCCTCCGAAACGGTCGGGGAGGCGGTTGAGCGCGCCCCCATCGAGCTCGACCGCGACCAGCTCGGCGCGGCCGGTGGGGAACGGTCCCCCGTCGAAGAGCACGAGCGCCTCGACGGTCGTCGGCACCCCGTGGAGCACCCAGCTCCCGTCCGTCGCGACCGAGGCCCTGAGATCGGGCCGTTCGAGCGGGTAGACGTAGGCGCCGGGGCTCGCCCCCACGATGCGGCCGCTGACGGTCGCGATGGGGGTCTCCAGCTCCGGGCAGGCCGTGAGGAGCGCCGCGGCGGCGAGGGACAGGGCGAGGCGCGCACGACCTCCCGCGCGGCGTGCGGTCTGCGTCCGATCTGCGCGCATCAGAACCTCCACCCGAGTCCAGCGAGGGCGGCCGCGAGGCCGCTCCAGCGGTTGGTGCCGTCGATCCGTACGAGCGCCCAGTCGAGGTGTCCCTCGGCCCCGAGGCTGAGCCGGCGCCCCAGCTGGACCTCCACCCCCGCCACGAGCCCCGGCGTGAACGAGAACCAGCTCTGCGCCACCCCCGGCGACGGCGAGAGATCGAACCGGCGGCGGATCCAGACGCCGGACAGCCGCGGCCCCACGAAGAGCCCTGCGCGGCCGTAGAGGAGCGGCGGCGCGCGCCACGGCAGCGAGATCCCCCCCGCGAGCAGGTCGTACCCGACCGCGACGGGGCTCCCCGCGAAGTCGAGGTGCGAGGTGCCCGAGGCGGCGGCGGCGTCGACGCGAAGGTCGAGCCCGGCGGCCGGCCACTCGCGGAGGGCGAGCGTCGCGCCGAAGGCCACGACCGGCGCGAGGACGTCCTCGCGGCTGCGCCGGTCGAGGAAGCCGATGGTGGCGACGCCCGGCGAGAGCTGGAGGCGCCCCGCGGCCCGCCCGACCAGCCGCTCGACGTCGACCCGCTCGCCCGGATCGAGCTCGACCTCGGCGTCGAGGAGCGGCTCCGAGCCGCCCTTCGCCACCTGGACCCGGTGGGCGCCGGGGTCGAGCGCGACGCCACCGGGCAGCTCGGCGAGCGGCTTGCCGTCGACGCGGACGGTGAAGCCGTCGAGGCGGGCCGAGTAGCTGAAGAGCTCGGGCCGGCCGGTGCGGCGGACCTTCCCGACGAGGACCACCGGATCGGCGCCGATCTCGGTGGACTCCGCCGTCGGGCGCTGCTGGCCCCCCGTGTACTCGTACGTCAGGCGGCGCGCGTAGTCGTGCGCCTCGGTGACCGTCGTCGCCCCGTCGCCGTTCCGGTCCGCACCGAGGCGGAGCGCCTCGACGAGGAAGTGGGTGTAGATGTCGTTGCCGAGCCGCTCGTCCTCCCGGGCCGTCTCGCCCCAGGCGCTGGCGGCCAGCACGACGGTGGCCCGGCTCACCTCCTCGATGGGGCGCACGAAGAAGCCGGCCTTCGTCCCGGCCAGCTCCGACTCGAGCTGCGGAGAGAGGAGCGACTTGCCGGCGCCGCTGTGGCACGCCGCCAGGACGAGCACCTTGCGCCGCGACCGGAGCCGGTCGAACTCCCCCTTGAGCTCGTCGAGGGAGAGCCCCGTCTCCGCGACGGCGTCCACCCGCGTGTCGCGCGCGACGAGGTAGCGGCGCAGCTCGCCGCGCCCGTCGCGGGCGAGGGTGCCGTGGGAGGAGACGTAGAGGACCACGGTGTCCCGCTCGTCGCCGTCTCGCGAGGCGAGGCGCCGCAGGGCCGCGCGCAGCTGGTCGCGCGTGGCGTCGGGCGCGACGACCTCCACCTCGTCGAAGCTCCCGAGCGCGGGATCCCGGAGGACCGCGGCGAGAGCCTTCGCGTCGGCCTCCGGGAAGCGGAGCGGCCGCCAGCGCGGATCGTCGAACCGCTGGATGCCGACGAGCAGCGCGACGCGCCGCGGCTGGAGGGCCTTCGCGACCCCCGACGCCGGGAACTCGACCGGGACGAGGCCGCCCTTCTCCGAGGCGGTCGCGGGGGTCGGGCACAGGAGGAGCGCCGTGAGCAGGGCCCCCACCCATCGACCGGGTCGGCCCGGCGGCGCGGTCCCGCGGCGGCGCTCGCGCCCTGGGAGGCGCCCCGTCACCGGACGCGGATCTCCAGGACGTCGGCGGAGATCCCGGCGGGCGCCGCGTCGCCGGCGGGCGCCTCCGGGGCGGAGAGGACGGCGGTGGCGCGGGCGAGGGCGTCGTCGTCGAGCCCCTCCGGCGCCGCGACGAGCGCGAAGCGCTGCGCCCCCGGCGGCCCGGCGACGGTCCAGGCGGCGGCGCGATCATCGGTCGTGACGACCGTGCGTCCGGCGGCGATCCGGCGTCGCCAGAGGACCTCCGCCCCGCCCGCGCCGAGGTGGACGAGCGCCACGTCGGCGCCCCGGTCGGCCTCGACCTCGAAGAGGAGGCGCGCCCCCTCCGCCGCCGGCTCCCCGTCGCGCAGCGGGGTCGCCCCGCCCGCCGCGTCGAGCCGGACGGCGCGGAGCCGCACGCCGACGCGCGGCGCGGCGGTCCCCTTCAGCCCGTCCCACGCGGCGACCTGCGGGGACTGCGGCGGGTGGCGCGGCGCCAGCAGCCCCGCGACGCCCGCCAGCAGGAGCGAGGCCGCGATCGCCGCCGGAGCCACGTGGCGGCCGAGACCGTGGGCGCGGAGACGCCGGCGGATCCGGGCGAACTCCAGCTCCCCGCCGGGCACCGTCGGGGGGGGGAAGGCCCCGGCGATGGCCGCGTCGCCGCGGCCGTCGAGGCCGTCGGCGGGCGCGTCCGCGAGGAAGCGCTCGCAGATCTCGCAGTCGCCCGAGAGGTGCTCGGCGAGCGCGCGGGCCTCCTCGGGGGGGAGGGTGCCGCCGACGAGGAGGGCGTAGCGCTCTGGGTCGAGGTGCATCATTCCTCGGACTCGTGGCCCCGGAGGGCGGCCACTTCGGACAGGATCCGCCGCTTGACCTTCGCCCGGAACCGCTCCAGGCGCATCGTGATGGCGCTCTTCCCGACCCCCTGCAGCTCCGCGATCTCCCGGGCCGAGAGCTTCCCCTCCAGGTAGAAGAGCCGGACCGTCTCCTTCTCCGCCCCCTCCGGGAGCTCCGCGACGATCCGGCGGACCAGCGCGATCTCCGCCGCCGCGCCCGGGTCGGGCGGCTCGGCCTCGCCGCCGTGGACGTCGTGCTCGCGGGAGAGCTCGGCCTCGACCGCCTGCCGGGTCTGCCGTCGGGCGAGCTTCGTGAGCGCGCGGTTGCGGGTGATGGTCAGGAGCCAGGCGAGGAAGCGGCCGGGGTCCTGCAACCGCCCGAGGTTGCGGAAGGCGCTGACGAAGGTCTCCTGGACGACGTCCTCGACGTCGTCCGGGTCGAGGGACGCGAAGCTGCGCGCGACCCGGTACGCGGCGTGCCGGTGCCGATCGTGGAGCGTGCGCAGGGCCGCCACGTCGCCCGCGACCGCGCGGGCGACGATCTCGGCCTCCGCGGTGCCGTCTCCGCCGGTCGTCACGCGGCGCAGGGTACTACGGGCCCCCGCGATCGCGAGCCCCACCAGAGGGCGAGCTCGCGGCGCCAGGCCGCGCCGCCGTGGGCGCGCGCGAGGGTGCGGGCGTCGGCGAGGAGGGACTCCAGCGCACCGGGACCGAGGGCGGGGCCGACGTAGGAGATCGACCGGAGGACGGCGGCGAGGCCGGCGTCGTCGAGCACCGCCTCGTCGTCGAAGCGCTCGCGCGCCGGCGCCCCGCGGAGCGCGAGGGAGAAGAGGAGCTCCACCGGGAGCGGTTGGGGGCGCCCCTTGAAGTTGGCGGCGGCGATCCGCTCGCCGAGCGCGGTCATGAAGGGGGTGGCCGCCGGCCGAGGATCGACGACCGCGAGGACGCCCCCCGGCGCGAGGAGCCGCGCCGCCTCGCGCGCGCAGCCCTCCGGATCGACCCACTGGAGGGCGTCGGCCAGCACGACGAGGTCGAAGGCGCCGGCGGGGAGGCCGGTCTCCTCCGCGGCGGCGTGGACGGGCGAGACGTCGAGCCCGCGCGCGCCGTCCGCGAGCACCTCGAGCATCGCGAGCGCCGGCTCCACGGCGTGGACGGAGAGCCCCGCGCGCGCGAGGGGGAGGGCGAGGAGGCCCGTTCCCGCGCCGAGCTCGGCCACCCGCCGCCCGGCGCCGCCCGCGAGGGCGGCCAGCCGATCGACGAGCGCGGCCGGGTAGCCCGGCCGCGCCCGGTAGTCCACGGCGAGCCGGTTGAAGACCCAGCGCTCGCGGTCATGGATGGAGACGTTCCGTCGCGCCACGCGCGAGAGGCTAGTCGCCGCCGCGCGCCCCGGCAACGGCTACAGCGCCCACTCCACGCCGCCGGTGATCATCACGTTGGTGTAGTCCCATCGGATGTCGTACGGCCGCGTCGCCGTGGGAGGGTAGACGCCCGGGACGTAGTCCCGGTAGTTGGTGTCGCGCTTCTTCCACGAGCCCTCGGCGACGACCGAGAGGCCGCCGACGAGCCGGTAGCGCGCGGCCGCCTTCACCTCCAGCTCGTCGTCCCAGAGCCGCTTCCCATCCTCCGTGCCCTGGTCGTACACCCCGGTGGACACCTTGCTGATGCTCTTCGAGTTCGGCCCGTAGGTGAGCAGCTTCGCGGAGAGGGAGGCGTCGAGCGAGAGGTCTCGCGTCGGCGAGAGCCGCGCCTGCACGTACGGGTGGTGGCCCGTGTAGCTGTAGTAGCCCTGGAACGGGTCGTGTTGGAGGAGCAGGCCGTACCCGACGGTGATCTGGACCGGCTTCGTCTTCAGCTCCCCCTCCAGCCGTGGCTCGGCGCCGTAGAGCACCTGCTTCGGGTCGGAGCGGCTCGTGCCGCCGGTGTCCGCCTTCTTCGCGAGGAGCTCGTCGTAGGAGCGGCGGAAGGCCTGGAGCCGGACGGCGACGGCGAAGGCGCCCGTGAGCTTCCGGAAGGAGCCGGTGAAGCTCGCCTCGCCGTTGTCCCGGGGCGCCAGGTGCACGATCGAGGCGGCGGGGTCGTAGTTCGGGTCCTGCTTGTAGTTCGTGCGCGCGTACTGGACCTTCAGCCGGAGGTGCTTCCCGTCCCCCAGCTTGTCCCAGAGCTGCCACGCGGCGAACCAGCGGGAGTGCGAGTAGCGGTCGGTCGCGAGGAGCCCGCCGCGCCCGTCGGGCTGGTAGAGGTCGGGCCAGTCGGGGCGCCAGGTGTAGGCCGCTCCCGCGACCGGGCCGGTGGTGACGTCGCCGCTGCGGAAGTCCACGTCCACCCCCGCTCCGGCCGTCGTCTCGTTCAGGCTCGCGCCGAAGGTCTGGCGGTGGTCGAACCGGAGGGGGAAGGCGACGCTCGAAGCGTCGGAGGAGAGGGTCGGCTTCCAGTCGGCCTCGAAGAGGGCGACGCCGCCGGACTCCCGGCGGACCCCCAGGCCGTCGAAGGCGCCGCCGAGGGCGCGGAGCTGGAGCTGGGACTCCTGCTGCTTCCGGGGCTTCTCGACGGGGGCCGTGGAGCCGGGGAGCGGCTCCTCCGCCGCGCCGGCGGCAGGCGCCGCGAGGAGCGCGAGGGTGAGGGCGAGGGCCTGGGGGCGTCGGAGCATGGGCTTCCTTTCGTTCACGGGCAACGGATGGAGTCGGAGGTGAGCGGCCTACCGGACCGCCCGGCCGTTCGAGCCCGCGCAGAGCGCGGGAAGTTGGACCACCTGGGGGTCCGCGGGCGCCTCGAGGACCAGCTGGTGCGCGGCGGCGTTGCACCCCGCCCGGTCCCCCTCGCGCGCCGCGATCTGCGCGAGGTGGACGCGCGAGGTGACGTCGCCGGGGGCGAGATCGAGCGCCTCCTGGAAGTGGGCCCGCGCCTCGGCGAGCCGCCCCTCGGCGAGGTCGAGGTCGCCGAGCTCGAGCCGCGCGTCGAGGAAGGAGGCGTCGAGCTCGAGCGCCTTCGTGAGCGCGCCGCGCGCGTCGGCCGGTCGGCCGTCCTTCCGGAGCGCGAGGGCCAGGTTGAACCAGCCCGGGACCGAGCGCGGCTCCCGCGTGACGAGGCCGCTCAGCACGGCGACGGCGTCCCGCCCCCGGCCCGCGCGGAGGAGGGCGGCGCCGAGGGCGAGCTCCGCGGAGGGGTAGGCCGGCTTCACGGCGAGGGCCCGCTGCAGGTCGGCGATCGCCTCGTCGAGCCGTCCCGCGCCCGCGTGGAGCTGCCCGAGGGCGAGCCAGGCCGCGGCGAGCTTCGGGTCGATCGCGAGCGCCTTGCGCCACGCCCGCTCCGCCTCGACGGGCTTCCCGACCGCCTCGTCGAGCTTCCCGAGGGCGAGCCACGCGGCGCCGAAGTCCGGGCGCAGCGCGAGCGCCTTCCTGAAGGCGGTGCGCGCCGCGGCGGCGTCCCCCGACGCCCTCTCGAGCTGGCCCAGCGCCAGCCACGCCTCCGGGTCGTTCCCCTTCGCGGCGTCGACGGCGGCCCGGTACTCGCGGCGGGCGTCCTCGCGGCGGCCGTCCTTCTCCGCCACGGTCCCGGCGAGGAGGTGGGCGTCGGGGTCCCCGGGCGCGTCGGACACGAGCCGCTCGGCGTCGCGGCGGGCGCGGCCGAAGTCGCGGGCGGAGAGGGCGAGCTGGACCGCCCGCCGGCGGGCCTGCCGGTGCGAGGGGGCGAGCCGGAGCGCGCGGTCGTAGGCCTCCATCGCCGCGGCCTTGTCGCCGGTCCGCTCGTCGGCGCGCCCGAGGGCGTACCAGACGGCGGGGAGGTCGGGCGCGAGCTCGGCCGCGCGCTTCAGGATCCCCAGGGCGACGACCTCGTCCTCGTCGCGGTCGGTCGACTGCCACGCGCGCGCGATCCCGAGGCGGATCCCGGCGCGGGCGGGGGAGAACTCGACGGCGCGGTCGAAGGCCTTGGCCGCCTCGGGGCGCCGGTTCGCGGCGAGGTACGCCCACCCGAGCGCGACCCAGGCGCGGGAGCGCTCCTCGTTGGACCCGGCGCCGGTCGCGTCCTGGAGGAGCGGGATCGCCTCCGCGGTGTTCCCGCGGCGCCGCAGCGCGTTGCCGAGGGCGATCTTCGCCGCGGAGAACGACGGGCGGAGGGCGAGCGCGCGCCGGAAGTCGCGCTCCGCGCCGGCGTCGTCGTCGAGGTCGCGCCGGGCGTTCCCCAGCCGCATCGCCGACTGCGCGGTGGGGCGGAGCAGGTCGGCCTTCTCGAGGTACGGCAGCGCCTCCTCGGGCCGCTTCGAGACGAGGAGCCAGTACCCGAGCTCGCCGAGCAGCTCGGGGGAGTCGGGGTACTTCGAGAGGGCCTGCTTGTAGAGCGGCACCGCCTCGGCGGCGTGGCCGCGCCGGGCCGCCTTGCGCGCCTCCGCGTGGAGCGCCGAGAGCGGCGCCCCGGCGCCGTCCCCCTCGTCGCCGGCGGCGACCCCCGCCTCGTCGTCCTCCGGCACCTGGCTCTCGCTCTGGATGACGACGCGGATCGTCTCGTTGCCGCGCCGCTTCGCGTACTCCTGTAGGAGCTGGGCGCCGGCGATGAGGACCGCCATCACGGTGAGCATCGGCCAGAGCCGATCGAGCACGAGGCGGTTCATCCGGCCCTCCCCTCTGCGCGGGCCACGGCCGGGCCGAGCCCCAGGGCGTTGACGTTCTGGATCTCGAGGCCGGGGCGGGCGTTGATCTCGAGGACGAGCGGGCCCCGCTCGGCGTCGAGCACGACGTCGATCCCGAGGTAGCCGAGCGGCACCGAGCCCGCGGTCCGGCGCGCCACCTCGAGCACCTCGTCCCAGCGCGGGACCTGGAGCCCGACGAGCCGGGCGCCCGACTCCGGGTGCGCCTCCACCGCGCGGCCGCGGTGGACCGCGCGGGAGGTCCGGCCGGTCGCCAGGTCCACCGCGATGCCGAGGCCGCCCTGGTGCAGGTTGGCCTTCCCGCCCGACTCCGCGGTCGGCACGCGGATCATCGACATCACCGGCACGCGGCGCAGCGTGATGATCCGGACGTCGCACAGCCCGTCGGGCCAGAGCGCGGCGAAGAGCGGGTCGGCGACGACGCGCCGCTCGACGAAGGCGCGATCCTCGAGCTGGTTGGAGTGGACGCCGAAGACGATGTCGGCGAGGTGGCGCTGGAGCTGGAGCGGCGTGACGAGCCGGCCGCCCGCCTGGTGCCACCCGCCGGCGCCCTCGTCCCAGTCCCCCACCACGAGGATCCCGCCGCCGCCCGAGCCGTTGGCCGGCTTCACGACGAAGCGCCCCTTGCCGCGCAGCGCCTCGACGACGCCGGTCACCGCGAAGAGCCCGTCGCAGACGGCGAGCGTCTCCGGCGTGGGCACGCCCGCGCGGGCGAAGCACTCCTTGGCGAGGAGCTTGTCGTCCGCGTACGGGTAGTGGTGGCGCGGGTTGTTGGGGTAGACGAGGGCCAGGTTGCGCCGGTTGATCCCGACGACCCGCTCCCGGCCGGCGGCGAGCGCGCGGCGGGACGCGCCGAGCAGGTGGAGCAGGCTCACCGCTTCTCCTCGAGGAGCAGGGCCCGGAAGCGCCGGTACTCGGAGAGCCGCATCCCCACCCAGCGCCCCAGGTAGATGTCGGCGGCGATGACGAGGAAGATCACCTCGGGGAAGCCGATCACCAGCACCTGGAGCGCGAGGGAGTTCATCACCGCGTAGCAGGCGAGCATGACGAGGAGCGTCCCCGCGAGCTCCTGCCCCGCCGCCTTCGCGCCGTGCTCGGTGAGCGACAGGTAGAAGCGCTCCGCGCAGATGGCGAGGACGGCGATGGGGAAGAGCGTGACCTGCGTCAGCGGCTGGATCCCGGTCCGCTCCGCGAGCATCGTGATGGCGATGAGCGAGAAGACGACGGCGGCCAGCAGGATGGCGAGCGTCGGCGAGTGGAGCAGCTCCAGCCGCTGGAGCCCCCAGCGCGCGAGCGCGACGGTCCCGACGACGACGCCGATCGCCCCGACTCCGTAGAGGGCGCCGGTGGAGCCGGCGGCGGCGGCGAGCAGCGCCGGCAGGAAGGTGCCGAAGGTCGGCATCCCGACCACGTTGCGGAAGAGCACGACCACCAGCGCGCCGATCGGCAGCATCAGGATCGTGCGCAGCAGCGTGAACGGGAGCTTGAGCCGGTCGAAGAGCCCCCAGACGTCGAACATGGTGAAGGAGGCCTTCGCCTTCGGGGACGGGACGAGGGCGGTCCTCGTCTCGTACTGGTACGCGAAGTTGAGGTCGTTCGAGTGGCGCAGCAGCGTCTCGTCGCCGTAGTAGAGCGACAGGTAGCGCTCCGGGAGCTCCGCGAAGTGGCCGTTGGTCGGGCAGAACGGGACCCAGTGGCCCGCGACCCAGGCCTCCACCCACTGGTGCGACGTCCGCTTCGCGCCGCGGTCCATGATGAGGCCGCCGACGAGCCTCGCGGGGAGGCCGCCCGCGCGGGCGAGGGCGACGAAGAGCCTGCTCTTGCCGTTGCAGCTCGCCTCGCCGAGCCGGAGCGCGGTGAGCGCGTCGGTCGTCCCCTTGAACGGGCGGACGGGGAGCGCGTGCGTCGCGTCGTAGATCCGCTGGAGCCGCTCGAGGACCGTGCCGCGGTCCGCGCCGAGGCGCGCGAGCATCGCGGCGATCTCCGGGGAGTCGACCTGGATCTCCTTCTCGGGGCGCAGGAACGGGACGACGGAGGGCGGGTAGGCGTCGGGGACCTGGAGGTCGGCCGGGATCGTGAAGGCGATCCGGTGCGGCAGGACCTTGAAGGTGTGCCGGATCCGCGCGCCGTCCGGCACCTCGGAGCCGGTCCAGGTCGCGACGCGGTTGGGGCCGTCCATCGCCTGCGTGAGGTGCATCCCCGAGGCCTGGTCGCGCTCGTCCGAGACGGCCTGCCGGGCGTCGCTGGACGGCAGGAAGCTCCGGACGCGGACGTCGCCGCCGTGGCCGTCGAAGTCGAACGCGTACGTGACCTCGTACTGCGTCACGGGGAGGACGTCGGCGAACGAGTAGCCGAGCCTGCGGACCTTCCAGCCCATCAGGCCGAGCGCGGCGGCGACGAGCGCCAGCAGGGTGAGGCCGACCTTGTGCGAGTGGGTGAGCTGCATCGGTTCCAGTTCCCTCGTCCTCGGGTGCAGCCAAGACGCGCCGCCCGGCCGATCGGCCACGCGGTCGGGTCGATACCGGCGCCCGGCGGGGGCGACCACGCCCTCCCGGGCCGGCCGCCGCCTTGCGCGCGGCCCGGGGTCGGCCTAGCGTGGGCGCCAATGTCGGTCCCGGCACGCTGGCCCCCGAAAGCACGGGCGTTTTTCGCCGCGTCGCGCCGGCGCTCCCTCGCGCTCGGCGCCGTCGCGGCCCTCGTCGCCTTCCTGTCCTTCCGGGCGCTCCGCGGCCGGGAGGTCCCGGCGTGGCCCGTCGAGGTGCACCCGATCGTCCAGCGCGTCGTCTCGAGCGGCCGCGTCCGCCCGCCGGCCCGGATCAACCTGGCCTCGCTCGTGATGGGGCGCGTCGGACGGGTCACGGCGCGCGAAGGGGACCGGGTCGCGGCGGGGCAGGTGCTCGTCCAGCTCGAGGACGCCGAGGCGGCCGCCTCGCTGCGCCAGGCGCAGGCGAGGGTCGCCGAGGCGGCGGCGAGGCTGGAGCAGGTCCGCGGCGTCTCCGGCCGGCTGGCCGCCGAGGCGCTGCGCCAGGCGGAGCTCCGGGTCGCCGACGCGGAGTCGGCGCTCGCTCGCGCGCGCCAGCTCGCCGACGCGGGCGGCGCATCCCAGGCGGCGCTGGAGGACGCCGGGCGGGCCGTCGATCAGGCGCGGAGCCAGCGCGACGCCGCGGCGGCGCAGGCCGGCTCCACCGCCGGCGGGGCGGAGGCGCGGCTGGTCGCGGCCTCGCTCTCCCAGGCCGAGTCGGCGCGGGCGCTCGCGGCGGCGAGGCTGGAGGAGACGCGCATCCGCGCCCCGGCCGCCGGCCAGGTGCTGCTGCGCGAGGTCGAGCCCGGCGACGTCGTCGCGGCGGGGCGGACGCTCCTCACCCTGATCGCCGACGGCGACCTGCAGCTGGTCGCGCAGGTGGACGAGAAGAACCTGGCGCTCCTCCGGCCCGGGCTGCCCGCGAGCGCCTCCGCCGACGCGTTCCCCGGGGACGCGTTCCCGGCGCAGGTCGCCGCCGTGCTGCCGTCGGTCGACCCCTCGCGCGGCACGGTGGAGGTCCGCTTCCGCGTGCCGTCGCCGCCCCCCTTCCTGCGGCCGGACATGACGGTCTCGGTCAACGTGGACGTCGGCCGCAAGGAGCGGGCGCTGGTGATCCCGGCCGAGGCGGTGCGCGACCCGACGGGCGGTCCGTGGGTCCTGGCGATCGACGGCCGCCGCGCCGAGCGCCGGGCGGTCCGCCTGGGGCTGCGCGGGGACGCCCTGGTCGAGGTCGTCGCCGGGCTGGCCGAGGGCGAGGCGGTGATCGCGCCGGCGGCGGGCTGGGTCGATCCCGGCGCGCGCGTGCGCCCCCGACCGCTGCCGCTGCCCGGGGCCGACCGTGCGCTATGAGCTCTTCGTGGCCCTCCGGTTCCTCCGGGAGGGGCGCGCGCAGACGGCGCTGATCCTCGGCGGCTCGGTCGTCGGCGTGGCGGTCATCATCTTCGTCTCGGCGCTCGTGGGTGGCCTGGAGCTGACGCTCGTCGACAAGACCCTCTCGTCGCAGGCCCACGTCACGCTCAAGCGGCCCGACCGCGTGGCGCGCGTCCTGCCGGCGCCACCCGGCCTGCGGGTCGTCGCGAGCGTCGAGCGGGCGCCCGAGCGGCAGAAGTCGGTCGAGCAGTGGCAGCGGCAGCTGGCCGTGATCCGGGGGCGCGAGGGCGTGGTCGCCGCGACGCCGACCGCGGCCGGGTCCGCCTTCGCGAGCCGCGGCGAGCTCTCCCGGTCGGTCGCGCTGCGCGGCGTCGAGGTCGAGACCTTCGACGCCGTCGTCCGGATCGCGGGGAAGATGGTGGCCGGGCGCTTCTCCGTCGAGGGGACGCAGGCGGTCGTCGGGAGCGTCCTCGCGTCCGACCTCGGCCTCTCGGTCGGCGACAAGCTCCGCGTCGTCAGCACCGAGGGGCGCGGGGAGATCTTCACGGTGGCCGGCGTCTTCGACCTGGGCAACAAGGACGTGAACCAGCGCTGGGTCCTCGTCTCCCTGCGCCAGGCCCAGACGCTCCTCGACCTCGCGGGCGGCGTCACGACGATCGAGGCGAAGGTGGCGGACGTCTTCGCGGCCGATCGCGTGGCCGGCGATCTCGCCGCCGCGACCGGGCTCGGCGTCGAGAGCTGGATGGGGGTCAACCAGCAGCTCCTCTCGGCGCTGCGGGCCCAGCACTCCTCCGCGGTCATGATCCAGGCCTTCGTGGTCTTCGCGGTGGCGCTCGGGATCGCCTCGGTCCTCGGGGTGTCGGTGCTCCAGCGGGCGCGCCAGATCGGCATCCTGAAGGCGACCGGCACCCCCACGGCGTCGGTGCTGCGGATCTTCCTCGCCCAGGGCGCGCTCGTGGGGATCGCCGGCTCGCTCGGGGGCGGGCTGCTCGGCTCCGCGCTCGCGGCCTTCTTCCAGCTCACCGTCAAGAACCCTTACGGCGAGGCGCTCTTCCCGATGACGCTGACGCCGCGCCTCTTCCTCGGGGCCTCCGCCGTGGCGATCGCGACGGGGCTCCTCGCCGCGGTCTTCCCCGCCCGGCGCGCCGCCCTCCTCGATCCGGCGACGGTGATCCGCAATGGCTGACCCGGTCCTCACGCTGGACGGGCTCGTGAAGGACTACGGCGAGGGGGACGTCCGGACCCGCGTGCTCCACGGCATCGACCTCTCGGTCGCCCCGGGCGAGTTCACGGCGATCATGGGCCCCTCCGGCTCCGGGAAGTCCACGCTGCTCAACCTGATCGGGCTTCTCGACCGCGCGACGGCGGGGCGGGTGCTGATCGAGGGGCGGGACGCGGCCCTCCTCGACGACGACGGCATGGCCCGCCACCGCGGGCGGACCGTCGGCTTCGTCTTCCAGTTCCATCACCTGCTCCCCGAGTTCACCGCCCTCGAGAACGTGATGCTCCCCATGATGGCGGACCGGGGGCGCCCGGCCCCGGACATGGCGGAGGCGGCCGGGCGGCTGCTCGAGGAGGTGGGGCTGGGCGAGCACCGGCACAAGCGGGTGACCCACCTCTCCGGCGGCCAGGCGCAGCGGGTGGCCATCGCCCGCGCGCTCTCGATGGGGCCGCGCATCGTGCTCGCCGACGAGCCGACCGGGAACCTGGACACGCGCAGCGCCGACGACGTCTTCGCGCTGATGCGCACCTTCAACCGCGAGCGGGGCGCCACCTTCCTGATCGTCACGCACGACCCGCGCCTCGCGGCGCGGTGCGACCGGATCGTGGAGGTCGTGGACGGGCGCATCGTCGCCGACCACCCCAACGAGAGGATCGGGCCATGAGCGACCCCCTGCCACCCGCCGCCCTGCGGGCCGCCGCCCGGCGCGCCGTCGCGCTCCCCGGCGAGGCGCTGCTCGCCGAGTGCGACGAGGAGTTCTTCGTCGCGGGCGGCCCCGGCGGCCAGCACCGGAACAAGACCGAGAGCGGGGTGCGGCTCCTCCACCGTCCGACCGGCGTGCTGGTCACCGCCACCGAGCGGCGCAGCCAGTCCCAGAACCGCGGCGAGGCGCTGGAGCGGCTCCGCGAGCGGCTCGCCGCGATGGGGCACGAGCCGAAGCGCCGGCGCCCGACGAAGCCGACGTACGGATCGAAGCTGCGTCGGCTCGACGAGAAGAAGCGGCGGAGCGAGACGAAGCGCGGGCGGCGGGGCGGGGAGGAGTGACGCTCCGTCGAGGACCGAGGGGCCTCAGCCCTCGGCGTGGAGCTGGACGGCGGTAGCGGCGAAGTGCTGCCGGTTTCTGGTGAGGAGAGGCCACCCGCGCGCCAGGGCGGCGCCGGCGATGAGGATGTCGCGGTCACCGAGCATGTCGCGCTGATGGGGCGTCAGTTGACGCCAGAGGCCGGCAGCCGACTCGACATCCTGGCGGGTGAGCGCGAGCATGGGCGCCCCATGTAATAGCCGTCGGATCGTCTCACGGGACGCCTGATCGGTCGCGCCCCGGAGGAGTTCGTAGTAGGCGATCGCCGGAATGCGGAGCCGGCCCGCGGTGACGAGGCGACGCACGGTCCCCGCGGCGCCCTCGCCGACCTGGTAGTCGATCAGGACGTCGGTGTCCGCTACGACCGGCCGCGCCATGGCGTCTTCCTCGCGGCGTGGACCCTCGCGCGCAGTTCCTCGCCGCGCTCCTTGCCGAGCGCACCGTAGGCCGACAGGGCGATCTCGATGCCGGCCTCGGAGGGCGGCCCCTCCTCGTCGTCGCAGAGCTCTTCGTCCGCGACGTGATCGAGGCGCCGCCGCGCCCAGTCGGAGAGGGAGACGCCGGCGCGCTCAGCGGCCCGGCGCCAACGCTCAGTGCGTCCCGGCGGTGCGCGGAGCTCCACCCGGTCGGTCGCCTTCGTGCTCATGCCGTACATTGTACGTGGCCTTCCCGGGCCAGACAACGACGGGGCGAAGAGGGAAATCCTCCTGGGGGCCGCGTGAGCTTCGGGAGGGTCCTACCGCGCCGTCTCGGACGGGAGCGGGAGCGGCGCGAGGAGGGCGGCGGCGACCAGGCGCTCGATCGCGGCGCGGACGTCGTCGGGGGCGAAGCCTGCGGGCTCGAGCTCGCGCACGAGCTCGGTCATGGCGCTGCGGCCGGAGCGGAGCTCGCCGAGCACGACGCCGTCCTTCGGCGCCACCCCCTTCGGCTCCGCCCACGCCGCGAGGGCCCCCTCGAGGACGGCGCGCCCGCTCGCCCGGGACTCCGCGACGGCGGTGCGGTAGTCGGCCTCGGCCGAGGTGCCGGTGTCGGTCAGCGCGAAGCGCTGGCCGCGCGGCCAGCGCTTCGGTCCCTTGCGTTCCCAGGCGGAGAGCATGTGCCGGCCTTATCCGCCCGGGAGGCGGGTGAGGTCAAGGCACGGGCCGGCGGCCTCGCAGGCCGTCAGCAGTCGCAGCTGCCGCCCGGCTCGAAGCCGTCGTTCCAGGCCACCAGCCCCTTGCGCCCGTAGATCGTCTGCACGTCTATCTTCAGGCCGGGGATGAGGTGCAGGGCCCGGTCCTCCACCACGAAGGTGATGCCGTCCACCGGGAGCTTCACGTCGCGCGCGTCGTCGGCTGACTCATCCAGAGTCAGTTGATAGCTCAAGCCCCCTCAACCATGCCCGACGTGGACGCGGACCAGCTGCGCCTCGCCGGCACGCGAGAGGTGGTCGAGCAGCGTCTGCCTCGCCTCGGCGGTGACGTCGATGGAGGGCAGGCTGGGGGACGTGACGGGCATCGAGGCTCCTGTGGGTCGACCGGGAAAGGGTTCTCATGACCCAGAGCCAGCGCGCGCGTCAAGGGTTCAAGCCGGCGCCTCACGGCACCGTGAGCTCGGCCGCGGCCGTCGCCACGTCGACCGGTGGCGTCGCGGGCAGGTCCATCAGCGCGGCGAAGGAGGACGGGTACGCGAGGTAGCGCAGCCGCGCCTCGACCTTCACCGGCCCGCGCACCTCCCTCGGCAGGTCGAGCGTGTAGAGCTCGCTCACCACCTCGCCGGCGGGCAGCCGGTTGTCGAAGGAGATCCTCACCGCGTCCCAGGACTGGAGCGTCTGCTTGCCCGCCGCGTCGAGGAAGAGGGCGCGGTAGATCCGGCTCCCGGCCGGCACGTCCTTGCCGACGAGGCGCGCGTCGTCCCGCGCCTGCCCCGCGACCCCGAGGCCGCCGCCCGACACCGGCACCGCGAGCACCTGGTCGCCGGCGCGCGCCGTGACGTCCAGCCAGAGCAGGCGCAGGTCGGTGCTGCCGGTCGGCATCCGGTGGCCGGACTTGCGGTTGTCGACCGTGACCTGGAAGGCGAGGCGGCGGCCGGCGGCCGTGGCCGGCTCGATCCCCAGCCGGATCGCCCCCTCCACCTGCGAGCGCGAGTGGGCGCCCGGGAAGCGGTGCGTGTAGCGGACGAACCCCTCCGAGCCGATCGCGGCGGCGCGCACCAGGCCGTCGCGCGTCATGTGGCAGTCCTGGCACTGGATCCCGCCCTTCGCCGAGGGGCTCTGCGCCCACTCGGTGAAGGTGGACTTCACCCGCAGGCCGTGGTGGTTGGTCGCCTCGTGGCAGGTGCCGCAGAGCTCGCTCTTCGACTGGATGGGCGAGAAGGCGTGGTGGGCGTTGTCCGCCCCCTTCAGCGGGCCGAACTTCACCTCGCTGGGGCTCGAGAGGAAGTTGCCGTTGAGGGGCTCCTGCCCGTCGATCCCGCGGATCGTGTGGCAGAGGTCGCAGGTGACCCCCGACATGCTCGGGTCCGTCGACGCCTCGCGCGTGGCGGAGCGCGAGGCGCCGAAGGCGACCGGCGCGTGGCAGGCGGCGCAGGAGCGGGCCTCGGCCGCCAGCGCCGGCTCGCGGCTGGCCCGCGGGAGCACCATCTCGAAGTACTGCGCCTGGAAGATCGGGTTGGTGAAGGAGGCCTCGTGGTGCGACTCGATCTGTTGACCGAGCGTCCGGGGGTGGCACCCACCGCACGTGGAGGAGGGCCAGTAGCCCGTGGCCCCCCGCTGCGCGGCGGCGGCGCCGCGGCCGGGCTGGGCGAGCGGCGGGACGGGGGCGGCGGCGAGGGCAGCGGCGGGGAGCAGGGCCGCGAGGGAGAGGGCCGCTCCGATGGCGTGGCTCATGGCGACGTCCTCCTCTTCCTGAGTTGGTCGAGCCGCTCCAGCGGCGTGAGGTGCAGCGGCGCCGCCGCGGCGGGCGCCTCGGGCGGGGCGGGGTCGAGGCCGATCTCGCGGCTCGCCTGGGCGACCTCGACCACCGGCGGCGGCGTCACGTCCAGGTCCTTCGCGAGCGAGGTGGGGAAGGCGCGGTAGCGGAGCCGGGCCTCGACCTGGAGGGTGCCGGTCGCCTCGCGCGGCACCGGGATCGTGTAGCCCTCGACCCGCTTCTCCCCCGGCCTGAGCCGGTTGTCGAAGGCGATCGAGGTCGCGTCGAAGGAGGCGAGCGTCTGGTGGTTGCGGCGGTCGAAGTAGACCGCGCGGTACAGCCGCGCACCCTGCGGGACGTCCCCGCCGAGGACGAGCGCGTCGTCGGAGTTCTCGCCGACGGCCCCCCAGGTTCCGCGCGCCGAGTTGTCGGCGGGGATCGGGACCGGGCGGCCGTCGATCTTCGCGACCACCTCGAGCCAGAGGAGGCGCAGGTCCGCGCTCCCGGTGGGGAGGCAGTGCGCGGTGTTTCCGTTGTCCACGGTCACGTTGAGGACGAACGGCTGCCCCGCGGGCACGCGCTCCGGCGCCCTGGCGATCCGCAGCCCGACCGCCCCCTCGACCGGCGCGCCGGAGTGGATGCCCGGGAAGCGGTGCGAGTAGATCTTGTCGCGGGACGGCGCGTGCGAGATCGCGTCGGCGGAGACCTGGCCCGACTCGTAGCGCCCGCCGTCCACGAACACCCCGTCCCGGCTCATGTGGCAGTCCTGGCACTGGACGCCCCGCTTCGCGAACGCGCTCTCCTTCCACTCCGAGAAGGTCGCCTTCACGCGGAGGCCGTGGGCGTTCACCGCCTCGTGGCAGACGGCGCAGATCTCGCTCGTCGTCTGCAGGTCGTTGTACGCGCCGTGGTGGCTGCCGCCCTTCCGGTAGGGGCCGTACTTGATCGGCCCGGGCGAGACGACGAAGTTGCCGTTCTGCGGGAGCTTCCCGTCGTAGCCGACGATCGTGTGGCAGAGGTCGCAGGTGACCCCCGCGAGGCTCGGATCCGTGACGCCCGCGCTCGTCGCGAGGCTCCGCTCGTTGGCGTAGGAGACCGGCGAGTGGCAGGCCGTGCAGTTCCTCGCGTCGGCGGCGATCGCCGGATCGCGCGACGCCCGGGGCAGGACCATCTCGAAGTACTGGGCCTGGAAGAGCGGGCTGGTGAACGACCGCTCGTGGTGGGACTGGAAGTGCTGCTCGACCTGGCTCCGGTGGCAGCCGGCGCACGTGGCGCTGGGCCAGAACCGGACCGGCTCCTGTGGGGGCGCGGCGGCGCGCGCCGCGCCGAGCGCGCCGACCAGCGTGAGCAGCCGGATCGCGGATCTCCAGTGTGCCAAGTGCTCCCCCCCCCGGGCGGCGCGGTGCGGCGTACACCTTCGCACCCGCGCGGAGGCGAGAGCAGGCCCCGTGCGGGGCGGTCGCGGGAGGCCTACCGGCTGGCCACGCAGTGGCCGCGCGCCTCCGCCGCGGTCGGGTCGGCGGGGTCGAGCCGGATCGCCGCGGCGAGCGCCTGCTCGGCCTCCGCGCACTGGCCCGCGGCCGAGAGCGCCTTCGCGAGGATCGCCTGGACCGGCGCGAAGGTCGGGTCGAGGGCGACGCCGGCGCGGGCGTTCTCGATCGCCTTCTCGACGTTGCCGCGCGCGAGCAGGGCGCGGGCGAGGAGGAAGCGGCTCTTCGCCCCGGCGCGGTTGCCGAGGTCGACCTTCGCCGCCGGCGGCTCGAGGAGCCGCGCCATCTCGACGTCGCCGATCTCGCCGAGCGCCACCTGGATCCGGCCCCGGACGACGTCGAGCATGTTGATCTTGAGGAAGTGCTGGTACGCGATCAGCTTCCCCCGCTCGTCCGCGATCCCGACCACCGGGTGCATGACCACGCCCAGCTCGCCGTAGAGGGCGTCGCCCGCGTCGATCAGAATGGGCATCCGCACGCCCGACTCGCGGACGACGGCCGCGACCTCGTCGCGCGGGTAGCCGTCGGAGGTCACCGCCGTGAAGGCGACCGGCTTCCCCTGGAGCTCCCGCTCGAGCTGGGCGATCTGCGTCAGCGTTTGCAGGGAGTGGTCCTGCCCGGGGCGGAAGAAGACGAAGACGTTGGCCTTCGCGCTCCCGAGGAGCGGGGCGCGCCGGCCGTCGAGCGTCGGCAACTGACGGTTTCTCACCGTCCCGCCGACGGGGAGGTTGGCAAACGCATGTCCCTCGCTCGGGACGGTGGAGGAGGCTCCGATAACGATCGCTGCGACTGCGACGAAAGACCGCACCATGGCCGGAGTGTACCCATCCGACCCGCGAGTCGCTACGGCCTGAAGCCGCCCGGGTCCTGCCCCCGTTAGACGGAGCCCTAATGGGTTAGGAAGGAGCTCCCACGCCCCGTCACGCGTGGGCGAAGGGGCGGCGGGGGAGGGTCAGCCAGAAGGTGGTGCCACCCTGCTCCGACGTCCGGAAGCCGACCTCGCCGCGCAGCAACTCCTCGCCGACCACCTTCATCGACCAGGTGCCGTTGCCTCGCCCCGGACCGCGCGTCGTGAAGTAGCGCTGGAAGATCCGGTGGACGAGCGCGGCCGGGACGTGGCCCGCGTTCCAGACGCTGAAGGTGACGAGCGCCGCGCCGAGCTCCGCGTGGACGCGGACGGTGCCGCCGGCCCGGCTGGCCTCCAGGGCGTTGAGCACCATCGCGAGGAGCACGTGCTGCAGCATGGCGGGGTCGGTGACCATCATCTCCCCCGCCGGGGCGGACGAGATCTCGACGCGCCGGCCGCGGGCGGGGGGCGCCGACTCCGCCGCCCGCCCGAGCGCGGCCAGCTCCTCCGCGATCGAGACGGTGCGCGCGACGGGCTCCAGCTGCCCGCCGACGCCCGCCGCGAGGGCGCGCTGGATCTGGACGGCACGATCGAGCTGCAGGATCAGCTGGCGCACCCGCGCGATGGCCTCCGGGGAGGGGCTCGGGTCCCCGAGCGCCGCCGCCGCGCTGCGCAGCGTCGCGAGGGCCTGGATCACGTCCCCGGAGAAGGACCGCTCCAGCATCTGGCGCCGGCGCTCCGCGCTGACGTCGGCGACCGCGATGAGGACGAACCGCTCGCCCTCGAGATCGAGCGGGGCGGCCCGCACGCGGAGGTCCACGTCCACCCGGCGGTCTCCGCGCCGCACCGTGATGGTGCACTCCCGCTCCGCGGGGCGGCCGCGGTGCTCGGCGCTCAGGATGGCGAGCGCCGCGCCGCAGCTGGCGCAGGCGGCGCCGGTGCCGCAGCCGTCCGGCCCGTCGGCCGCGCGCGTGCAGCCGAGCGCCTCGCCGGGGCGGAGGCCGAGCGCGTCGCCGGCCCCCTCGCCGAGCAGCGCGAGCGCGCCCGCGTTCACGGCGACGATCTGGCGCTGGCCGTCGAGGATCGCGACCGCGCCGTCCGCCGCCTGGAAGACGGCGGCGACCGTCTGGCTGGCGGCGAGCCGCGCGGCGCTCGCCCGCAGCGACGCGGCGTCGCTCCGGCCCGCGGGGAGGAAGAACGTCGGACGCGCAGGGGAGGGCATGCGGAAGAGGCTACCGCGGCGGGCCGCGCTCCGCGAGCCGCGTCTCCATCTCGCGCACCGCGTCGTAGTCGGCGTCGGCCGGCACGATGAAGCGCTCGACCCGGATCGCGTCGAGGAGCCGCCGCCCATCGGGGTCGGCGTGCATGCCGAGGAGGACCTCGGCGACCCGCCGGCGCACGCCGGGGTCGGCCCTCCGGTTGGCGACGACGGGCGGGACGCCGTAGGGCGGCGACTTCGCGAGGATCCGGACGTGCTGCACGCGCTCCGGGTGGCGCGCCGCGAGGTACTCGTAGACGAGGCTGTCGACGGAGGCGCCGTCCACCGTCCCCGCGTTCACCTCGGCGATCGCGCCGTCGTGGGACCCCGCGTAGACGACGTCGGAGAAGAAGGCCTCGGGGCTCACCCCGAACTCGCGCCGGACCTGGTAGGCGGGCGCGAGCCGCCCGGTCGCGGAGCCGGGGTCCGTGAAGGCGAACCGCCGCCCGCGCAGGTCGGCGAGCGACCGCGCGGTGCTCGTCGCCGGCACGATGAGCACCGCGTAGTAGAAGGCGCGGCCGTGGCTCTGGGGGGCCGCGAGCAGCTCGACGCCGAACTTCGCGTGATCCCGGACGTAGGAGCGGGAGCAGAGGAACGCGAAGTCGAGGTCGCGCCGCTCGAGCGCGCTGTCCATCTCCTCGTAGGTCGAGAACTGGATCATCTCGACCCGCCGCCCGAGCTTGCCGCCGAGGTAGCCGAGGAGCGGCTCGTAGAAGGCGAAGGACTCGCGGGGGGAGAGCCGCGCGGAGATCCCGACGAGCAGCGGGCCCGGCGCCGCGCCCTCCGCCGGGGCGGGCTTCGCCGCGCCGAGGGCGGCCGCGAGGAGCGGGAGGATGAGGGCGTGGCGAGCCATCCGGATCCTCCGACTATACGAGCGGCCGCCGCATTCACCGCGCGGCGACCGGCGCCCCTCCCCAAGTGAGGCGCGGCCGGTCAGGTGCCCACCCGCACCAGCGAGACCAGCGGGCGGTCGGCCTCGAAGGGGCGGGTCAGGTCGACCTCGCAGAAGAGCGCCCAGTCGGCCTCGCCCGCCTCGTCCACCACCTGCTGGACCGCCTCCCACCGCCGGTCCCCCCCGGCGGAGAGGTGGGTGCGGTCGGGCCTCCGCGCCGCGGGCGTGACGTCGATCCGCGGGTGCTCGGCGAAGTAGGGCGCCAGGGCGGCCTCCAGCGACGCCGGGGTCCAGCTCCCCTCGGGATCGCGCAGCGCCGCGAGGGCGGCGGGCCAGTCCTTCCGCGCGAGCGCCACCAGCAGCCGGTGCAGCTCGCTCCGAATCCGCGCCTTGAAGGCGCGCTCGTCGGCCCAGATCGGCGGCGGACCGAGCGGGCGCTCCGGGGCGGCCTGCGGCAGCGGCTGGTAGTCGGCGTCCCGCATGCGCTCCCACTCGTCGAGGAGCGAGGAGTCGACGCCGCGGACGGTCGCCCGGAGGAAGGCGAGGACGTCGTCGAGCGCCTCGTCGCGGTAGCCCTCGGGGACCGTCTGCGCGAGCGTCTTGTAGCTCTCCGAGAGGTAGCGGAGGAGGAGCCCCTCGGAGCGCTGCAGCTCGTACTCGCGCACGTAGTCGGCGAACGTCATGAACCGCTCGACCATCTCGCGCGCGACCGACTTCGGCCGGATGTTCTCGGCGCCGACCCACGGATGCTTCGCGGCGAACTCGTTGAAGGTGGCGTAGGTGAAGTCGCGGTTCGGCTTCGGGTACTCCACCTTCTCGAGCTCCGCCATCCGCTCGTCGTACTACATGCCGCGCGCCTTCATCTCGGCCACCGCCTCGCCCCGGGCCCGGTCGAGCTGCTTCCAGAGGATGACGTCGGGGTTCTCCTGGATCGCCTCGACCAGCGAGAGGACGTCGAGCGCGTAGGTCTCCCGCTCGCGCGGGATCCTCGGGAGGGTGTCGAGCAGGTAGAGCGAGAGGGTGTGGAAGAGCGAGAAGTCGCGCTGGAGGCCGGAGGCGGGGCGCACGTACCGCCCGGCGTAGCCCTCGATCCCCTCGAGCCGCAGGAGCCCGGCGTGGCGCAGCGTGCGGAAGCGCGCCGCGGCGAGGCGCCGGTGCTTGCGCCGCGTGTAGTCGTTCCCGTGGCTGTGGGCGATCAGCTCGACGAGGCGGCCGTAGCCGCCGCCGCGGCGGTCGGTCTCGCACTGGAGGAGGTTCACGATGAGCCCGAAGGTCGGCTCGAAGCGGCTCTCCATGGGCTCGGGCTGCTTCGCCTGGAGCCGCTCGAAGGTGGCGCGATCCCACGGGACGTAGCCCTTGGTGGGCGGCTGCTTCTTCACCACCTTCTTGCCGGCCGCCGCCTTCTCGGCCAGCCGCTTGTTCTCGATGACGTGCTCGGGGGCCTGCGCGACGACGTACCCCTTCTCGTCGAACCCCTTGCGCCCCGCGCGCCCCGAGATCTGGTGGAAGTCGCGCGCCGCGAGGAGGGCGGTCTTCTCGCCGTCGAACTTGCAGAGCTGCGTGAAGAGGACGGTGCGGATGGGGATGTTCACGCCCATGCCGAGCGTGTCGGTCCCCGAGACGACCTTGAGGAGCCCCCCCTGCGCCAGCTTCTCGACGAGGAGCCGGTACCTGGGGAGGAGCCCGGCGTGGTGGAGGCCGACGCCGTGCCGCAGGAAGCGCTGGATCTCCTTGCCGTACGGGGAGTCGAAGCGGAAGCCCTGCAGCGCGTCGGCGATCCGCCCCTTCTCCTCCTTCGACGAGAAGTTGGCCGACATGAGGTTCTGCGCCTGCTCCGCGGCCGCCCGCTGCGTGAAGTTCACGAGGTAGATGGGCGCGCGGCCCGCGCCCACGAGGTCGTCGATCGTCTCGTGGAGCGGCGTCTCGCGGTACTCGAACTCGAGGGGCACCGGCCGCACCGCGCCGTGGACGCGCGCCACCTTCCGGCCGCTCCGGAGGGCGAGCGCCTCCTCGATGGCGGCCGTGTCCCCCAGCGTCGCCGACATGAGGAGGAAGGTGGCCTCGGGGCGCGCGAGGAGCGGGACCTGCCAGGCCACGCCCCGCTCCTTGTCGCCGTAGTAGTGGAACTCGTCCATCACCACGGCGTCGATCCGGGCGCTGCCGTCGCGCACCGCGAGGTTCATCAGGATCTCGGCGGTGCAGCAGACGATCGGGGCGTCGCGGTTGACCGCCCCGTCGCCGGTCATCATCCCGACGTTCTCGGGGCCGAAGAGCCGGCACAGGTCGAAGAACTTCTCGTTCACCAGCGCCTTGATCGGGCAGGTGTAGAAGGAGCGCCTGCCCTCCGCCATCGCCTTGAAGTGCAGGAAGGTGGCGACGAGCGACTTGCCCGAGCCCGTCGGCGTGGACAGGACGACGTGGAGCCCGTCGAGCAGCTGCAGGATCGCCTCCTCCTGGTGCTCGTAGAGCGAGAGGCCGCTCCCGGACGCCCACCCGACGAACCGGTCGAGGATGGCGTCGGCGGGGAGCGTGTCGCCCGGGCCGGGGAGCAGGCGGGCGAGGGGCGCGTCGAGGGGGGCGGCGGCGGCGGGCTCGGCCATCGCGGGGTGATACCTCACCGTCGTGCCAACTCCAACCTCGGCCGCGCTGGAGGGCCCGGAGGCGGGCCCGGGCCCTCTCGCGGCGCGCGCCGCCCCTCGCGGGACTGCGCGGGCGAAGAAGGCTGTTACGATCCACGCGTGGCCCCCAACCGCCGCACGCCGATCCGGTCCGAACGGCTCGTCCTCGTCCTCGCGGGCTTCGCCGTGGCCGTCGTCGCGCTCGTCGGCACGGTCCTGCTCTGGCGTTACCGGGAGGCCACCCTCGAGGGCGCGGCGGAGACGGAGGAGGTCCGCGTCGAGGCCAGGGCCATCCAGCTCGCCGAGGAGCTCGACGCCCTGGTGCGCGAGGTGGCCCGGCTCTCCCAGCTCGCCGAGTTCGACCTCGCCGACGGAGACCTCGAGCCGGAGAAGGCGGTCCTGCGCCTCGCCCGGCGCGACAGCGCGGTCCTCTCCGTCGGGGTGGTCGTCCTCGACGATCGCGGCGGCGTGGTCTGGGCCGAGCCGAGGCAGGCGCACCCGGCGGCCGGGGGCGAAGCCCTCGTCGCCGTCGCGCGCGGCCGGGACGGCGCGGTCGTGCGGCCGTCGGCGGGGGAGATCGCCGTGGTCGCGCCGGTGGCGGGGCGCGGGGCCATCGCGGCGCTGGTGGACGGCCGCGGCGGTCGGGATCTCTTCGGCGCGGCCCTCCGGCGGGCGCTCGGAGGGCGGGGCGCCGTCTCCCTCGTCCACCGCTCCGCCGGCGGGGAGGAGGCCGTCTCGACGGCGCGCGCCGGGAGGCCGCCTCCGCCGCTGCGCCTCGACGCCGCCGGGCAGGCCTGGGTCACGAGCGACGGGGAGCGCTGGCTGGTCACGGAGGCCGACGTCGGCGCCGACGGCCTCCGCCTGCGCCAGATCCTCTCCGCCGCGGAGGTGGAGGGGGCCCTGGCGGCGCCCTTCCGCATGCTGGTCTGGCTCGTGATGGCGGCGCTCGTGCTCGCGGCCGCGGGGGGCGTGGTGGTGGCGGCGACGCTGAGCCGCCTGGAGCACACGGAGCTGGAGCTGGCGCGCGCCCGGGATCTCGCCGCCATGGGGAAGACCGCGGGGGCGATCGCGCACGAGGTGAAGAACGCGCTCAACGGGCTCTCGGTGGGGGTCGACGTGCTCGCGACCGGCCGCGCGGACGCCGAGACCACCACGACGGTCCACCGGCGCGCGCGCGCCGAGATCGCGCGCCTGCGCGACGTGGCGGACGACCTCACCCTCTTCGCCGCGACGCCGGGGCTCTCGCTGCGCGAGCTCGACCTCGGGGCGCTCTGCGCCGAGGTCCGCGAGGCCGTCGCCGACCTCGCGGACGACTGCGGCGTCACCGTCCGGGCCGAGCTCCCGCCGGCGCCGATCGTCCTCGCCGGCGACCGGCCGAAGCTCCTCTCGGCGCTCGTGAACCTCGCGCGGAACGGGATCGAGGCGATGGGGCCCGGCGCCTTCGGCGAGCCGCTCGGCGCGCCGGCGGCCGGTCGCGGCCGCGTGCTGGAGCTGGAGGCCCGGCGGGCGGACGGGGAGGCGATCGTCGAGGTGAGCGACCGCGGCGCCGGCGTCGCGCCGGAGGTCCGCCGCCGCCTCTTCGAGCCGTTCGTCACCACCAAGCGGACGGGCACCGGCCTCGGGCTGGTCATCGTCCGGCGCGTGGTGGAGGCGCACGGCGGGCGGGTCACGGTGCAGGACAGGAGCGGCGGCGGCACCACCTTCCGGGTCGCGCTGCCGATGAGGAGCCCATGAGCGATCGAGTCCTGGTGGTCGACGACGACAAGAGCTTCCGCGTGGTGGCGCAGGCCGGCCTCGCGGCGGAGGGGTACGAGGTCCGCGCGGTGGCGAGCGGGTCGGAGGCGCTCGCCACGGCGCAGGCCTGGACGCCGCGGGTCGTGATCCTCGACCGCAACCTGCCGGACGCGGACGGCCTCGAGGTCCTGACGCGGCTCCTCGCCGACGGGGGACCGGACGCCCCCGCCGTCGTCATGGCCACCGCGTACGGCGAGATCGAGAACGCGGTGGCCGCGGTGAAGCGCGGCGCCACCGACTACCTGGCGAAGCCGATCGACCTGCAGGCGCTGGTGATGGCCGTGGGCAAGGCGGCGGCCTCGCGCCGCCTGCGGCGGCGGGCCGAGGGGCTGAGCGGCGCGTCACGCCGCCGCCTGCAGCGGGACTTCTGCGAGGGGAGCTCGGCGGCGATGCGGACGGTCCTCGACCTCGCCGCGAAGGTCGCGGCCTCGCCCAACACCACCGTCCTCGTCACGGGGGAGAGCGGCACCGGCAAGGAGCTGGTCGCCCAGCGCATCCACCTCCTGACCCCGTCGCGCGGCGACGGTCCGTTCGTGGAGCTCAACTGCGCGGCCATCCCGGAGACGCTGCTCGAGGCGGAGCTCTTCGGCTACGAGAAGGGGGCGTTCACCGACGCGGCGCGGGCGAAGCCGGGGCTCCTCGAGGAGGCGGAGGGCGGGACGGTCTTCCTGGACGAGGTCGGGGACATGCCGCTCGCCACCCAGGCGAAGCTGCTCAAGGTGATCGAGACGCTCACGTTCCGGCGCCTCGGGGGCTCGCGGGACCTGACCGCCGACGTCCGGTTCGTCGCCGCCACCCACCGCGACCTCGACGCGGCGGTCGAGGAGGGGCGCTTCCGCCTCGACCTGTTCCACCGCCTCGACGTCTTCCGCGTCCACCTGCCGCCGCTCCGCGAGCGGCGCGAGGACGTCCTCCCCCTCGCGCGCTTCTTCCTCGCCGAGCTGGCCGCGCGCGCGGGGAAGACGATCCGGGCGCTCGCCCCCGAGACCGAGCAGCGGCTCCTGGCCTACCCGTTCCCCGGGAACGTCCGCGAGCTGCGGAACGTGATCGAGCGGGCGGTGATCCTGGAGTCGGGCGCCCTGCTCGGGCCCGGGTCGCTCCTCATGAGGTCGGCCCCGGGCGCCCCCGAGCCCACGCTCCCCGCCGGCCCCCCGCCGACGCTCGCCGAGGTGGAGCGCGCGTACGTCGCGGAGCTCCTGGAGCGGGCCGGCGGCAACCGCAGCCAGGTCGCGCGCTGGATGGGGGTGAGCTACCCGACGGTCCAGAAGAAGATCGTGGACTACGGCATCGACCTGTCCCCGTGGAAGGGGCGGGACGAGGGCACTACACCCTGAAGCCGTGGGCGATCTCGCCGATCCGGTCGGCGGTCTTCTTGAGCGCTGCGGCGGCCTCCTCGACCTCCTGGATCCGGTTGACGGTCGCCTCCATGCCGGTGTTCAGCTCCCGCATCGCCACGGCGATCTGGCCGATGCCGCGCCCCTGCTCGGTCACGGCCGCCGCGATCTGGAGGGCGGCCTCGGAGGTCTCCTGGGCGATGGCGCCGATCTCGCGCAGGCTCTCGCCCGACGCCCGGATCTGCGCCATGCTCCCCTCCATCCCGCGGTTCGAGGCGTCGGTGACGCGGAGGGTCGCCTCGATGGCGGCGAGGATGTCCTCGACCGTCTTGCCGATGTGGGCGGCGGCGCGCCCCGACTGGTCGGCGAGGGCGCGCATCTCCGCCGCGACGACGGCGAAGCCCTTGCCCGACTCGCCGGCGCGCTGGGCCTCGATCGACGCGTTGAGCGAGAGCACGTGCGAGCGCGTGGCGAGGTCCATGACGGACTCGACCACCTCGCCGACCTGGCGGGTCTGGTCGCGCAGCTGGGTCGACCGGGAGATGATGGAGCGCACCGAGTCGCGGATCTGGCCGATCCCCTCGAGGCTGCGGGTCGCCGAGGTCTGGCCCGTCTCGCCGACGTGGCCGGCGCGGCGCGCGACGGCCAGCACGGAGTCGGTGCGGCTCGAGGCGAGGGCGGCGCTCCGCTCGAGGTCCCGGGTCGTGGTGGTCGTCCGCGCGACGTTCCAGGCCTGCGTCTCGAGCAGCTCGGTCTGCGCCTGGGTGAGGAGGGTGAGCGTGTCGGCGGCGCCGGTGAGCTCGCTCGAGGTGGCGCGCAGCGCGGAGAGCATCCCCCGGAGCCGCTCGACCATGCCGCGGAAGGCGTCGGCGAGCGCGCCGACCTCGTCCTCCGAGTGGAAGTCGAGGGGCTGGGTCAGGTCGCCCTCCGCGACGCCGGCGGCGGCGCGCTGCAGCGCCTCCAGCGGCTCGGAGATCTCGGAGGCCAGCCAGGCCGCCACCGCCGCCGAGGCGAGGGCGCCGGCGAGGAAGAGGATCGCGCCGGCGAGGACCGAGGTCCGGTGCAGGGCGCGGGCCTCGTCGATGCCGCCGTCCATGGCCTCCTTCGCCGCGGCGAGGTCCTTCGCGAGCCCCGCCTGCAGATCGCGGTAGCGCGTGGACATGTCGGTCAGCGTGGCCGCGATCGCCTGCGCGCTGCCGCCGCGCGCGAGGTGCGTGGCGGCGCTGCGCGCGAGCAGGAAGTAGCCGTCGATCTCGGCGCGGTGCCGCTCGACGTGGTCCACGGGGACGCCCTCGCGCGCCGCCAGCTCGAGCCTCGCGAGGATCGCGTCGCGGATCGCGTCGGCCTCCTCGATGCGGCCGGTGTCCTGCGCCCCCGCCGCGTCCTGGAAGGTGCGGTGGAGCCGGAACAGGAGGGTCTCGAGGTCGTGCGAGAGGTTGAGGACCGGGAGGTCGTCGCGCTGGACGTGCGCGAAGACGACGTCGGCGCGGCGGGACAGGTAGAGCGTGGCCACGGTGGCGAGGGCCGCCGCCACCAGCACGACGGCCGCCGGGGCGAGGAGCTTGTGCCGGTACTTGAGGCCGCGCAGCCGCATCGAGGAGCCGCCCCCTCATCCCTCGAGATCGACGTGGACGTTCGCGCGCTCGAGCAGGGCCTTGAACTCCGCCTTGGCCACGGCCTTCATCCAGGCCTCCTTCGGCTCGACGACCTTCTTCTTCACCAGGTCGATCAGCGCGTCGTTGAGCGTGGCCATCCCGGACGCGCGGCCGGTCTGCATCATCGAGGGGATCTGGAAGGTCTTCCCCTCGCGGATCAGGTTCGCCACGCTGCTCGGCACGAGGAGCACCTCCTGCGCCGGGACGCGCCCGCCGCCGATCCGCTTGCAGAGCGTCTGCGAGATGACCCCCTTCAGCGACTCGGAGAGCATCATCCGGATCTGCGCCTGCCGGTCGGCCGGGAACTGGTCGATGATGCGGTCGACGGTGGACGGCGCCGTGTTGGTGTGGAGCGTCCCGAAGACGAGGTGGCCCGTCTCCGCCGTCTCGATCGCGATGGCGATCGTCTCGAGGTCGCGCAGCTCGCCCACGAGCACCACGTCGGGGTCCTCGCGGAGCGCCGCGCGCAGGGCCGCCTTGAAGGAGCCCGTGTGCACCCCCACCTCGCGCTGGTTCACGAGGCAGCGCTTGTTCGGGTGGACGAACTCGATCGGATCCTCGATCGTGATGATGTGGTCCGAGCGGTTCCGGTTGATGTAGTCGATCATCGCCGCGAGCGTCGTCGACTTGCCGGACCCGGTGGGGCCGGTCACGAGCACCAGCCCCTTCGTGAGCCAGCAGAGATCGAGGATGGCCTGGGAGAGCCCCATCTTCTCCGCGGTCAGGATGTCGTTCGGGATCTGGCGCAGCACGGCCCCGATCCCCTTGCGGTCGGCGAAGACGTTGACGCGGAAGCGCGCGGCGGGGATCTCGTGGGCGAAGTCGGTGTCCTTGCGCGCGTGCCACTCCTCCCGGTTCTTCTCGGGGGCGATGGCCCAGATCAGCTCCTTCAGCCGCTCGCCCTGGACCGGGCCGTAGTCCTCCACCTCCGCCATGTCCCCGTCGATGCGGAACATCGGCGGCGAGTCGGAGGAGAGGTGGAGGTCGGACGCGCGGCGCTCCAGCATGGCGGCGAGGAGCGCGTCGATGGCGAGGCGGGGCTCGGGCGGGTTCGGGACGGCGCCCTGCCGGCCGGCCGCCGCGCGGGCAGGGGTGGCCGGCGGGCGCGGCGCGGGGGGCGCGGGCGGAGGCGTGGCGGCGGGACGACGCGCGCCGGGGGCGCCGCCGGGGAAGACGTCCGGGGCGGGGGCGAGGTCGACGGCGCCCGGCTTCGCCACGGGGACGATGGTCGCGCGGATCGAGCCGCCCGTCGCCTCGACCCGGACCTCCACCGCGCCGTGCGGGCCGTCGTACGCGAACGACGTCCTCCCCGGGCGCGGGAAGCCCGCGCGGAGCTCCTCCGGGACGATCTCGGCCAGCGCGCCGGCGATCTGGGCGGCGGTGAGCGGCTGCCGGATGAGCGGCTGCGGGCCGCGCGGGCCGTGGATCATCGCCCCCTGCCCGGCCGACATCTCGAGCCGGTCGGCCTGCTCCGCGACGAGGCGCTCGATGAAGGGATCGATCCGGGCCATGGCTACTCCGCGTTCAGCGTGACCCGGACGACGTGGCGCTTGTTGACCAGCACCAGGGTGGAGTCGTCGAGGAGCCGGAAGAAGGGTGGGGACTCGTTCAGGAAGTCGACGAGGCGGGAGCGCTCGGTGGGGCGGAGGAAGGAGACCAGGCCGCGCAGCGCGGTGCCGTCGCGGAGGAGCACCTCGACGGCGTGCTCGGTCGGGAGGCTCACGTCCTCGTCGACGTCGGTGTCCAGGGCGGGGTCGAGCCGCACCGCCGAGATCGTCGACCGGTTCAGGAAGGTCATCGTCTTCCCGGCCTCGTCGAAGGCCGGGACGAAGTCGTCGCCGCCGTTGAGGAGGTCGGACGGGCGCTCCGGCCCCGTGTGATCCTCCGCCACCTCGGAGAGGAACAGCGTCATCCGTCGCGCGGCGCCGCCGGGCAGGATCATCTCGACCGGGACGCGACGCTTGGGAACGCGCAGATCTTCCATGGCCCCTCCCACCGCGCGGCGGCGCGCGGCCGCCGTCAGGATACCCTGTATCCCGCCGGCGTTCTGAGGGAGAATGCGGGCTCCCATTCCCCACGGAGAACGCCCGATGAAGGTCCAGCGGTACGACGTGTATGGCGCCGTGGCGGGCGTCGGCCTGCCGATGGTGGGCACCGTGATCGAGGCGCTGCGGACGAGCGGGGTCCTCACCCCGGCCGCGCTGGCCGCCGCCGTGCGCACGCAGCCCCTCATCTGGATCATGGCGTCGGCCCCCTTCGTCCTCGCGGGCCTCGGCCTCCTGATCGTCAGCCAGACCTCCCGCCTGGGCGAGCAGTCCGGCGAGATCGCCCGGCTCGAGGCCGCGCGGCGCGACGCGCTCACCCGCACCGCGAGCGAGCTCATCCACGCCGCGCAGGGGCTCCTCGGGAACGTCAGCGCCTTCACGAGCACCACGGCCGAGACCGCGGCCTCGGTCCGCGAGACCACCGCGACCATGACGCACCTCTCGCAGACCGCCACGGCCGCCGCCCTCACGGCCGAGACGGTGATCGGCCTCGCCGAGCAGGCGGAGCGCACCGCGGAGCGCGAGCTGAAGCAGGCCGAGAGCTCGGGCGCCGAGCTGGTCCAGCTCGCCGACGAGGTGCGCGGGCTCTCCGCCAAGATCGAGACGCTGAACGCCCGCATGCGCGACATCTTCGAGGTGTCCGGCGTCATGGCCTACGCGGCCGAGCGCTCGCAGAAGCTGGCGGAGAGCGTGGCCCAGGAGGCGCAGCGCGCGGGGCCGGCCGCGCCGGGGCTGCGCGACCTCGCCGTGGAGATGGGGCGCTACGCCGAGGAGAGCAAGCGGTCGGCGGCGCAGGTGAAGCAGAACCTCGCCGAGATGCACAAGGCGATGCTCTCCGCGATGGCGGCCGCCGAGGTCGGCGGCCAGCGCGCGGAGGCCGGCGCGCAGGTCGCCTCCCGGACCAGCGACACGATCCGCAACCTCGCCGGCGCGCTGCGGGACGCCGCGCGCGCCGCGCGGGACATCGCGCGCGTCGCGCAGCAGCAGGAGAACGGCATCGACCAGGTCCTCAAGGCGATGAACGAGATCTACCTCGCCACCGAGGACACCGTGGCCTCGACGCACCAGGTGGCGCAGGAGGCGAAGTCGCTCAACCAGCTCGCCTCCCACCTGAAGACCTCCACCGGACGCTGAGGGCCCACCTTTGGCTACCGTCGCCCACTCGGGCCCGATGCAGGAGGCGTGCGTCGGCCCGTAGGACGGGTGGCTATGGACACCCCCGCCGGGATGCCGGAGGATGCGCTCCGCGGCGTCGGCGTTCGGCCGGCCGGCGCCCGCGCGGCGCGGCGCTCGTCGGCTCCCCCGACCGCCGCGCCGACGCTCGCTTCCGGCGCCGAGGGGTGCCACTCCAGCGATGAACGCACGCAGGTACGCGGTCTACGGGATCCTCCTGGGCCTCATGTTCCCGGTCGTCGGGAACTTCATCCGCTTCGCGCAGGGGGGCTTCACCCTCGACCTCGCCGGCGCGCGGGCCGCCAACGCGGACCCGCTCCTGCTCATCATCTGGTCCGCCCCGCTCTTCCTCGGCGCGCTCGCGAGCTACGCCGGCCGCCACCAGGACCAGATCCTCGCGCTCGAGGCCGGGCGGCGCGAGGCGTTCCTCAAGACCGCGTCCGAGCTCTTCGGCTCGGCGCAGGCGCTCCTCTCGACCGTCTCCTCCTTCTCGTCGATGACGGCCGAGACCGCGGCCTCCGTCCGTGAGACCACCGCCACCATGGGGCAGCTCGGGCAGACGGCGACGCACGCCGCCCTCACGGCGGAGACGGTGATCGGGATGGCGCAGTCGGGCGCGCGCTGCTCCGAGGAGGGGCTGCGCGCCGTCGACGCCAGCATGGGCGAGCTGGTGAAGCTCGCGGACGAGGTCCGCGGCCTCTCCGAGCGGATCGAGGCGCTCAACCTGCGGATGCGCGACATCTTCGAGATCGCGACCGTCGTGAACTACGTGGCCGACCGCTCCCAGCGGCTCGCCGACCACGCGAACGCCGAGGCCCAGAAGGCGGGGCCGGCGGCGCGCGGCTTCGCCGACGTGGTCGCCGAGATGCGCCTGCACTCCGACGACTCCAAGAAGGCGGCCGCGCAGGTGAAGGGGATCCTCTCCGAGGTCCACAAGGCCATGCTCTCCGCGATGACCGCGGCGGAGGTCGGCGTCCGGCGCGCCGAGCAGGGGGCCCAGGTCGCCTCCTCGACGGGGGAGACCATCCGCCGGCTGGCGACCACGCTGCGCGACTCCTCGCAGGCGGCGAAGGAGATCGCCACCGTCGCCCAGCAGCAGGACCACGGGATCGACCAGGTCCTCAAGGCGATGAACGAGATCTACCTCGCCACGCAGGAGACGATGACCTCGACCCAGGCGGTGGCCCAGCAGGCGAAGGGGCTCAACGACCTCGCCCAGGGGCTGAAGAAGCAGGTCGAGCGGTAGGCGGCGGGCAGCGCCGCCCCGCCGCGCGGTCCGTCCGTGTTCGCGCTCCTCGCCGTCGCCCTCGCCGCCTCCTCCCCCGGCTTCGCCGGCGCGAGCCTCGACGTCCGCGCCGGGGGGCGGGAGCGGTCGCCGGCCATCGCCTGGCGCGTCGCGGCCGACGGCGGCCTCACGGGGAGCGCCGCGGATCCCGCGTTCGACGCCCGGGTGACGGTCGGGCCGCGGCGCGGCGCGGCGCGCGCGCTGGAGGTCGAGGTCGCGTGGCGCGAGGCGATCGGCGTGGAGCGCGTGGCGCTTCGGCTGCGCCTCGCCGGCGCGCCATGGGCGGTCGACCGGACCCTGCGCTTCCGGGCGATCGACGCGCCGCTCCGGGTGGGGCGCGGGACCCCGGTGGTGGTCGCCGCGGGGGAGGGGCTCCTCGTGGCCGGGGACGGCGTCGAGGGGGCGCGGCTCCAGCCGCGGCGGGCGGAGGGCGGCCCGGCGGGCGTCGAGGTGACGCTGTTCGCCGACGACGCCGACGACCGGCCCTTCGCCACCTACCCGGTCTGCACCGATCGGCTCGACGCCCACGCGCAGCACGGCCAGTTCGCCGCCCTCGAGCACAAGCTCCCCCACCGCGAGGCGCCGCGCCGCGCCGGCGAGCGGGAGCGGTTCTCCGCCGTGCTCTACGACCTCGACCCCGATCGTCCGGCGCGCCCCCTGGTGGTCGAGCGGTGGCCGGACGGCGCCCGCGGCGCGGTCGTCTTCACCGACCACGCGGATCGGAGCGACGCCGGGGCGCTGGCCGCGATCCTCTGGGGCGCCTCGGACGCCGCCGGCACGCCGGGGCGCGGCTTCCTCGGGCGGGGGCTCCGCCTGACCCGGAGCTTCTTCGTCCACGCGCCGGGCGGGGGGCTCGACGACGCGGCGGCCGCCGCGGCCGCCGACGACCTGGCCGGCGCGGGCTCGGAGGTGGCGCTCCACTCGATCACCGACGGGCGCGACGCGCCGCCGGAGGTCCGCGACGGGCTCGCGGCCGCGGCCCGGTGGTCCCCGGGGACCTGGATCGATCACCAGCCGTACACCAACTGCGAGGCCTTCTCGTCGGAGGGCTGGCGCGCCTCGGGGCCGTTCGGCGCGCGCGACGAGCTCGCGCGCGGGGGGATCCGCTGGATCTGGGCGGCGGGCGACGTCGCCGGGTTCCGCGCCGTCGAGGTGGCCAACGTCCTCGCGACCGGCCCCGCCGACGCCGCCTCGCCCGCGATCTACCCGTTCGCCGACGATCCGCGCCTCTGGGTCTTCCAGTCCTCGATGTTCTTCGCGTCGCCGGAGGCGCTCGGAGAGGCGCTCTCGGGGCTCGCCCTGGAGCGGTTGGAGGGCGAGCGCGGGCTCTTCGTGGGGCACACCTACCTCGGCGCGGGGCCGCGCGAGACCAACGGGGCGACGCAGCGCGAGCGGCTCGCCGTGCGGCGCGCGGCCGGGGGCGGGCTCGAGATCGCGCCCGCGCTCGACGAGGCGCTGGCCCGCATCCAGGCCCGGGTGGAGGCCGGCGCGCTCGCGTCGCTAACCTGGGCCGAGGCGGGCGATCGGCTGCGGGCGCTCGGCGACGTGCGGGTGACCTACCGGCCGGACGGCACGGCGGAGCTCAGGAACGAGGGCGACTGGCCGCTCCCGGGGCTCACGATCGGCGTCCCTGAAGAGGGGCTCGACCTCACCGTCGACGGCGCCGGCCCGGTCGGCCGCGCGGACCTGCCGGGCTGGAGCCGCGCCTCCTTCGACCTCCCCCCCCACGGCCGGGTGACGCTGCGCGCGAGCCACGGCGGCGCCGCGGGGGCCGTCGTCCCGCTGCCCTGAAGGAGCCCCCCGATGCTGCTCCGATCCGTCACGGAGGAGGACCTCGCCGGGCTCGCCGCCGGCCTCGCGCGGCTGCCGCTCATGGAGCGCTACAGCCGGTCGGCGGCGAAGCTCGAGGCGGACCTGCGCGCCGCGCTGGCGCGCGGCGACGGCCTCGTCGGCGCCGAGGTCGGCGGCCGGCTGGTGGGGTTCTGCTGGTTCCTGCACCACGGCACGCTCGGGATGGGCGGGTACCTCCGGCTCATCGCGGTGCTCGACGGCGCGCAGGGGCGCGGGGCTGGCGCCGCGCTCCTCGCCGCGTACGAGGCGGCGGTGGCGCGCGGCGCGGCGCACGCATTCCTGCTCGTCTCGGACTTCAACGAGCCGGCGCAGCGGTTCTACGAGCGCCACGGCTGGACGCGCGTCGGCGCGATCCCGAAGCTCGTCCTGCCGGACGTGGACGAGCTGGTCTACTGGAAGCGGCTGAGATAGCGGGCACCGTCCCCTCTCCCTCATCGAGGGAAGGGTCAGGGTGAGGGAGCGGGA
>DATIVK010000222.1:0-22035 GCA_035465955.1 Anaeromyxobacteraceae bacterium | reverse complement strand
CGCGCCGGCGGAGGACCCGTGCACGCCGTCGCCCGAGCTCTGCGACGGCCTCGATCAGGACTGCAACGGCCTCGTCGACGACGGCGTCCCCGGCTGCTGCGCGCCGGGCGCGCAGGAGGCCTGCGGGGCGGCGGTCGGCGCCTGCGCCGCCGGGACCCGGACCTGCACCGCCGATCGGGCGTGGGGAGACTGCCTGGACGGCCTCGGCAGCCCGGTCCGCCTCCCCGGCACCGTGCCCGAGGAGTGCAACGGGGTCGACGACGACTGCGACGGCAAGGTCGACGGGGACGGCGTCCCCGTCTCGACGCTCTGCCCGCTCGCGCCCAACGCGGTCGGCTCGGTCTGTGGGGGCGTGACCGGCTGCTCGGTCGGCACCTGCGAGGCGGGCTGGTACGACGCGAACCAGCTCTTCTCCGATGGCTGCGAGTGCCAGGCGGACACGGTCCCCGACTTCTGCGCCGGCGCGCTCAACATGGCCTCCCTCGCGGCGGCCGGGAACCTCGTGCCGGCCACCGACGTGGACTGGTACGCGTTCACGCTCCCGTACGCGTTCTCCCCGACGACGTGGCTGGTGAAGCTGCTGGGAGGGGACGGCTCTGCCACGCTCTGCGTCGTGAGGACCTGCGGCGGCGTCGAGAGCTGCGGCACGACGGTGCCGGTCGTGGTGTCGGGGCTCTCCACGGTCCGGGTCCGCGTGCAGGCGTCCTCCCCCCCGACGACCTGCGCCCCGTACGCGGTGCAGGTCGTCCGGCAGTGAGTCGTCGCGGAAGCAGTCGCGAGCATCCCGAGGGTGACGGTTCGGTGCGGCGGCCTGTTACGATGCCGCCTCGTGGAGCGGCTCTCGATCGAGCTCACCGACCGCTGCGAGAAGGCGTGCGCCTTCTGCTACGCGAGGGCGCGGCCCGGCGGTGAGCGCGCGTGGCGGCCGGAGGACGTCGTGGCGCTCGTCCTCGACTGCGCCGCGCACGGCACGCGCGCGGTCTCCTTCGGCGGCGGCGAGCCGCTCGAGTACCCGCCGCTCCTCGAGGTGCTGGCCGCGACGCGCGGGCGGCTCTTCCGCTCCTTCACGACGAGCGGCCTGCAGCTCGACGGGGCGCTGGACGCGCTCGCGACGGCCGCGCCGGAGAAGATCCACGTCTCGATCCACGATCCCGCCGACGCCGCCGAGGTGGCCCGCGTCGTCCGGCAGGTGCGTGCCCTCGAGGCGCGCGGAATCCGCGGCGGCGTGAACGTGCTCGTCCGCCGCTCCGGGCTCGCCGCGGCGCGCGAGGCGGGCGCGGCGCTCCGCGCCGCCGGCATCGGCGCCGACCGGATCGTCTGGCTCCCCATGAGGCGCCACGGCGACGCGCCCTCCGCGAAGGAGGTCGCCGCGGCGGCGGGCGGTCCCTTCCAGTCCGCGACCTGCCTGGGTGGCTGCGCGCCGAGCCCGCGCTTCGCCTCCCTCGACGCGGCCGGCACGGCCGCCTGGTGCTCCTACACCCGCAGCCGCGCGCCGCTCCGGGCGATGACCCACGCGGCGCTCCTCGACGCGCTCGCCGAAGCCCCCCTCGCTCCATGCGGAGGAACCCCGCCATGACGACCCGCCCCGACTTCCCGGCCGCCCACTCGATGGACACGACCTGGTTCGCCGTGGACCGGGACGGCCACGTCGCCGCCTTCGAGAGCGGCGAGGCCGGCGCCGTGCCGACGGAGGCCTACCTCGGCGAGGACTACCCGGCGCTCGAGGAGCTGCCCGTGACCGGCGAGGCGGTGCGGGTCGCTCCCGTGCCGGCGTGGAAGTTCGAGGTCCCGCACACCGTCCGCGCGGACTTCCCGCACCCGGCGATCTTCCTCCTCCGGGACGAGGCGGCGCTCGCCGCCGAGGTCGCCGCGGGGACGGCCATGCGGGTCCCGAGCGAAGGGTCGGCCGCCTTCCGCGTCGAGAGGCCCGACGCCGCGCTCGTCGATCGGCTCCACGCCGGCGGCGCCTGCCTGGCCTGCGCCCACGTCTTCGAGGACGTGAGCGACACCGTCGCCGCCGAGCGCGGCCTCTACGCCTACGCGCACGTCACCGAGAACTGGGTGGCCGGCCCCTACCGGCTCGTCGCGAAGCCCTCGCGCCCGGCCCGGCTCGAGGACCTGCCCGCGGACGTCCGCGAGAGCGCGATCCGCTTCGACGGCCGCTTCGACGAGGCCGGTCTCGTCCACCCGATGCAGCTCGGCCCCTGCGACTCCTGGCAGGCCGCCTGGATCGACCTGGACGCGAAGACCGTCCGCCCGGTCCCCGGTCGCGAGGAGGACTACGACGAGGAGGCGGGGGCGCTCCAGTCGGAGGGCGAGGACTTCGTGTTCGATCCGCCGCCGAAGCCGCGGCCGCCGAGGGCGCCGCGCGCCCCGAAGAAGCCGTGGTGGAAGCTCTGGTGAGGTGCCCGCGGGCTCCGCCACCGGGGCGGCGCGCCTCGAGGTCAGTGGTGCATCGGCGGCGGCCCCGCCGCGCGGCGGATCCGCTCGAGGATCTCGTCCATCCCGACGCTCTTCGGGATGTAGCCCTGCGCGCCGGTGAGCTCCGACTCCCACTCGAAGCCGTACGCGGAGAGGATGAGGATCGGGATCGCGTTCCAGCGCTTGTCCTGGCGCATCCGCTCCATCACGCCCCAGCCGTCCAGGACGGGCATCTTGAGGTCGAGCAGGACGATGCCGGGGATCTCGTCGGCGACGCGCTTCAGCGCCTCCTCGCCGTTGCCGGCCTGCTGGACCGGGTAGCCGGCCTCGGAGAGGACCTCGCAGAGCGCGTCGCGGAAGTCGGCGTCGTCGTCGACGACGAGGATGTACTGGCCGGGGGTCATGGCGGGGGAGGGGTCCGGAGGGTCGTGGCGATCTCCGCGGCGACGCGCCGGGCGTCGTCGAGGCGATCCGGGGGGAGCGAGACGGCGCCGACGACGGGGTGGCCCCCGCCGCCGTAGCGCTCGCAGAGCTTCGAGATGTCGTGCGGGCGCGCGGGCCTCGCCCACGGGTTGGACCCGACGCTCACCTTGCTCCGCTTCGCGTCACGCGTCACGACGACAGTGTACGCCGCGTCGGGGAAGAGGAAGTAGGAGAGGAACTTGTTGGCCGACTCGATCCCCGTCCCGGAGAGGTCGAACGTGACGACGCCCCCGTCGATCCGGGCGAGGGAGCGGACGACGTCGATCGCGCGGTGATGGCGCTCCAGGATGGGGGCGAGGGGCTCGGCGGCCCACGGCGCCGCGACGATCTCGGCGAGCGGGCGCGCCTCGGCCATCGCCTCGATGATGCGGGTGGGGATCGCCGGGTCCCGCGTCGCCTCGAGCAGCGTCATGATCCGGAGCGCCGGCTCCGCGAGCTCGACCGCCTGGGCGGGGGATTCGAAGGCGGCGGCGTCGATCACGTCGGCCCACCGGACCAGCTCCCCGAGGCCGTCGGGGCGCCAGCCGAAGCGCGCGTCGAGCGTCCGCGCGATGAAGCCGGCGCAGCTCGGGGCCTTCGGATCCCAGAACTTCTGCCCGCTCCGGTCGCCCTCGAACGCCGCCCGGTCCTCCGGCGTCGGGAAGGCGCTCGCGTGGTGGTCGAACCACCAGTGGAGGCGCGGCGACGGCGAGTAGCGGAAGTCGACGCAGGCGTTCAGGTCGCCGGCGAAGGCGTCGGCGGGGAAGACGCTCCCCTGGCCGTGGCTCAGCGGGACGAAGCGGACCGCCGCGATCCGGGCGCGCTCGCGGAGGAAGCGGGAGACGAGGGCCGCGGAGGCGCACCCGTCGAAGCAGTTGCCGTGGTAGTCGACCTCGAGTCGCATCGGGGCGCGGATTCTCGGGTTGCCGGAGGGTGGCGTCAACGTCGGCGTGCGCTCCACCCCCCTCCCGGGCCGGAAAGTCGTGGCCGAGGGGGTCGGGAGCCACCTACACTCTCGCCCCGGAGGTAGGCCCCTTGCGTCGAACCCTCATCGCCTCGCTCGCCGCGCTCGCGCTCGCGGGCTGCCACGTCGTCCGGTACGACACGGGCCGCCCGGCCAGCCAGCGGGTGGTCACCGTCCCCCTCAACTTCTTCGTCTGGGGGCTGGTCGGGGACCGCGCCGTCGACCTCGACGCCGCCTGCCCAGACGGGGCAGCCCGGTGGCAGAACCAGGCCACGGTCGGCGACGCGATCATCGACGTCGTCACCCTGGGGATCTGGTCGCCGCGCACCGTCCGGATCGAGTGCGCCGAGGGGGGGACGCGATGAGGCCCGCCCTCGCCGCCGCGGCCGCCGCGCTCCTGCTGGCGGGGAGCGGCTGCTACACCATCCGCTACGAGCGGCGCGGCGCCGCCGAGCCCGGCGCCCCGCGCGAGCAGACCCACCACGCCTTCGTGGGCGGCACCGTCCGGGCCACGAGCGCCGTGGACCTCGCGGCGGCCTGCCCCTCCGGCGTCGTCGCGGTCGAGAACGAGACCACCTTCACCAACGCCGCCCTGCAGCTCCTGACGATGTTCGGCGCCCTCGGCCCGCTCCACGCGCCGGTCTACGAGCCGACCACCGTCCGGGTCACCTGCGCGCGCGACGGCTTCACCGGGCCCGGCGCGGGCCGGAGGCTGAAGGTCGCCCTCCTGCGCCTCACGCCCCTCGGCGACGTGGACCCGAAGACGGCGGCGGTCCTCACCGAGGCGCTCGCCGGCGAGCTGCGCAAGCGCGCCGGGCTGTCGGTGCTCGCGGAGTCGGACATCGCCGCGCTCCTCGGCGTGGAGAAGACGAAGACGATGCTCGGCTGCACCGACGCCGGCTGCATCGCCGAGGTGGGCGGCGCCCTCGGCGCCGACCGCGTCGTCCACGGATCGATCGGGCGGGTCGGCAGCTCCCTGCTCGTCAACCTCACGTCGCTCGATCCGCGGAAGGCGTCGCAGGCCGCGTCGGTCTCGGAGCGGCTGCGCGGGGGGAGCGACGAGGCCTTCCTCGACGCGCTCCCCCGGATCGTGGACGGGCTCGTCGCCGAGCGGGTGAAGTAGGGGTGGGTGTGGGCCCCGCGCGGCGGGCGGGGGCGGCGCCCTCGACGCCGGAAGCGGGCGGAGCGTAGACTGCGCCGCGATGGACGCGATCCGCGTCGGGGCGCTCCTCGACGACAAGAAATTCGACCTTCGCCTCGCCCTCGTCGCCGGCAAGCAGGGGCTCTCGCGCCGTATCTCCTCGACGCGCATCCAGAAGCCCGGCCTCGTCCTGGCCGGCTTCACCGAGTACCTGCACAAGGAGCGGATCCAGATCTTCGGCAACACCGAGATGAGCTACCTGCGGACCCTGCCACAGGCCCGGGCCGCGGAGGTCCTCGACCACTTCCTGAGGCAGGACGTCTCCTGCCTCGTGGTGACCAAGGACCTCGATCCCACCCCGGAGATCGTGCAGGCCGCCGAGCGGCACGGCGTCCCCGTCCTCAAGACGTCCCACCTCTCGAGCCAGTTCATCGAGGCCGTGCAGGGCTACCTCGAGGACGTCCTCTCGCCCTCGACCTCGATGCACGGCGTGCTGCTCGACGTCTTCGGCGTCGGGATCCTGCTCCTCGGCAAGTCCGGGATCGGCAAGAGCGAGATCGCGCTCGACCTGGTGATGCGGGGCCACCGGCTCGTCGCGGACGACATCGTCGACGTGAAGCGCAAGGGGCAGGAGTCGGTCTTCGGGATGGGCTCCGAGATCATCAAGCACCACATGGAGATCCGTGGGCTCGGGATCATCAACATCAAGGATCTCTTCGGCGTCGCCGCCATCCGCGAGCGGAAGAAGATCGAGATCGTGCTGGAGCTGGTCGACTGGGACCCCACGGTCGAGTATGACCGGCTCGGCGTCGAGGACCGGAAGTACCGGGTGCTCGACGTCGAGATCCCCATGCTCGTGGTGCCGGTGCGCCCGGGACGGAACATGACGACCATCATCGAGGTGGCCGCCCGCAACCACCTCCTCAAGCAGCAGGGACACCACTCCGCGCGGGAGTTCCAGGAGCGGCTCAACCGCGCGATCGCCCTCGCCCCCGGGGCACGCCCCGGCGGGCTCGACGTCGAATGACCGACCCCATCCACCGCACCGGCGCCCCTCAGGTCGCGATCCTGACGGGCCTCTCCGGGTCCGGAAAGTCCACGGCGCTGCGCGCCCTCGAGGACGCCGGCTACTACTGCGTCGACAACATCCCGGTCGTCCTCCTCGAGAAGCTCATCGACCTCTCGTGCCACACGGCCGGGGAGGTCTCGCGCATCGCCGCGGTGGTCGACGCGCGCGAGGGGCGCTTCCTCGCCGAGGCCCAGCGCGTCATCCGCGAGCTGGAGGAGCGCGGCATCGAGGTGGAGGTGGTCTTCTTCGACGCCTCCGACGACGTCCTCGTCCGCCGCTACTCGGAGACCCGCCGGCGCCACCCGCTCGCCGGCGACGGCGGCACGGTCCCCGACGGGATCGCCGCCGAGCGGCGAGCGCTCGTCTCGCTGCGCGACGTCGCCGACGAGGTGGTCGACACCACCGGCTGGAACGTCCACGAGCTGAAGCGCTTCGTCCAGCGCCGCTTCGTCGGGGGCGAGAAGGGGCAGCTCGGCGTCACGCTCGTCTCCTTCGGCTTCCGGGGCGGGCTGCCCACGCACGCCGACCTGGTCTTCGACGTGCGCTTCCTGCCGAACCCGTTCTTCGTGCCCGAGCTGAAGGCCTTCCCCGGGACCGATCCGCGCGTCGCCTCCTTCGTCCTCGGGAAGCCCGAGGCGCAGCAGTTCCTCGACCGGATCTCCGACCTGCTCGCGTTCCTGCTGCCCCGGTACCGCGAGGAGGGGAAGAGCTACCTGACGGTCGCGATCGGCTGCACCGGGGGGAAGCACCGCTCGGTGGCCCTCGCGGCCGCGCTGGCGGAGCGGCTGGAGGCCGCCGGCCAGCCCGTCCGGCTCTGGCACCGGGACGTCGAGAAGGAGTAGCGGATGGTCGGGGTCGTCGTCGCCAGCCACGGGAGGCTCGCCGAGGAGCTGCTCCGGACCGCCGAAGGGATCGTCGGCCGGCTCGATCGCTGCGTCGCCGTGACGATCGACGCGCAGGTCTCGATGGAGGAGGCGCGCGCGCGGCTCCAGCGCGCGATCGCCGAGGTGGACGAGGGGGACGGGACGCTCATCCTCACCGACATGTTCGGCGGCACCCCCTCCAACCTCGCGCTGACCTTCCTCGAGTCGAAGGTCGAGGTGGTGACGGGCGTCAACCTGCCCATGATCGTGAAGCTCTCCACGCTCCGCGCGGAGCGGCAGGCGCTGGCGGACCTCGCCGGCGCCATCGCGTCGTACGGCGGCAAGAACATCACCCTCGCGAGCGACCTCCTGCGCACCCGGCTCCGACCGTGATCCTCCTCGTCCGCGTCGACAACCGGCTCGTCCACGGCCAGATCCTGGAGACCTGGGTCCCCCGCCTGGGCGCGAAGGAGGTCGTGGTCGCGGACGACGACGCGGCCGCGAGCCCGCTCGCGCGGGCGGCACTGACGCTCTGCGTACCCCCCGACCTCTCGGTGCGCATCGAGCGGATCGCGGCCGTGGACTGGGCGGCGCTCGCCGGCTCGCGGACCCCGACGCTGGTCATCCTCCGCGAGGTCGAGGGGCTCCGCCAGGCGCGCGGGGGCGGGCTCGCCCCCGGCATGGCCCCCAGGGTCAACCTCGGGAACATCCACTTCGCCCCGGACCGCAGGTCGGTGACGGCGTCCGTCTTCCTCTCGCGCGGCGAGATCGACGCGCTGCGCGCGCTCCAGCGGGACGGCTTCGAGGTCGAGGCCCGCCCGATCCCGACGGAGCCCCCGCTCGGGCTCGACGAGATCGAGCGGCGGTTCGAGGCGGCTCCCCCGGCCTGATGTGGCGGGGCGGCGCGCCCCGGGGTGTTGCGATAGACTCCCACCGCTTGAGCTACCTCGTCGTCGGACTGATCGCGGGCTTCGCCGCCGTGGAGCGGAAGGGCTTCCTCCAGGCGATGATCTCGCGCCCCATCGCGGTCGCGCCGCTCGCGGGGCTCGCCCTGGGGGACGTCCCCGGTGCCCTCTTCGTGGGCGCCGCCCTCGAGCTGCTCTGGCTCGGCGCGGTGAACCTCGGCGCGGCGCTCCCCGTGCACGAGACCCTCGGCGCGGTGGCCTCCGCGGCGGGCGCGGTCCTCGCCGGGAGGGTGCTCGGGACCGGCGTCACCCCGGCCGTGGCGGTCCTCTCGGTGCTCCTGTGCGCCCCCCTCGCCCTCGTGGGGCGGCGCGCGGACGTGCTCTCCGAGCGGCTCAACGAGGAGCTGGCCGTGCGCGCCGAGCAGGCGCTCGCGGGGGGGGATCCCCGCGCGGCGCTCCGCTGCAACCTCTACGGGCTGGCGCTCCCGTTCGTCCTCGCGGCCGCGGCGGCTCCGCTCGCCGCCGTGCTCGTCGGCCTGGCCGTCCCCGCGCTGCTCGTCAGGGTGCCCTCGGCCGCCGGGCCGCTCCAGGGCGCCTGGGTCGGCTTCGTCGCGCTGGCGGCGGCGGCGGCGGCGCGCGCGCTGCGAGCCCGCCGGGCGGGGCCGCTCTTCCTCGCGGCCTTCGCCGTCACGGTGGCGTTGGGCGCGCTGCTCGGGAGGCTGCGGTGAAGCTCCCCCGGCCGGTGCTCGCGCGGGTCTTCTGGCGCTGCCTCTTCCTCCAGGCCGCGTGGAACCGGCGCGGCATGCAGAACCTCGGCTTCGCCTACGCCATCGACCCCGCGCTGCGGTGCCTCTACGCCGACCCCGCGAAGCGGGCGGAGGCGCTCGGCCGGCACCTGCGCTTCTTCAACTGCCACCCCTACATGGCCTCGGCGATCCTCGGCGGCGCGATCCACCACGAGGAGCGGGTCGCGGCCGGCGAGGAGCCCGGCTCGGGGCCGCTCCAGTTCAAGCAGACCCTGCAGGGGCCGCTCGCCGCGGTCGGGGACGGCTTCTTCTGGACGGCGCTGCGCCCCTTCTTCGGGGTCCTCGGCGCGGCGGGGGCGCTGGTGGTCGGGTGGCCGGCGGTGGTCCTCGCGCTCGTCGCGTACAACGCCGTCCACCTCACCCTCCGGATCCGTCTCTTCCGGGCCGGGTACGAGCGCGGTGACGGGCTGGTGGGGGAGGTCGCGCGCCTCGAGCTCCCCGTGGTCGCCGGGCGGCTGCGCACGGCCGGCGCGCTCCTCGCCGGGGTGGCCGGGGCGCTCGTCCTCCTCCCGGCGGCCCGCGCGGGCGGCGCCCCCACCGTCCTCACCGCGGTCGCCGTGACCGCGCTCGGCTACCTCCTCCTGTCGCGGGGAGTCCACCTCCTCCGGGCCGCCTACGCGGCGGCCCTCGTCGGCTCGGCCGTCGCGCTCTTCGCGGCCCGCCTCCACTGGAGCCCCTAGTGCCCTTCAACGAGCGGACCTTCACCATCGTCAACACGCTGGGGCTGCACGCCCGGGCGGCCGCGCAGCTGGTGCAGACGGCCAACCGCTTCCAGGCCGAGGTGCTCGTCGACAAGGACGGGACCCGGGTCAACGGCAAGTCGATCATGGGGGTGCTCACGCTCGCGGCTGCAAAGGGGAGCCAGATCACCGTATCCTGCGAGGGAGCCGACGCGGACCCCGCCCTGGCCGCGCTGGCGAAGCTCATCGAGACGGGCTTCGGGGAGACATGAGCCGAGTCGGGACCACCATCCTCGTCGGGCTGGCCGCGTCGCCGGGCATCGCCATCGGGCGGTGCTGGACGATCGATCGGCGCCGCGTGCGGACCCCGAAGCGCAAGCTCGGGCCGGAGGAGGTCGAGCCCGAGGTCCTGCGGCTGAAGAACGCCCTCGAGATCTCGGATCTCCAGCTCGCCGGCGTCCGCGCCAAGATCACCCAGGGCGAGGGCGGCGGGACCGACCACACCGCGATCCTCGACATGCACCGGATGATGCTCAAGGACGAGATGCTCGTCCTCGAGGCGCAGCGGCTCATCCGGGAGGAGCGGCTCAACGCCGAGTGGGCGGTGAAGCGGGCCCTCCGCAAGATCAAGGGGGCCTTCCACGAGCAGGCGGACGAGTACTTCAAGGAGCGGCGCGCCGACATCGACTTCGTCGGCGAGCGGATCGTGAAGAACCTGGTCGGCCAGCCGGTCGACGTCGACGACCTGCCGCCGGAGGGGGCCATCATCGTCGCGCACGACCTCTCCCCCGCCGACACGGCGCTCCTCCTCCACGAGCGGAAGATCGGTGGCTTCGTCACCGACGTCGGCACCAAGACCTCGCACACCGCCATCGTCGCGCGCGCGCTCGAGCTCCCGGCCGTCGTCGGCGTGGGGCGCGTCTCCGCCCTCGCCGAGCGCGGCGACTGGATCGTCGTGGACGGCGGCCGCGGGACGGTGGTCATCAACCCGACGCCGGAGGAGCGGACCGGCTACCAGGACGCGCGCGAGCGCTACCTCGCCGAGGAGCGGCAGCTCCTCGCGGACAAGGACCTCCCCGCGACGACGCTGGACGGGACGACCGTGCGGCTCGTCGGCAACATCGAGTTCGCGGAGGAGGTGCCGAGCCTCGTCGCGCACGGCGGCGAGGCGGTCGGCCTCTACCGGACCGAGTTCCTCTACCTCCAGCGCGACGAGCTCCCCTCCGAGGAGGAGCAGTACGAGAACTACGTCGAGATGCTCGAGGCGCTGCGCCCCCGGCCGGTGACCATCCGCACCTTCGACCTCGGCGGGGACAAGCTCCCCGCCGGCCTCCGCAGCCACGCGGAGAACCCGGCGCTCGGCCTGCGCGCCATCCGCTACTGCCTGCGCCAGCCGGACATGTTCCGGTCCCAGCTCCGCGCCCTGCTGCGCGCGGCGCCCCACGGAAACCTCCGGATCATGTTCCCGATGATCTCGGGGGTCGTCGAGCTGCGCGCCGCGAAGCGGGCCCTCTACGAGGCGCGCGACGAGCTGGTGAAGGAGGGGCACGAGGTCGAGGTGCCCTCCATCGGGATCATGATCGAGCTGCCGTCCGCGGCGATGGTCGCCGACCGGCTCTCGCGCGAGTGCGACTTCTTCTCGATCGGCACCAACGACCTCATCCAGTACACGATCGGGATCGATCGCCAGAACAAGGACGTCGCCTACCTCTACCGGCCGCTCCACCTCTCCGTCCTGCGGATGGTGAAGCTCGTCTGCGACGCGGCCCGCTCGGCCGGGATCCCGGTGTCGATGTGCGGCGAGATGGCCGGCGACCCGGTCAACGCCCTCGTCCTCATCGGGCTCGGCGTGACCGAGCTCTCGATGAACGGCCCCTCCATCCCGTTCGTGAAGCGGGTGGTGCGCGCGGCCCGCGCCTCGGACGCCCAGGCGCTCGTCGACCGGCTCCTCGCGTTGACCGCCGCCGACGAGATCGAGCGCGAGGTGAGGGTGGAGATGGCGCGTCGCTTCCCGTGGCTCGTCACGGAGGAGCCCGTGGTGAAGCCCGGCGTCGCCTGAGGGACCGGGCGCCCGCATCGTCCGCTTACATCCGCTCCGGTTGACACCCGGCGCCGGCGCCGGTTTATTAGCCGCCTTCCCAAGGGGTTCCCGCGCACATGACCGCCACCGACTACCTCTTCACCTCCGAGTCCGTCACCGAGGGCCATCCCGACAAGATGGCCGACCAGATCTCCGACGCCGTGCTCGACGCGATCCTGGCGCAGGATCCGAAGGGCCGCGTGGCGTGCGAGACCCTCCTCAAGACGGGCTTCGTGACCATCGCCGGCGAGATCACGACGTCGGCCCGGATCGACTACTCCCGGCTCGCGCGCGAGGCGGTGAAGCGGATCGGGTACACCGACAGCTCGATGGGCTTCGACGGCAACACCTGCGGCGTGCTCGTCGCGGTGGACCAGCAGTCCCCCGACATCGCGCAGGGGGTCGACACCGGCGGCGCCGGCGACCAGGGGATGATGTTCGGCTACGCGTGCGACGAGACGCCGGAGCTGATGCCCGCGCCGATCCAGTACGCGCACGCCGTGACGCGCCAGCTCGCGAAGGCGCGCCGCGCGGGGCTCGACTTCCTCCGGCCCGACGGCAAGTCCCAGGTCACCGTCGAGTACCGCGACCGCAAGCCGGTCCGGATCGACACGGTGGTCGTGTCCACCCAGCACTCCGAGGACGTCTCCAACAAGAAGCTCAAGGAGGCGGTGCTCGAGCAGGTGATCCGCAAGGCCCTGCCGAAGCGGCTCCTCGACGCGAAGACCCGGTTCCACATCAACCCGACCGGCCGCTTCGTGGTCGGCGGGCCGATGGGCGACACCGGCGTCACCGGCCGCAAGATCATCGTCGACACCTACGGCGGCATGGGGCGCCACGGCGGCGGCGCCTTCTCGGGCAAGGACCCCTCCAAGGTCGATCGCTCCGCCGCCTACATGGGGCGCTACATCGCCAAGAACGTCGTCGCGGCGGGGCTCGCCTCCCGGTGCGAGGTGCAGGTCGCCTACGCCATCGGCGTCGCCGACCCCGTCTCGGTCATGGTCGACACCTTCGGCACGGGCGCCGTGGCAGAGGAGAAGATCGCCGCCGCGATCCGCAAGGTCTTCGGGCTGAAGCCGCGCGAGATCACCGCTGGCCTCGACCTGCTCCGGCCGATCTACGAGAAGACGGCCGCCTACGGCCACTTCGGCCGCTCCGAGAAGGAGTTCACCTGGGAGCGGACCGACAAGGCCGAGGCGCTCCGCGCCGCCGCGGGGGCGAAGAGGAAGTAGGCGTCCCCCCGGAGAGGTCGCCGCGCACCGGAGGGCCCGCCGCGAGGTGGGCCCTCCGTGTCTGGAGGCTACGCCTTCAGCACCCCCGCCTCCTTCAGCGCCGCCACCACGCGCTCCTTCCCCGGCCCCTCCACCCCTCGCGCCGCGGCCTGGGCCAGCGCGTCGACGACCTCGTTGGCCGCGTGGCCGTCGTGGCCGCGCACCCAGCGCCAGCGGACCTTGCGCTCCCGGGCGAGGGCGTCGATCGCCTCGATCAGGTCCCGGTTGAGGACCGGCCCGCCGGTCGCGGTGCGCCAGCCCTTCTTGCGCCAGCCGTGGATCCACTTCGAGAGGGCGTCGACGACGTAGCGCGAGTCCGAGACGACCTCGACCGTCTCGCCGGCGGGGAGGGCCTGCAGCACCTCGAGGACGGCGCGCAGCTCCATCCGGTTGTTGGTCACCGCGTGCGGCGCGTCGGCCGTCCAGCGCGTGCCGCCGAAGCGGACCCGCGGCCCGGCGCGGTCGACGACGACGAAGCCGGTGCCGCCGGGCCCGCCGGGGTTGGAGAGGGAGGAGCCGTCGCAGAAGGAGAGGAAGCGGGCGGGGGCGTCGGGCATGGGGCGGCACCCTACACCGGGCCGGCGCCGCGCGGGGACGGCCCGGGGCTCCCGGGGGAGGGTTGATCCGTCCGGGCGGGTGATGTATCCGTTCACCCGGATAAAGGGATGAACGCCGCCGCCCGCCGCCCCGACCGGTCCGCCGCCCTGCTCGGCTGGATGGGCAGCCTCGCCGATCCGACGCGGCTGCGGCTCCTGCGCGTGCTGGAGCGGGACGAGCTCTCGGTCCAGGAGCTCTGCGGCGTCCTCAAGCTCCCGCAGTCGACGGTGAGCCGCCACCTCAAGACGCTCTCCGACGAGGGCTGGCTCTCGGCGCGGCGCGAGGGGACCCAGAGCTTCTATCGGCTCGCGGCCGCGCTCGCCGACGCCGCGCGCGGGCTCTGGAAGCTCGCGCGCGCGGAGACCGACGGGTGGCCGGCCGCGCAGCAGGACGCCGTGCGGCTGGAGGCGCGGCTGCGCGAGCGCCGCTCCGAGGCCGAGCGGTACTTCGCCGGCAAGGCCGCGGAGTGGGACCGCGTGCGGAGCGAGGCGTACGGCCAGGGGTTCGAGCACGCGATCCTGCGGGCGCTGCCGCCGCCCGAGTGGACGATCGCCGATCTCGGCTGCGGCACGGGCTCGTTCACGTTGGAGCTCGCGAGGACGGGGGCCCACGTGATCGCGGTGGACCAGTCGGCGGCGATGCTCAAGTACGCGCGCCGCTCCACGCGCGGGCTCGACAACGTCGAGATCCGCCAGGCGAGCCTGGAGGCGCTGCCGATCCCCGACCGGAGCAGCGACGTCGCGCTCCTCGTCCTCGCGCTCTCCTACGTCTCGGAGGTGGAGCCGGTGCTCCGCGAGGCCTTCCGCATCCTGAAGCCGGGCGGGCGCCTCTTCGCGGTGGACGCGGTCGCCCACGGGGACGAGGCGCTGCGCCGCCGCCTCGGGCAGGTGCGTCCGGGGATCGACACGGGCTGGCTGCACCGGACGCTCGCCGCGATCGGCTTCGATCGGGCCGGCGTCGGCTGGCCCATCAACACCCCTCGGACCGGCCAACCCGGACCCGACCTCTTCCTCGCGCAGGGCACCCGCCCCCGCGCGAGGAGCTGACCCTTCCAACCCAGGAGAAGACCCGATGGCCCCCAAGAAGAAGGCTCCCAAGACCCCCGCGAAGAAGGGCGCTGCGAAGGCCGCCGCGCCGTTCGAGTACCGCGTCCGCGACCTCTCGCTCGCCGAGTGGGGGCGCAAGGAGATCGAGCTGGCCGAGAAGGAGATGCCGGGCCTCATGGCCATCCGGAAGGAGTACCGGAAGGCCCAGCCGCTCGCGGGTCAGCGGATCACCGGCTCGCTCCACATGACGATCCAGACCGCGGTCCTCATCGAGACGCTGGTCGAGCTGGGCGCCGACGTCCGCTGGGCGAGCTGCAACATCTTCTCGACGCAGGACCACGCCGCCGCGGCGATCGTCGTCGGCCGCGCGGGCTCCGTCGCGAAGCCGGCCGGCGTCCCGGTCTTCGCCTGGAAGGGCGAGACGCTCGAGGAGTACTGGGACCTGACCGAGCGCGCGCTCGACTTCGGCGGCGGGCGCGGCCCGACGCAGATCGTCGACGACGGCGGGGACGCGACGCTCCTCATCCACAAGGGGGTGGAGTTCGAGAAGGCGGGCAAGGTCCCGAGCCCGGCCACGGCCGACTCGGAGGAGTACGCGTTGGTCCTGAAGGTCCTCGCGCGCGAGCTGAAGAAGGACACGATGCGCTGGCGGCGCGTCGCCTCCTTCTGCGCCGGCGTCACCGAGGAGACGACCACGGGCGTCCACCGGCTCTACGAGATGGAGAAGAAGGGGGAGCTGCTCTTCCCCGCCATCAACGTCAACGACTCGGTGACCAAGTCCAAGTTCGACAACCTCTACGGCTGCCGCCACTCGCTCGTCGACGGCCTGAACCGCGCCACCGACGTCATGCTCTCGGGGAAGCTCTGCGTCGTCCTCGGCTACGGCGACGTCGGCAAGGGCTGCGCCCAGGCGCTCCGCGGGCAGGGGGCGCGCGTCGTCGTCACCGAGATCGACCCGATCAACGCGCTGCAGGCGACGATGGAGGGGTACCAGGTCGTCCGCGTCGAGGACGTCGTCGCCACGGCCGACGTCTTCGTCACCTGCACGGGCAACCTCGACGTGATCACCGCCGATCACATGAAGAAGATGAAGGACTGCGCGATCGTCGGGAACATCGGCCACTTCGACAACGAGATCGACATGGTCGGCCTGAAGAAGCTGACGAAGCGGGTGAACATCAAGCCCCAGTACGACGCCTTCGTCTTCCCCGACGGCCGGCGGATCCTCGTCCTCGCCGAGGGGCGCCTGCTCAACCTCGGCTGCGCGACGGGCCACCCGTCCTTCGTGATGTCCAACAGCTTCACGAACCAGACGCTCGCGCAGATCGAGCTCGCCGCCAACCGGAAGGCCTACGCGCAGAAGGTCTACACGCTCCCGAAGCGGCTCGACGAGAAGGTCGCGGCGCTCCACCTCGAGCAGATCGGCGCGCGGCTCACGAAGCTGACGCAGAAGCAGGCCGACTACATCGGCGTCGGCGTGGCCGGGCCGTTCAAGCCGGATCACTACCGGTACTAGGGGCGACCCCGTCCCTCTCCCCCACGCCGTCGGGGGAGAGGGACAGGGTGAGGGGGCCGCCGCGCGGGGCGCCTTCACTTCATGTGCAGCGACCGGATCGCGTCGGGCGTCATCTTCGCGACCTGGATCACCTCCGCCTTCGAGCGGACGAACTCCGGGACGATCGCGCGGGCCTCCTTCTCGCTGGTCGCCTCCACGATGCCGTAGCCGGTGTGGTCGCCGGACCCGCAGGCCCAGCTGAACCTCTCCAGCACCTCCGGCGTCTTCGAGAAGGCGTCCAGCTCGCGCAGGCACTCGTCCTTGGTGTGGTGCGTCTCTACGAGGTACTTGGACATGGCTTCCTCCGCGTTCGGGTTGCCGCTCGCTTAACCGGACGCCCGCGCGGCGCGAGGTCCGGGTGGAGGTCCGCGGGCGCTTTCAGCGGGCGCTTGCCGGGCCCGGCCTACCCCTTATCGGACCAGCGAAACCGGCTCTGCCCGCCGATGCGGAGGTTCAGCAGCAGGATCGGCTCGCCCGGATCGGGCGGCACCCAATAGAGCGCCGTGAAGTCGCGGGCTCCCGCGTCGATCAGGTACTCGCGGAGCGTCAGGGTCTTGCCGCCGACCCTCCGCCGCCTCACGGGGGCGATCTCGTCGAGCTCGGCGAGGTTCTCGAGCATGGCGCGGTGGCTCGCCCGGAGCCGCTCGATGAAGCGCGTCGCGCCGTCGTCCGCTGCGAACGGCGCCACGCGGGCCACCCGGTGCCCGATACCAGCGCACAGGCCCGCCCCCTTCATCCGGGCGCCGGCGTGCGGTACCTTCCGCGGCGCAATGAGCCTCCCCGCCGCCATCCTCCTCGGCCTCGTGCAGGCCGCGACCGAGTTCCTGCCGGTCTCCTCCACGGCCCACCTGCTCGTCTTCGGCGAGCTGCTCGGCCACGACCTGGCCGACCCGCCGTTCCGGGCCTTCGCGACCATCATCCAGGCGGGCACGACGCTCGCGGTGATCGCGTACTTCCGCGACGAGCTCTGGCGGCTGGCGCGCGCGGGGATCCTCTCCCTCGTCCACCTCTCGCCGCTCGAGACGGCGGAGTCCAGGCTCGCGTGGCTGATCGTCCTCGGCACGATCCCGGCGGCGGTGGCGGGCAAGCTGCTCGAGCACCGGATCGAGGCGCTCGGCAACTGGGTGATCGCCGGGTCGCTCGTGGTCCTCGGCCTCGTCCTGCTGGCGGCGGAGGTCTGGGCGCGCCACGCGCGCACGATGGAGCAGGTCGGCACGGCGGACGCCGTCCTCATCGGGATCGCGCAGGCGCTCGCCCTCGTCCCCGGGAGCTCCCGGTCGGGGACGACGATCACCGCCGGCATGGCGCTCGGCTTCACGCGCGAGGCGGCGGCGCGCTTCAGCTTCCTCCTGTCCGTGCCCATCATCCTCGCCGCCGGCGCCTACAAGCTCTGGAAGGAGCTGCCCGTCATCCGCCAGAACCCGGCGTGGGCGAGCGCCACGGTGGTCGGGACGATCGTCTCCGCGGTCTTCGGCTACCTCGTCATCGGCTGGCTGCTCGGCTGGCTCCGCACCCGGTCCACCTACGTCTTCGTCGTGTGGCGGATCGCGGCGGGCGTCGCGCTCGCGGTCCTCATCTGGAGGGGCGTCCTCCCCCCCGCGCAGGGCGTGCCCCACGGCGCCCAGACCGAGACGCTCCCGCGCCGATGAGCTTCGAGCGGCTGAAGGCGGCCCTCGCCGCGCGCCCCCTCGGGCCGGACCCGACCGCGGCCGTGCTGCCCGAGCACCTGCCGGTCGGCGGCTTCCGGCAGTCCGCCGTCCTCGTGCCGCTCCACGAGAAGGACGGCGAGCCGCACGTCCTCCTCACGCTGCGCCCGTCCACGATGCGGCGCCACGCCGGCCAGATCGCCTTCCCGGGCGGCGCGCTCGACCCGGGGGAGGAGAGCCTGGAGGCGGCGCTGCGCGAGGCGCACGAGGAGGTCGGGCTCGACCGCCGCGCCGTGACGCTCCTGGGGCGCCTCTCCGAGATCATCGTGCTCACCACCCCGTTCCGCTTGACGCCGTGGGTGGCGTCGGTGCCATATCCCTTCCCCTACGCGGCCGCGCCCGGCGAGGTCGAGGAGATCCTGCACGTGCCCCTCTCCACCCTCCTCGACGAGCGGGCGTACGGCGTCCGCCGCGTGGAGGCCTACGGGATGGAGCTCGACACCCACACCTACCGCGCCGGCCTGCACGAGATCTGGGGCGCCACCGCCCGGATCCTGCACGAGCTGCTCAACGTCTGGAGGTCCCTGTGAAGCTCTACCCCGTCGTCATGGCCGGTGGGTCCGGCACGCGCTTCTGGCCGCTGTCCCGCAAGGACCGCCCCAAGCAGTTCCTCTCGCTCGTCGGCGACGAGCCGCTGATCGCCGCCACCGTGCACCGGCTGCCGCCGCTCGCCCGGGCGAAGCAGACCTTCGTCGTCTGCGGCCCCGCCCACGCGAAGGCGGCCCGCAAGCTCCTCCCCGAGCTGCCCGAGGCCAACTTCATCGTCGAGCCCTGTGCGCGCAACACGGCCCCGTGCGTCGGCCTCGCGGCCCTGCACGTCGCCGCCCGCGACCCGAAGGGCGTCATCGCGATGCTCCCGGCCGACCACCACGTGTCCCGCCCCGAGTCGTTCCGCGAGACGATCGCCGCCGCGGCGAAGGTGGCCGCCGACGGGCTCATCGCGACGATCGGCATCCGGCCCAGCCGGCCCGAGACCGGCTACGGCTACCTGAAGATCGGCGCCCGCCTGCCGGGCGCGAAGGGGAAGGGGCGCTCGCAGGCCCACCGCGTCGAGCGGTTCGTCGAGAAGCCCGACCTCGTCACCGCCGCGCGCTACCTCGCCGACGGCGACTACCTCTGGAACTCCGGGATCTTCGTCTTCCGCGCCGACGTCATCCTGGAGGAGATCCGGAAGGCGATGCCCGTCCTCGGCGAGCAGCTCGAGGCGATCGGCCGGGCGCTCGGCACCCCCTCCTACAAGAAGGTCCTCACCCGCGTCTTCCCCGAGTGCCCGTCGATCTCCATCGACTACGGGGTGATGGAGAAGAGCCACCGGATCGCGGTCGTCCCCGCGGACTTCGGCTGGAGCGACGTGGGCAGCTTCGCGGCGCTCGGCGAGGTGCGCGAGCAGGACCCCCTCGGCAACGTGCTGGAGGGGGACGGGCTCGTCGTCGACGGGCGGAACAACGTGGTGGTCGGCAGCCGCGGGCGGCCGCTCGTCGTCGTGGGGCTCGACGACGTCGTCGCCGTCGACGCCGGCGACGCCATCCTGGTGGTCGCGCGCGAGCGCGCCCAGGACGTGCGGCGCGCGGTGGAGGAGCTGACGCGCCGCGGGCGCGAGGACGTGCTCTAGATCGGCGCCCGCGGGCGCCCAAGGCAGGAGAACCCGGACATGGCGAAGATCTCACCGACCCTCTTCCGCGAGTACGACATCCGCGGCCTCGTGGACCAGGACCTGACCGAGGAGGCGGTCGCCCTCGTCGGCAAGGCGCTCGGGACGAAGGTGCGGGCCGCCGGCGGGAAGACGGTGGTCGTCGGGCACGACTGCCGCCTCTCGGGCGAGCGCTTCAACGCGCAGCTCGTCGCCGCGCTCCGCGCCACCGGCTGCGACGTGATCGACCTCGGCGTCGTCCCGACGCCCCTCGTCTACTTCGCGGCCCACACGCTCCCGGGCGTGGACGGCTCCTGCCAGATCACCGGCTCGCACAACCCGCCGGAGTACAACGGGCTGAAGCTCGGGCTCGGCCGGAGCACCTTCCACGGCGACGAGATCCAGGAGCTTCGCCGCCTCATCGAGAAGGGCGAGTTCGCCACCGGCAGCGGCTCGGTCCGCACCCACGACATCGTGACCCCGTACCGGGCCTACGTGAAGGAGAACCTCCGGCTCGGCGGACGGAGGCTGAAGGTGGTCGTCGACGCCGGGAACGGGACCGGCGGGGTCGTCGCGGTCCCGCTCTTCCAGTCCCTCGGGATCGACGTGGTGCCGCTCTTCATCGAGATGGACGGGCGCTTCCCGCACCACCACGCGGACCCGACCGTCGAGAAGAACCTCGAGCACCTCAAGGCGAAGGTCCGCGAGGTGAAGGCGGACATCGGGATCGCCTACGACGGCGACGCCGACCGCGTCGGGGCCGTCGACGAGCAGGGGAACGTGCTCTGGGGCGACCAGATCATGATCCTCTTCGCCCGGGCCCTGCTGGCCGAGCAGCCGGGCGCCGCGATCGTCGGCGAGGTGAAGTGCTCCTTCACGCTCTACGACGACATCGCGGCGAAGGGCGGCCGCGGCATCATGTGGAAGGCCGGGCACAGCCTCATCAAGGCGAAGATGAAGGAGGAGAAGGCGGCGCTCGCCGGGGAGATGAGCGGCCACATCTTCTTCGCGCACCGCTGGTTCGGCTTCGACGACGGGATCTACTCGTCGGCGCGGCTGCTCGAGCTCCTCACCCGCACCGACGCGCCGATGTCGACCCTCCTCGCCGACGTGCCGAAGACGTTCAGCACGCCGGAGCTGCGCGTGGACTGCCCGGAGGACAAGAAGTTCGAGCTGGTCCGGCGGGCGCAGGAGTTCTTCGCGAAGCGGTACGAGGCGGTCACGGTCGACGGCGTCCGCGTCGTCTTCCCCGACGGCTGGGGGCTCGTGCGCGCCTCGAACACGCAGCCGATCCTGGTGCTCCGGTTCGAGGCGAAGACGCCGGAGCGGCTCGCCGAGATCGAGCGGCTCGTCCGCTCCAAGGTGGACGAGCTGAAGCGCGAGCTGGGTGCGTGATGGCCCGCCTCGCGCTCGGCGTCGACCTCGGGGGGACCAACGCCCGCGCCGCGGTCGTGGACGTCTCGACCGGCGCGATCGTCTCGGTCCGCAAGGAGCTGCTCCTGGAGCGCGGCCCCGAGGCGGTGGTGCGCGTCGTGGCGGGGCTCGCGCGGGGCGCGGCGGCGGACGCGGGCGTGGCCCCGGCGTCCCTCGGCACCGCCGGCGTCGGCGTCGCGGGGCAGTGCCTCGGCCTGACCGGGATCGTGGTCAACGCCCCCCAGCTCGGGTGGCGGAACGTCGCCTTCGGCGGGATGCTCGCCGGCGCGCTCTCGCAGCCGGTGCGGGTCACCAACGATCTCTCCGCCGCCGCCGCCGGCGAGCACGCCTTCGGCGCCGCGAAGGGGGTCTCCGACGCCCTGGTGGTCTTCGTCGGGTCGGGCGTCGGCGCGGGGCTCGTCCTCGGCGGGAGGCTCTACGAGGGGGCGTACGGCGTCGCGGGGGAGCTGGGGCACGTGAAGGTGCGGCCGCCCCGGGCGGAGCAGAAGGAGCGGCGCTGCGGCTGCGGCGAGTGGGGCTGCCTGGAGGCGTACGCGGGCGGCGTCAACGTCGCCGCGCGCGTGCGCGAGGACGTGAACGCGGGGCTCGCGGAGCGGGTGAAGGCGATCGCCGGCGCCGACGCGAACGTGTCGGCCGCCACGGTCGAGGCGGCCTACGCGGAGGGGGACCTCTACGCCCGCGAGCTCTGGGGCGAGCTCGGGGCGCTGCTCGGGCGCGCGATCGCCAACGTGACCACGCTGCTCAACCCCGCCCGCGTCGTGCTCGGCGGCGGCGTGCTCGCCGGCTGCGCCAACCTCTCGCGGATCGTCCGCGCCCAGGTCATGGACAAGACGGCCCGCGCCGCGCGCGCGGGCGTCGAGGTCGTCCCCGCGGAGCTGGGGGACGACGCCGGCCTCGTGGGCGCGGCCACCCTCACGGCGCCTCGAACCTGACGGTGAACCGGAGCCACGTCGCCACCCGCTCGTCACCGCGGCGGGCCGGCTCGAACCGGAAGTAGCGCTTCGCGATCCGGACGGCCGCCGCGGCGAAGCCGTGGCCCGGATCCTCGGCGACGGTCGCCTCGGCGACCCTCCCGGTCTCGTCGACCAGGAGCCGGAGCACGACGGTCGCCTCGAGCCCCTGGGCGAGGGCGTCGGCCGGGTACTCGCCCCTCGGGATCTCCGTGGAGACCGGGCGCGGCAGCGCCGTCACCTGCGTCGGCGGGACGATCCGCTCCGCGGCGTACGGCTTCACCTCCTCCGGCCTCGGCGCCGTCCTGGGGAGCTGGCCGTAGAGCGTGTTGCCGACCGGGGCCGTGAAGCCCCCCGCGTCGGTCGTGGAGGACATCGAGACGCCGATCTTGATCGGCGCGCGGGACGCCGCCGGCGCGGGGGCGTTGGGCGGCGGCGGCGCCTCGGGAGCCGCC
>DATIVK010000221.1:0-7701 GCA_035465955.1 Anaeromyxobacteraceae bacterium | reverse complement strand
AGCACTCCCGATCGAAGCTGCCCGGGCCGGAGTCGCCGAAGGCCACGATGGCGTCGAGGATCCTTCCGCCTTGAACCACGAAGAAGCGATACCTCTCACAGGGCCAATCGCGGGTCGTGTCCCAGTCATAGCAGAACATGTCGAACGGCCCCGTCGAGCCTCCAGCCTTGCGAACAGCAAGGAGCGCCTGAAGAACGTCCAGAGCAAGCGGAGAACCGTCCACCAGCATTTCGCCGGCCGCTGTAGAAATCGAACTCAGCGACCCCATCAGCCAATTCACCGCGGCGCCTGAATCCACCGCGTCCACGACGGACCTGACCGTGGATCCGATCTTCTCTCCCGTCGTCTTCGCCGTCAGGCTCAACGCCAGGTCATATGCCTTCCCAGACAGGGCGTATCCGCCCGTATCAAAGAGCGTCCCGGGCTTGACACGCATCATGGGGTCTGTTTCCACGGTCCCCTCCTGGTAGGTCCCCTTCCGCGTCCGCCTCCTCCTACCCCGCCGCCTCGCGGGTTGGGACCCGGCGACACTACCAGTCCACAACGGTACCTCATTGCTCCGACTCCAGGGCGCCACGGCACCTGTGCCACGTGTGATCGGTCGGCGCGGCGGCGGGGCTCGGCCCCCTCCGGGCGGGGGGCTGAGAAGGTCCGGTCGGCCGGACGTCGAGGCGCGCGGCAGCCACGGCCAGCCGGCGCCGGTCGCGTCGGCCGCCTCGCGCAGGCGCAGGCCTGCGAGCTGGTCTTCGGCGGCGGCGAGCAGCAGCACCGCGAGCATCCCGTTGGCGTCGGCCTCGATCCAGGGCCGTTCGTCCTCGTCGAAGAGGGAGCGCCGACCGGGTCCCTACGGCCGCCAATCAGGTCTGGGTTGGGCGGAGGAGGGGGGGGCGGTTGCGCTATACATGTATAGCAAGGAGACTGTATAGCGAGGAGACCTCCGATGCTGGCCCTGCGACTTCCCAAGGACCTCGAAGCCCGACTCGACGCTCTGGCCCGGGCTACCGGCCGAACCAAGAGCTACTACGCGCGCGAGGCCATCGGCCTGCTTCTCGAGGAACTCGAGGGGGCCTACCTCGGTGGCCGGCGGCGAACCGTTCAGCACAAGAAGGTGGCGGGCGGGCGGGTCGAGGTGGTGACCGTGCCGAACCTCGACGCCCTGGTGGCCGCCAAGAAGCGCGCGTCTCGCGCCGCTGACCAGGAGGCGCTGCGCTCCGGGCGTCTTACCCGCCAGCAGTTGGGCCGGAAGAACAGCTCGACTCTCGGTGTGGCCTTCACCGTGGACATGAAGCGTGCCGCCCGCATCCGGTTCTAGGCCGCGTCGGGTCACCTTCTCGGAGGTCGGCTCCGTTCTCGAGGTGGTCGCCGCTGGAGGTCGCGACTTGGTGCTCATCGGCGGCCAGGCCGTGAACTTTTGGGCGGAGCACTACGCCTCCCGTGTTCCAGCCCTCAAGGCGGAGGCGCCGTTCACGAGCGGGGATCTGGACTTCGTCGGAGCCGCTTCGCTCGAGGAGGCGAGCCGGCTCGCCCTGGCGCTCAAGGGAACCGTTCGTCGGCCCCCGCAGCGGCACTACGACCGCTCCGTGATCGCGGCTCAGGTGACGTACAGCGACTCATCTGGGGACGAACGTGACATCCAGTTCCTGCGACGCATGTGCGGGATGGACGTGAACGAGGTCATTCGCACCTCGATCCCCATTCGGCCCGGGCTGCGGGTGATGCACCCGGTCGCGTGCCTCGAGAGCCGCATCCACAACATCGTGGAGCTGCCCCAGGAGTACGACACCGAGGCGGGCCGGCAGCAGGCGCGTGTCGCGATCCTCTGCGGCCGGGAGTTCTTGCGCGACGCGCTCGACGCCGGCGAGGTGGAGACCGTGCACGGCTTCAACCAGCGGATCTTCCGGTTCGCCCGTGACCACGCGCGCCGTTGCGCGGCCTCTGGCCTGCAACCGTTCGACGCGGTGGTGGTGGATCCACGTCTCCCGGAGGCGTTCCGGACACGCGACTACCCGCGAATGCAGCGGTCGATGGAGCACGCTCTACACCGTGGCGGCCGCGATGGCCGCGGCGGGGTGGAACGGTAGCTGGAACGCGACGAGCTTCCCATGGCGCTTCAGGTGGCGCCCCGCGAGGAGTTGATTATGGGAACCCGGCGGGGCCCCCGGAGGGCACGCCGTCACGCGCCGCGCGCGCCGAAGGGAGCCAGATGACCGAGCAGGCGAGGCGGGCGCGTGGCTGGATCTACGCCGGTGCCCCGGCCCTGCTCGCGGTCATCACCTGGATCGACTACGCGACGGGCTACGAGCTCAGCCTCTTCGTCTTCTATCTCGCGCCCGTGGCGCTGGTGGCCTGGTACGGGAGCCGGAGGGCGGGCGTCGCCATCGCCCTCGCGGCGGGCGCCTGCTGGTACCTCGCCGACCGGCTCGCGATGCACACCTACTCGAGCCCGATCCTCGTCTACTGGGAGACCTTCACCCGGATCGCGGCCCTCGTGGTGGCCGCGCTGACGCTCTCCGCCATCCACGCGGACCTTCGACGGCGCGAGGAGCTGCTCGACCTGATCTCGCACGACCTGCGCGCGCCCCTCGGCGCGCTCGTGGGGCAGGCGCAGCTCCTCGGGAAGATGCGCCGCGGCGACGACTTCAGCAGCGCGCGGGTCGACGCGATCCTGCGCTGCGCCTCCCGGATGAACGGGATGATCGAGGACCTGCTCGACTCGGCGCGGCGCGAGTCGGGGCAGCTCCGGCTCCAGCCCGAGGCGGTCGACGTCGGCCCCTGGCTGTCCGAGCTGGTCGGGCGCTGCGCGCCCTTGCTGGAGGACGGGCGGGTCCACCTCGCGGCGCCGCGGGAGGAGCGGCTGGTCGTGCGCGCGGATCCCGCCCGGCTCGAGCGGATCGTCCTCAACCTGCTCCTCAACGCGCTCAAGTTCTCGCCGCCGGAGAGCGCCGTGGAGCTGGGCGTGTCGGGCGAGGGCGGCCGCGTCGCCATCCGCGTGACCGATCGGGGTGACGGCATCCCCGAGGCGGAGCTGGAGCGCGTCTTCGAGCGCTTCTACCGGGGTCAGCGGGCGTCATCGCGCGCGGGGCTGGGGCTCGGCCTCTACAGCGTCCGCCTGCTGGTGGAGGCCCACGGCGGCGCCGTCCGGGCGGAGCCGGTCCGGACCGGCGGCACGAGCTTCGTCGTCACGCTGCCCGCGGCGGCGCCGGCCGCGCGGCCGGCGACGGAGGCTTCTCCCAGCGTGTAGACTCCCGGCGGCCCCCGGGCTGGATCCGTGGCGGGGCCGAGGAGCCGAGATGCCGGTGCGCGCGCAGGAGATCGAGGAGGAGGGGGCCCGGACGTTGAAGGGGCTCGCGGTGTCGGCCGGCGTGATGTCGGTCCTCGGCGCCGGCCTGGGTCTCCTCGCGTGGCGCGAGGGGGGAATGCTCTGGTTCTTCGCGCTGGTCACGGGGGCCGTGGCGCTGGGGCTCGTCGGCGCGGTCGTCCGACAGCTCCTCCAGCATCGGAAGTTCGGCCGCAGCGTGCTGGTCCTGGAGCGCGCCCCCGTCCAGCTCGGCGAGCCCCTCGCCGCCAGGGTGCGCACCGGCATCCCTCGCGGCGAGGCGCCGCCCGCGGTCCGTCTGCGGCTCGAGTGCCTCCACCTGTGGGAGGAGGAGAGCGGCATGGGGGAGGATCGGAAGACCACGCGCCACCGCGACCGGCTCTGGTCCGACGAGCGCCAGGCCACCGCCGGGTACCAGGCCGTGGCCGGAGGGAAGGTCGCCGTGGTCGTCTCGGTCGCTTTCGACCTCCCTGCCGACCAGCCGGCGGCGCGGTCCGACTCGTCCGACGCGATCGTCTGGGAGCTGGGGATCCACGTGCCGCTCCCGGGGCTCGACTACCGCGCCAGCTTCCGGCTGCCGGTCATCGGCAGCGCGTCGCCGCCGAGCGAGGGCCGAGCGACCGCCGGGTGACGCTCCGCCTCGCGCCAGGCTGGAGAGGCCGGGATCCAGGGGGGCGGCGAGCCGCGGCCCGGGGCGCCTCACTCCACGACGTCGACGCGCGTGACGAAGTACTCGGTGTCCCCGAAACACCTCGTCGGGACCCCCACGTGCTGCTCGTAGGTGAGGGCGACGCGCTTGCCCATCGACTGGTTGATGCGGGCCGCCACGGCGTCGGAGCGGACGGTGAAGTGGAACTTCTCCGGGATGGCGCCGGGCATCGTCACCATCGCCAGCTCCCCCTCCCACGTCTTGCAGACCCACCCGCGGCGGGAGAGCTTCTGCACCCAGCCCGCCCGCTCGCCGTCGGAGTAGCTCCAGTGGAGCGCCGCCCAGGTGTAGCCAGCGGCGAGCGCCAACGCGACGACGATCGGGACGAGGATCTTCACGGGGAGGATTCTCGCATCCTCACCCGCCGACCACGAAGCCCAGCGCGAACCGGACGAGCAGCGGGTCGCGGTGGAGGGGGCTCGTCGCGTCCGGGCCGGAGACCGTGCGGAGCGCCGTGACCTCGGGGACGAGGTAGGCCGCGCCGAGGCGCCAGAAGAGGGCGGCCGACGCCCCGACGAGGAGGGCCGTCTCGGGATGCAGCGCCACGTCGGGCGCCGGGAGCGTCCGGAGGGCGAGGGCGCGGGGCGCGACGACGATCAGGCTCGTGTCGGGCAGCCGCAGCGCGATCGGCAGCTCCGCCCGCAGGCGGAGGGCGATGACGTCGTCCCACTCGTCGAGCGCGTGGATCGAGGCCCCCGCCCCCGCGGCGAGCGCGACGTCGACGCCGGCGACGTCGATCGGCGATCGGACGAGCTGCAGCTTCTGCTCGACCTCGACGCCCGCAGGGGAGAAGCGCAGGCCCGCCTCCCACCACGGGGTCACGCCCTCCCGGACCCCGACCTGCACCTGCGCGAGCGGGCCCGCCCGCGGGGTCGCGTCCTTCCCGGGCTCCGCGCCTTCGCCCGGCGGCTCGACCGCGATCCAGACCTGCCCCTCGCCCGGCCGGAGCGTGCGCGCCGTCGCCATGCTGGCGACCGCCGGGAGGCAGCCGGCGAGCGACAGGGGGAGCGCGAGGAGCGCGAGGTGAACGGCGCCGGGCCTCACCGCGACCACCCCGGGACGCGCGGGGCGTCGACCGGGCGCGGCAGGCTCGTCCGCCACCGCGCCGCCAGGAGGTTGCGGTGCCCGGCCGCCTCCGCCGCCTGGCGCGCCTCGGCCAGCCTGTCGTTGTAGAGCGTCCGGCGCTCCCCGGTCCGGACCACGCGCAGCTCGCCGACGTAGACGATCTCGTCCCCGGGGGCGAGGTCGATGGCGGCCGGGAGCTCGAAGCGGCTGCTGCCGGCGTCGGTCTGGTAGAGGACGCCGCGCAGGAAGATCCTCGACACCCGCGGCACCTCGACGAAGAAGTAGCCGCCCATCGGGAACCAGGCCCAGTCGTACCTCGAGACCGGGAACCCCATCGTGTCGGCGCGCCAGGGCTCGGAGAGGTCGGCGGTGAAGACGGCCGCCGCGTTCCCCGCCATCTTCCCGACGAAGACGACGCCGCCCTGCGGCTCGCCCGAGGCGGAGGGGCCGGTGGGCGTCCGGACCCCGCGCTGCGTGATCGGCGGCACCGTGACGAAGGAGCCGACCAGGATCACGCGGTCGTTCGGCCGCGCGGCGCCGGCGAGGTGGTCCGGCCAGGTCGGCGTGGCGCACCCGGCGGCCGCGGCGAGCGCGGCGGCGAGCCAGCGCCTCACGGCCTCCCCTCGGCGGGGAGGTAGCGCTCCCACCAGGTGCCGGCCACCGCCTCCCTGAGCACCGCCATCCGCTCGGGACGCTCTGCGCGCGGGATGGCCACCATGGTGAAGCTCGCGCCCAGGAAGCCGCGCTTCATGTAGAAGGCCCCCAGGTCGATGATCCCGGGGCGCGTGGCGGTGAAGCGGGACGCCCGCCGGCCGTCCTCGTCCATGTCGAGGATCGACCGGCCCAGGTCGTTGCCGATGAGCCGGCGAAGCTCGTAGGCCCCCGGCTCCACGACGCCCAGGAAGTGGCCGTCCTTGATCTTCCGGACGCGGAAGGCGCGGTAGAGCAGGAGCTTGGTCGCGAGCACGCGGTCGAAGTCCTCGGCCGTGGGGCGTACGCGCTTCAGGTCCACCTCGAGGAAGTCGTCGGGGCCGAGGAGGCCGGGCTCGAACTCGATGGTGCCGAAGACGAGGCTCTGCCCCTCCCGGTCCGGCTCGGGCGCCCGGAGGGACCGGAAGGCGTAGACGGGATCGGTGAGGCGCGGCAGGCACCCCGTGGCGAGGGCCGCGACGGCGGCGAGCGCGAGCAGGCGGCGGGTCACAGGAAGCTCCCGAGGACGTGGAAGGGGGTGAGGTCGAAGCCGAAGCTCCAGACGACGCCGCCGGGCTCGAAGTGCGCCCGGGCGTTCAGCGCGTAGGAGTTGCCGCCCCAGCGCAGGTTGGCCCAGGGGGCGGTCGGCCCGCCGCCGACCCCGACCTGCAGGCCGCCGGAGAGCTCGATCCCGTTGAACGGGCTGAGGCCGCCGCCCACCTCGAGCGCCTCGTGCGGCGGGCCCTCGCTGCTCCAGTACCGGACGACGGCGCCGGAGACGAGGAGGTTCCCCTGCCACGCCAGGGGGCGCCGGAAGGGGATCGACCAGGCGACGCGCAGGCCGAGGTCCTCGTCCTGGAAGACCGCCTCGGTGCGGAGCCCCGCCGCCACGTCCATCCAGTCCACCGCGAGCTGGTCGCCGGCGGGGTCGCCCCCCGGGTGCGCGAGCGACACGCCGGCCTTCCCCCCGCCCAGCTCCCCGCAGCGATCCTCGACCGTGACCGTCCCCGCGGAGCTGGAGCCGAGCTCCGACTGGACGTCGTCGAACGCCACCGTGATCTGGCCGATGCAGGTGGTGCGCCCGTCGCGCGCCTCCGCCTCGAGGGTCGTCGGCAGGAACTCCGCGCCGTCGCCCACGTCGATCCACTCGATGCGCCAGCTGCCGGGCGCGACCTCGGCGGTGAACTGGCCGTCCGCGCCGAGGCGCGCCGGCGCCACCTCCCACCCCGAGCGCAGCGTGAGGCCGATCCGGCGGCCGCCGAGGAGCCGCTGCGCCTCGCCGACGGTGACGGTGCGCCCTCCCTGCTCGAAGCGCAGCCGGCCCGTGACGGCGGCGCGCAGCGACGGGAGCGCCGGGGTGCCGCCGCCAGCCGGCAGCGAGCCGAGCGCGGCGGCGAGGGCGAGGGGGACGGCGATCGGGATCATGGCGCTCCTTGCGGCGTCACTCCGGGGAAGTTCACTCCGGGGTGATGACGATCGCCCGCGCGGGGGGGCGATGCAAGCGCGGAGCGCCGGCTTGTGGCCTCCTTCCCCCCGGTGCGGGCCGATGTCTTGTCCGCCTCACCCCTTCACCGTCACGAGCGGCCGCAGACGCGCCACGGGCGCCGCGACCGCGGCCTCCTCCAGCGTCTGGATCGCGGGCGTCACCGGCTTGTAGGCATACGGCGCCTCCTCCCGGAGCCGTGCCCGGTAGGCGGCCAGGATGTCCGGTCGCCCGCGGAGCTGCGGCGAGTCGGGATCGATGGGGGTGACGACGCGAAGCGGCGCGAGCGCGCGCGCCGCGGCGGCCTCCTCGACGTGGCTTGCGGCGCCGCGCGACAGGCTTCGACCCGCACCATGGCTCGCGCTTGCGAGCAGGGCATCGTTGCCCAGGCCTGCGAGTACGTGGCTCGCGTCGCCCATCGAGCCGGGCACGATCACC
>DATIVK010000220.1:0-10037 GCA_035465955.1 Anaeromyxobacteraceae bacterium | reverse complement strand
CGGCCAGCAGTTCCCGAAGCAGGTCGGCCCGTTGAGCCATGGGCCGAATCTACGTCAACACGGCCTTCCTCGTACGGTCACGGCGAGGTGGCTCGCAGCGTGCTCCTTCGGCACCCGCGGGTTGGGGGGTGACGAGGCTGAGCATCGTGACCTCACCGCCATTCGGCCCAAGCCAACCACCGGCAGCTCGCGCCGCCGCGATCGACTGGCTCCCTCACCCTAGCCCTCTCCCTCGATGAGGGAGAGGGGACGGTGCCAAGAGAGAAGCTTCGTTTCTCAGCAGCCTGCTAGCCTAGAACAGCCCCACCGTGAAGTGCGGCGCCACGATCCGCTCGTTGAGCTGCCCGTCGGGCCGGACGTTGAAGCCGACGTCGAGGGCGGCGGGGCCGATCGGCGTCACGAAGCGGAGGCCGACGCCGACGTCTGCGCGGAGCTGGGTGATGTCCGCGGCGTGCGGGTTGAGCCAGAGGTTGCCGAGGTCCGCGAAGATCCCGGCCTCGAGGCTCCCCTTGAGGGGCACGCGGACCTCAGCCTTCAAGAGGACAAAGGCCTCGCCCCCCTCGGAGACCGCCATGCCCCCCTCCAGGACGCGCCGGCCGCGGTCGGTGCAGGAGGTGAGCCCGGCCGCGCAGTCGCGGGCCTCCTGCAGGAGCGGGCCCCGCACGTCCTCCTCGATCATCTCCTCCTCCGCCCAGCCCCGCATCGTCGAGGCGCCGCCCATGAAGAAGCGGCGCGGGATGATCGTGCGGGAGGTGGGGTCGAGCGGGACGACGCGCCCGGCGCGCGCCGAGAGCGCGAGGGTGCTGCCGCCGCCGACCGGCAGGTAGCCCGAGAGCGTCCCCTGGACCTTGAGGAAGTCGCTGTGGATGTCGCTCCCCGGCAGGAAGCCGAAGAGGTCGCCGCCCGGCTGCCCGAGCGAGCGGGCCCACTCCACGGAGCCCGAGCCGAACCAGCCCCTCTGCGGGTGGGAGGAGTTGTCGCGGTAGTCGAGCGTGAAGGTCGGGCGGATCGACTGCAGCGTCGTCACGCCCTCGTCGAAGCGGAGCCGCTCCAGGTCCCCCTGCGTGATGACGCCGATCGCGTGCCCCTTCTCGATCTGGTCGATCTCCAGCTCGTACTGGAGCGAGACGGCCGCCTGCGCGTTCAGCGCGAGGTCGAGGCCGGCGACGGTGGAGCCGCGCGTCAACCGGTAGGCGCGCCGGTTGAGCCGCTCGGCGATCGCGTCGAGCCGGGCGCCGAGGGGGAGCGACAGCAGGTCGAAGCGCTGGAGGCGCAGCCCGGCGTCCGCGCGCCCCTCGACGCGCTTCGCGGGGGGCACGCCCGCGAGGTCCGGGCGGAAGGCCTCCAGCGGGTAGTTGACCTTCGTGCGGACCGCCAGCTCGATGGCCCGTCCGAAGAGGTTCGGGCGCTGCCACTCGACGAAGGCGCGCGGCCCGTTGGCGATGGAGAAGCCGATCCCCGGCGCCAGCGTCTGCCACGGCCGCTCGGAGAGCTCCACCGAGAGGTCCTTCACCGGCTCGGGCACCTCCGGCTCCCGCAGCCGGAGCGCGACGGAGCGGAAGACCCCGAGGCGGAGCAGCGAGGCCTGGCTGCGCGTGATGGCCTCCGGGTCGTACCACTGCGCCTCCGAGACGGAGAGGGCGCGGCGGACGACGTCGTCCTCCGTCCGCCGGTTGCCCGTGACGACGATCCGGCCGAGCCGGACGCGCGGCCCCTCGTCCACCCGGTAGACGATCCCCGCCCGGTCCGGCGTGCCGCCCGCGACCTCGCGCGCCTCGGCGCGCGCGTAGAGAAAGCCGCGGGACGCGTAGAGCCGGAGGAGGGCGACGCGCGTGTTCTCCACCGCCTCCCAGGAGAGCGGGTCCCCGGGGGCGATGCGGGCCTGGCGCGCCAGCTCGGGGAGCGTGAGGGCGGCGTTCCCCTCGAAGGAGATGGCCTCCACGAAGGTGCGGGGGCCCTCGCTCATCCGGACGGTGACGTCGATCGTCCCGAGCCGCCGGTCGAGCTCCAGGGTGGTGCCCGGGTGCGCCGCCTCGAGGAAGCCCTCGTTCCGGTACCAGTCGACGAGCCGCGTGACCGCGCGATCCCACGCCGCCTCGTCCCAGCGCTCCCGCGGGGGCAGCGGCTGCGGGAGCTCGGGCGGGAGCGCCGCCCCGGGGATCGAGAGGACCCGCTCGCGCCGCCGATCGGCCGCGGCCGTGTCGGCGCCCCCCTCCTCGTCGAGGATGGCGAGGAGGCGCTCGCGCAGCCACGCCTCGTCCCGCCAGGAGACGCCCACGAAGGAGATGCGCCGGAGCCGGTAGCGCGCCCCCTCCTCGATCCGCACCGCGATCGTCACCCGGCCGTCGCGCCGGACCTCCCGCCAGCCGACCGTCGCCGCCGCGAACCCCCTCGCGAAGAGGAAGGCGCGGACGCGGCCGGCGGCGGCCTCCAGCGATCCCGGATCGAAGGCGTCCTCCGGGCCGAGCCCCAGCGCCGCCTCGAGCGCGGCGGCGGGGAACGTCGTGCTCCCGGAGACCGACACGCGCATGAGCGGGCCCGCCTCCACGGGGAAGACCACGCCCGCCCCCGCCGGCGTCGCCGTGACGCGGGGGAGCCCCACGCGCGCGCGGCGTCGCCCCGTCCGGCGGAGGCGCGCCTCCAGGGTGCGGGCGTCCGCGGCGAGCCCCTCCTCGTCGAGGATCTCGCCGGGGCGCGTCCGCAGGTCGCCGAGCAGCGGCGCGGCGGCGGCGCCGCCGTCGCCACCGAGCGAGACGTCTGCGACCCGGGTCGGCTCGCCGGGCCGCACGGCGAGCCGGAGCGTCACCTCGGCGTCCCCGCTCACCTCGCCCCGCACCTCCGCCGCGCGCCAGCCGCGGCGCGCGTAGACGGCCGCGATCCGCTCGCGCACCGAGGGCAGGTCGGCGTCCTCCCACGGCTCACCGATCCGCAGCCCCGCGGCCCCCTCCCGCCGCGTCACGTCGAGCACGGGCGGCGCGGCCCCCTCCTCCGCCACCTCCAACCGCCGCAGCCGGCGGATGGCGAGGCACTCGACCTCGAGCGACACCCAGGGCCCCTCGGCCGCCACGCCGCCGGCCGCCGGGGGCTCGGCGGGGCGCTCCCGGACCAGCACGTTGCGGCAGCGCCCCTTCTGCCAGAGCAGCTGCACGGTCCGGCGGAGGTCGCGCGCGGAGAGCTCCGCCCCCGCGCTCACCGCCACGAGCCCCTGGAGCTCCGCCCGGGCGCCCTCCTCCGACGGCGGCAGCAGGAGCCTCACCGCCGCCACGCGCGGCCGCGCGGCGGGAGCGTCCTCCGCCGGGGCGGCCGGAGCGGCCTGGCCGAGGGCGAGGACGGGCGCGAGGACGGCCGCGAGGGAAGCCCTCCGGAGGGAGCGAGCCCTCGTCATCAGTCGGTCCACTCCCATCGGAGCTTGAGATCCACGCCGTGGTCGCCCGCGGGGACGTCCGGGTTGTCGTTGTCCCACTGATACTGCACCGCGGTGTGGCGGCCCAGCCTGAACTCCGCCTGCGCGCGCTGCCCGCGCGCGCCCGAGAGCGGCGCCTGGTACCGGAGCCGGAGCCGGTCGCGCCAGAGCCACGACTCGAACTCGGCGCGCGGCTCGACCTGGCCGGAGCCCTCCGAGTAGGCGCTGGTGATCCGGACCGACGCGTCGCGGATCGCGCCGCCGCGGGGCAGGAACCGGCGCACCTGCTCGTCGAGCCCCGACGCGCTCATGAGCGCCTGCGCCGCGGCGGCGGTCGCCGCCCCCTGGACCCCCGTGCCGGCGGCGGCGTCCTTGGTCGTGAAGCCCAGCGACAGCAGGGTGACGATGTCGGGCTGGGAGAGCGCGGGCGTGCTGGTGAGCGTGAGCTGCGGGTCGGCGAACGGGCCGAACAGGTGCATGAAGACGTCGTAGTCCCGCACCTGCGCCTGGCCGTGGACGTCGAGCGCCATCGCGATCCGGTCCCGCTCCGTGAAGTCGACCACGGCGTGCGTCAGGTCGAACTCGTTCCCCCGGAAGAAGGCGCGGCTCCCCTCGGCGAGGGTGACCGAGCCCAGGACGCCGTAGGCCGCGGCGGTGCCGACGACGGAGACCTCTCCCCGCACGGTGGCCCGCATGAGGTCGTTGTCGATCCGCGCGTCGCCGTCGACGACGAGCTGGACGTCCATCCGCAGCCGCTCCCCCTCCTTGTCGTACGCCCTGGGCGCGGCGACCCGGCGCCGGATCTCGACGAGGCTCCGCTCCATGTCCACGTTCTCGGTGTAGCGCGCCCGGACCACGTGGAGCCGCCCGGTGAGCGCCATCGCCTCGCTCCGTCCCGCGAGCTCGAGCCGGCCGCTCAGGGTGGCCGGGAGCCACGCGGGCATGGCCACCGGCACCTGGTCCGCCTCCGCCTCGACGCGGAACGTGGAGGGGAGCAGCCGCTCGAGCTCCACCTCCCCGCGGAGCCGCGCGCGCCCGCCGTTCGCCGCGCCGTCGAGCCGATCGAAGATGACGCGGTTCTGCGAGAAGGCGAGGTCGCCGGTGAGGCCGGTGAAGGTCATCGGCACGGAGCGCATCGTGAAGCCGGCCCCCTCGAGGCGGCCCGTCCCGATGAGCACCGGCGCGCCGAGGGGGCCGGCGACGTGGGCCAGGAAGTCGAGGCGCCCGTTCGGCGCGCGCGCCTGCGCGAAGACGCCCCCGGTGAGCCGCAGATCGAGGTGACCCTCGGCGTCGAAGTCGAGCTGCCCGTCGGCCCGGACGCCGCCGGAGACGTCCATCTCCGTCTCGAGCCCCCGGATCTTCACGGGCCGGAGGGTGACCACGCGCCGGTCGTACTCGGCCACGAGCTTGCCGGCGGTCTCGACGCGGAAGTCGGCGTAGCCGAGCGAGGCCGACTCGAGCTCCGCCGAGACGTGCGAGGCCGCGAGGTCGGCCAGGTCGCCCCGCGCGCGGACCGCCCCCGCCGCCCGCAGCCGGAGCGGCGGAGGCGCGCCCGGGACGAGCCGCTCGGCGTCCAGCAGGGCGACGTCCGCCCTCGCCTCGAAGGGCTGCCGCCCGTCGAGCCGCGCCTCCCCCGCGAAGCGGAGCCCCTCCGCCGTCCCGGTGAGCGTCACCCGCGCGCCGTCGACCGTCCCCCCCACCTGGACGGCGCCGATCCGGGCGCCCTCGACCGCCACGGCGTCGCCGCTCCCCGAGAACCGGATCCGCGGGTCGCCGAGGCTGCCGTCGAGGCGCGCCGAGCCGCTCGAAGAGCCCGACCAGGCGCCGCCCGGGAGCGCGAGCGCGTCCATCGGCAGGCCGGCCCAGGAGACGTCGAGCCCCCAGGGGAACGGCGCGGCGAAGCCCCACCTCCCCCGCGCGCGCAGCCAGCCCCCCTCGCGCTTCAGCTCCGCGCGCTCGAAGAAGGCCTCGTTGCCGGCGGTCAGGCGCCCCTCCAGCCGCCCGGACTCGAAGGCCCTGCCGTAGAAGGTCCCGACCCCCAGCCGCGCGTCGAAGGTCGCGTCGGGGGCGCCGGCCGGTCCCGCCGCGGTCGCCACCAGCTCGACGTCGCCGTCGAGCGCGTCGCGCGCGTAGCGGACCTTGGGGATCCAGTCGAGCACGGCGTCGAAGAGGTCGCGGAGCCGTCCCTTCGCCTCCCACCGGGACGAGAGGATCTGGACGGGCGCGCGGCGCAGGTCGATCGCCGCCTCGCCGCGGTAGCGGGTCTGGCTCCGCGCCCCCTCGATGGCGCCGAGCCTCATGACGAAGTCGGCGAAGGTGAGGTCGGCCGCGGCGTGGCCCAGGTCCACGTCGAGGAAGCGGAACCCCTCGACGCGCACCCGCGCCGCGGCGCGGAGGTGGGCGCCGGGCGGCGCCATGCCGATCGTCCCCTCGGCCTGGAGCATCCCGCCCAATGGGATCTGCGCGAGGTGCCGGAGCACGTCGAGGTCCGCCGCGCCGGCGTAACGGACCGTGAAGCCGGCGCCCGGCGTCAGCCCCACGTCGACGTCCACGCCGACGCGGCCGCGCCCCGCCTCGATCGACGCCCCCTCCGCCGTCAGGCGCGCCGGCGTGAGGTGGACCCGGCCCGCGACCCGGGCCTGCGGCACGTCGAGGTACGCGGGCTCCCCGGGCTGGGCGAGCTCCCAGGAGCGGTGCAGCGCGCGGAAGTCCGCGACGGTGGTCGTGGCGGTCCCGGCGAGGTCGAGCGGCGAGAGCGTCCCCGTGACGCTGACCGCCCCGTCGAGGCGCCCCGTGACCCAGGCCCCCTTCACGCCCACCCGCGAGAGGATCTCCGCGGGGTCGAGCCCCCCGACCTCGAGGTCGATCTGGGCCGGCAGCCCGCGCTCCACCCTCACGACCGCCTTCCCCGTGACCCGCCCGGTGGCGCCGTCCACCTCCAGCGAGTCCACGTGGACCTTCCCCGCGTCGTAGTGGAACTTCGCGCGCCCCTCCCCGAGCTCCAGCCTCCCGTGGCGCGCCTTCGCCACCCGCGCCTCCCCGCTCAGGCCCAGCCGCGGCGGCGCGCCCACGAGGCGGAGCACGGCGTCGCCGTCGCCGGCCCAGCGCTCGTCGGGGGCGCCGGCGAGCTCGAGGATGCGCGGGATCGGACCGACGCCGCGGATCGCCAGGTCCAGCTCGGGCCGGCACGGGTCGCCCAGCGGCCCGAAGGCCGAGAGGCGCACGCCGTTCCAGGTCGTGGAGGACGAGACGAGATCGGCGCGGGACAGGTCCGAGGCGACCTCCGCCTCCGCCGAGACGGCCGAGAGCGCGAGGGTGCGGCGCGCCCCCTCGAGCGCGACGGTGCCCGCCTCGATCCGCAGCCGCGTGCTCGGGGCCCCGCCGGCGAGCGCCCGGAGCGTGGCGCGGACGCCGCCCGGGGAGCCCGTCACGCGGAGTCCGCCGATCCGCAGGCGCCCGGCCGGGAGCCCGACGTCGAGCGCCCCGTCCTCGACGTCGAGCTGACGGATCAGGACGCGGCTCGCGACCGGCCCCGGGCACTCCACGGGCGCACCGCGCGGGGCGGTGGGGGCGCGGATCGAGAGGCGCGGCCGCACCAGGCGCACGCGGTCCACGACCAGCCGCGCCCCGAGCGCCTGGACCGGCGCGAGGCGGACCGAGGCGGCGTCGGCCGCGAAGACCGGCGCCTCCTCCGGCCCCAGCCGCAGCCCCTCCACGTCGAGCGTGAGGGTGAGCGGCTCCACCTGGCAGCCGGCGAGGACGATCGGCTGCCCCGCCGCGGCCGAGAGGCGGGCGGCCGCGGCCGCGCAGATCCGGTCGCCGGCCCAGCGCGTGCGCAGGACGAGGATCGAGGTGACCACCAGGGTCACCACGAGCAGGACCAGCGCGAGGGCGAGGCGGCGCTTCGTCACGTGGGGCTCCGACCGGCGATTCTCGCCTCGACACGCCCTTCCACCAAGGAAGCGCCCGCCGGCGGAGAAGCGGCCAGGGTCACTTCGTCAGCGAGTCCAGGTAGCGATCGATCTCGGCGAGATCGAGCTTCTGGCCGGGCCGCGGCGCGGCGCTCGCGGCCGGCGGCGGCGCCGCGGGGCGGGCGTCGAGGCCGAGGTCGCGCGCGATCCGATCGACCAGCTTGTCGTCGACCTCGCGCATCCTCGCGACGAACCCCTCGAAGAGCAGGTTGTCGCAGAGCGTGTTGATGACGCGCGGCGTGCCGCGGGTGTGCAGGTGGATCCGCTTCAGCGCGGCGGGCGTGAAGGGCACCCGCGCCCCCCCGGCCAGCTTGAGCCGGTGGCGGATGTAGGCCTCGGTCGCGTCGGGGCTGAGCGGCTCCAGCCGGTACTTGAGGGCCACGCGCTGCGCGAGCGGCGGATCGAGCCGGAGGTTCTCCTCGATCTCCGGGAGCCCGAAGAAGACGAAGGACAGGAGCTTCCGCTCCGGCACCTCGAGGTTCAGCAGGCCGCGGAACTCCTCCATGATCTCCCGCGTGCCGAGCATCTGGGCCTCGTCGATGAGGACGACGGCCTTCTTCCCCTCCTCGTAGATCTTCACCAGCCGCTGGAAGAGCTGGGACAGGAGCGTGAGCTTGTCCTCGGACGGGCTCTCGACGCCGAGCTGCATCGCGATCCGCTTCAGGAGCCAGCTCGCGGTGATCCCCGAGTGGATGATCACGAGGAGCGCGGCCTCGTACTCGGACTCGGGGAGGCTGTCGAGCATCCGGCGCGCGAGGGTGGTCTTCCCCGCGCCGATGTCCCCGACCAGGATCGCGAGCCCCTTCATGTTGGAGACCGCGTGCGTGAGCCGCATCAGCGCCTGCGCGTGCTGCGCGGAGGAGTAGTAGAAGCGCGACACGGGCGCGTTCGAGAAGGGCTCCTGGCTCAGGTCGTAGAATTGGAGGTAGTTCACGTTGGCGCCCGGATTCTACAGGTATCCGATGTTCTTCTTGGAGCCCGGAGCCGGTGTGGGAGCGGCTCCGACCGTCCGCGCTCCCCCGGCCGGCCTGGCGGCGGGCCTGGCCGCGCCCTTCGCGGCGGGGGGCGCGGGGCGCGTCGCGGCGAACTCGGCCGGCAGCTTCCCCGGTCCGCCGCCGAGCTCCTTCACCTTCGCGCCGACGTCGCGGTAGGCGGGGTCGATGCGGGCCAGCTTCTGGAAGAAGTAGAGCGCGGCCTCCGCGTCGCCGGAGGCCTCGTACGCCGCGCCGATCTCGAAGTGGAGCGCCTTCGCGGCGTCGCGGTTGAGGTAGTCCGACCCGAGCGCGCGCCGGAAGGCCTTCAGGGCCGCCTTCACGTCCCCCTGCGCGACGCGGCAGAGGCCGATCATCGTGAAGCAGTCGACCTCCTTCCGCCGGTTGTTCCCCTTCGCCGCCGTCTCGAACTCCTCGACCGCGGCGTCGAGCAGCCCCATCTCGCGGTAGGCGATGCCGAGGTCGAAGTGGGTGTCGCTGTCCTCCTTCCCGACGGTCTGCTCCACCCCCTTCTTGAACTGGCTGAAGACGTCCTCGACGGAGAACTGGAAGTCCTCTCCCTCGGCGCCGACCGCGCCCGCCTCGGCGCCCAGCTCGTCGGCCAGGTCGCGAGCGATGTCGAAGCTCTCGTCCGACGCCGCGGGCGCGATGAGCGTCGGGGTCGCGCGCGGCTCGCCGACCGCGCCGCCCCCCTTCTCGCGCCGGCCGAGGTCGGCCAGCTTCTCCTTCACGCCCGCGTGGTCCGGGTAGAACTGGGCCAGCCCCTCCAGCTTCTCGCGCGCGTCCTCGAGCAGCCCCTGCTGGACGAAGAAGTCGACCTCCTCGAGGTCGTCGGAGAGATCGATCTCCTCCTCCTCGGGCGGCGGGGGCGGCGGGGGGGGCCGCGCGGGGACCCTCGCGGGCGGCGGCGCCGGCCTCGCTGCGGGCTTCGCGAGGGGCGCTGCCTTCGCCGCGGGCTTCGCGGGGGAGACCGCCTTCGCCGCGGGACGCACCGCCCCGGGCGGTGGACCGGGCGGCGGGGCGATCGCCGGGCGCGCGGCCGTGACCGGCGCAGGCCTCGCGCTCCTCGCGGGCGGCGGCGCGGGCCTCCGCGGCTCCTCCTCGACGATCTCCTCCTCGGGGGGCGCCGCGGGGGCGGGCTCCTCGTCCTCGACGATCTCCTCGCCCTCGCTCCCGGCCACGGACAGCGCGAGGTCGTCTTCGCCGGGCGCGACCTCCACGTCCTCGCCGCTCACCTCGACGTCCTCGCCGGCCACCTCCACGTCCGCGTCGGTGGCGAGCGTCAGCTCCTCCACCTCCGCGGTGTCGAGCGAGACCTCGTCGGTCCGATCGCCGCCGACCAGCTCCGCCAGCTCCGGGATCACCGCGAAGCCGGGGGCGATCTGGCGGAGCCGCAGCAGCTCGTCGCGGGCGCGCTGCCCCTCGCCCGCGGCGTGGAGGCTGCGCACCAGGCGGGCACCCGCGCCGGCCGCCGCGTCGACGTCTCCGGCGGCGAGGTGCACCTCGCGCGCCTTCTCGAGCGCCTCGGGGTGGTCCGGCTGGATCGCGAAGATCTTCTTGAGGTGATCGAGCGCCTTCGGGTGGAGGCCGTACTTGACGTAGACCTCCACCTCCGAGAGCAGCTTGGCGACGTCGGCGGGGCCCGTCGAGGCCGCCGCGCCGCCCGCCGCA
>DATIVK010000219.1:0-11105 GCA_035465955.1 Anaeromyxobacteraceae bacterium | reverse complement strand
CTCAAGGCCCCCGCGAAGTTCAGGCTGATCGGCAAGCGCGTCCCGAGGCTCGACACGCCGCCCAAGGTGACGGGGGCGGCGATCTTCGGGCTCGACGTCCGCGTGCCGGGGATGCGCTGGGCGGCGGTCGCCCGGTCGCCGGTCCTGGGGGGAAGGCTGAAGGGCTTCGACGCGGCCGCGGCCGCTCGCGTCCCGGGGGTGAGCCAGGTGGTCCGGGTGCCGAGCGGCGTGGCGGTGATCGCCGACTCGTCGTGGGCCGCGTTCCGTGGGCGGGACGCGCTGGGCGCCACCTTCGATCCCGGCCCCAACGGCGCGCTCGACACGGCCGGCATCGCCCGGCGGCTCGCCGAGGCGGAGGTCGCGCCCGAGCCGATGCGGCGCGAGGGGGACGTGGCGCGGGCGCTCGCCGGCGCGGCGAAGCGGCTGGAGGCCGTCTACACGCTCCCGCTCCTCGCGCACGCCACGATGGAGCCGATGAACTGCGTGGCCTCCGTCGGGGGTGGCAAGGTGGAGATCTGGGCGCCCACGCAGGCGCCGACGTGGGCGCGCACGGAGGTCGCGAGGGCGCTCGGCGTCGACGAGTCGGCGGTGACGGTGCACGTCACCTTCCTCGGGGGCGGCTTCGGCCGGCGGGCCATGCCCGACTTCGCGGTGGAGGCGGCGGAGGTGTCGCGCGCCGCGGGGGTTCCCGTGCAGGTGGTCTGGAGCCGCGCAGACGATCTCCGCCACGACTTCTACCGCCCGCCCGGCCGGAACGAGCTCCGGGCCGGGCTGGACGCGAAGGGGCGCATCGTCGCGTGGCACCACACCGTGCGCACGCCCTCGATCGCGCGCCAGATCGGCCGCGTCGCCGCCGGCGCGGCGGCGCCCGACGTCGGCGAGGGGGCCGAGGACGTGCCCTACGCCATCCCCGCGATCCGCGTGGATCAGGCGGCGCCGGAGCCGGGGGTGCCGATCGGCTGGTGGCGCTCCGTCTACTCCTCCCAGAACGCCTTCGCCGAGGAGGTCTTCATGGACGAGCTCGCCCGCGCGGCGGGCAAGGACCCGCTCTCCTTCCGCCTCGCGCACCTCCCCCGCGGGAGCCGGCTCCGCGGCGTCCTGCAGCTCGCCGCGGAGAAGGCGGGGTGGGGCGGGGGCGTGGCGAGGGGGCGCGGCCTCGGGATCGCGTGCCACGCCTCCTTCGGCAGCTACGTCGCCCACGTGGCGGAGGTCTCCGTCCGCGGCGGCGCCATCGTCGTGCACCGCGTCGTCACCGCGGTCGACTGCGGGACGGCCCTCAACCCGGACAGCGTGGAGCACCAGGGGGAGGGCTCGGTCGTGTACGGCCTCTCGGCGGCGCTTCGCGGCGAGATCACGGTGAAGGACGGGGCGGTCGTGCAGTCCAACTTCGACGGCTACGAGCCGTTGAGGATGGGCGAGGTGCCGAAGGTCGACGTGCACCTCGTCCCGAGCCGCGCCGAGCCCGGCGGCATGGGAGAGCCGGCCCTCCCGCCGATCGCCCCGGCCGTCGCGAACGCCGTCTTCGCGGCGACCGGCGAGCGGCTGAGGTCGCTGCCGCTGCGGCCGGCGGGCGCCCGCTGACGCCCCGTCGGCCCGCGGCCGGATCGACCTGCCACGTCCTACTTCGGCCCCTTCGGCTTCACGGTGGCCTTCCGCCACATCGTCGTCCTGCCGATCCCGAGGCGGCGGGCCGCCTCGCTCCGGTTGCCGCCGCAGTCCTGGAGGGTCCGATCGATCAGCGCCCGCTCCACGTCGGCCCGCGCGCCGTGCAGCAGGCCGCGCTCGCCCTCGACGGCGGCGTGTGGGGAGAAGAGCTCCGGCGCGATCGCCCGCAGCGCGTCCTCGCCCGGGGGGGCGTCCTCCGCGGTCGCGAAGAGGATCGCCGTGCGCTCGACGACGTTCTCGAGCTCCCGGACGTTCCCGGGCCAGCGGTGGGACGCGAGGTGCGGCAGCAGGAGGGAGAGCGCGGGCAGGCGGGCGTGCGCCGCGCCGTGTCGCTGCAGCGCCGCGGTCAGGAGGTGCTCCGCGACGATCGGGAGGTCGCCGGGCCGCTCGGCGAGCGGGGCGAGCCGCACGTGCAGGATGTCGAGGCGGTAGAAGAGGTCCTCCCGGAAGCGCCCCTCGGCGACCTCGCGGCGCAGGTCGCGGTTGGTGGCGGCGACGACGCGCACGTCCACCGGCGTCGGGTCGTTGCTGCCGAGGCGCAGGACCTCGCGCTCCTGCAGCACGCGGAGCAGGCGGGACTGGAGCGCGAGCGGCAGCTCCCCGATCTCGTCCAGGAACAGCGTGCCCGTGTGGGCGGCCTCGAAGAGCCCCGGCCGGCCGCCGCGCCGGCTGCCGGTGAACGCGCCCTCCTCGTGGCCGAAGAGCTCTGCCTCGAGGAGGCTCTCGGGGAAGGCGGCGCAGTTCACCGCCACGAACGGGTGCGCTCGGCGGCGGCTGGCGTCGTGGATCCCCTGGGCGACCAGCTCCTTGCCGGTGCCGCTGGCGCCCGTGATCAGGACCGTCCCGTCGGTCCGCGCGTACTTCGCCGCGAGGGCGCGCGCGTCGCGGATCGGCGGGGAGTCGCCGAGCAGGTCGGAGAGGGCGTGGCGAGCGACGAAGCGGCGCGGCCGATCGTGCGCGCGGAGGCTGCGGTCGACGCGGGCGATCGCCGACGCGTCCTGGCAGGTGAGGACCGCGCCGGTGCGCACCCCCTGCTCCACGAGCGGGATGCGGTTGGTGACGAGGGTCAGCTTCCCGCGCCGCTGGATCCCCTCGAGCTCCGGCTCGCCGGTCTCGAGGACGTCCGCCAGCCCGAAGCCCGGCGCGACGTCGGACAGCGGAGCGCCGATCGCCTTCGCCGCCGGGATCCCGAGCAGCCGCTCCATCGCGGGGTTGAGGCTCTCGATCCGCTCCGCCGCGTCGACCGCGATGACCCCCTCGGCGAGGTGGCGCAGGATCCCGTCGATCCGCTGCCGGCGGGCCTCCTCGGCGCGGGCGATGCGCGCGATCTCGACGGCGCGGCCGATCGCGTCGCGCACCGAGCTCTCCGAGTAGAGGAAGACGCCGCGCAGCCCCGCCTGCTCGGCGAGGTCGTTGACCAGGCCCGGCCCCACGACCACCTCGATCCCCTCGGCCTTCAGCTCCGCGACGGCGGTCCGCACGTCGCCCTCGGAGACGTACGCGCGCTGCGCGATCTCGAGCCCGTAGAGGTCCTTGAACTGCTCCAGCTCGGGCGTGATCGCGCCGAACGTGACGAGGCCGACGCGGGTGGAGAGCCGGCGCGCGCGAGAGAGGGCCGCCAGCATGTCGAAGCCGGTCGGCCCGATCACCACGGTCGGCACGGGCGCGCGCGCCTTGATGTAGGCGCCGTTCGCGCCCGCCGAGACGAAGACGTCCACCTCCTCCCCCTCGCGGAGGAGGGCGCGGGCCGTGTCGAGCGCCTCCTCGAAGCCGAGGTGGAAGACGCGGATCTCGGCGATCGGCGCGTACTCGGGGATGACCCCCTGGAGGAGTTGGTCGAGCCTGGAGAGCGAGAAGGCCCAGATGACCGGTCTGCGCGAGCGGGTGTCCGGCATGTTCCGTTAGTGGAACATGGGTGTTCCGACATGAAAAGGGGAGGTTGAACGGACGGGCCGGGAGTCCGAGAGGAAGCGGAGTGAGCTCGCAGGGTTGGACGCGCGAGGCCCCCGGCCGACGGCATGGCAGAGCCATTGCTCCGTGTCCCGATGACGCACCGACGGACGCGGTGCGATGGAAAGGGAGAGAGACGCGTGAGCGCAAACGAGACCCAGGGGCGGCGCTTCCGAGAGGCGCTGGCCGAGGAGAAGCCGCTGCAGATCGCCGGCGCCATCAACGCCTACGCCGCGCGGCTGGCGGCGGCTGCCGGCTTCAAGGCGCTGTACGTGTCGGGCGGGGGCGTCGCCGCGGCCTCGTGCGGCGTGCCCGACCTCGGCATCACCCACCTCGAGGACGTCCTCGTGGACGTCCGGCGGATCACCGACGTCACCTCGCTCCCGGTGCTCGTCGACGTGGACACCGGCTGGGGCGGCGCCTTCAACATCGCGCGGACCGTGCGCGCCCTGGAGAGGGCGGGGGCGGCCGCGATCCACATCGAGGACCAGGTCCAGCAGAAGCGCTGCGGCCACCGCCCCAACAAGGCGATCGTCCCGAAGGCGGAGATGGTGGATCGCGTGAAGGCGGCGGTCGACGCGAGGCGCGACCCCTCCTTCGTGATCATGGCCCGGACCGACGCCCTGGCGGGCGAGGGGATGGAGGCCGCCGTCGACCGCGCCCGCGCGTGCGTCGAGGCGGGCGCCGACATGATCTTCCCGGAGGCGGTCCGGACGCTCGAGGAGTACCGGCGCTTCGTGGCGGCCGTCGGGGTCCCGGTCCTCGCCAACATCACCGAGTTCGGCCAGACCCCGCTCTTCACCGTGGCGGAGCTCGGGGAGGCGGGCGTGGCGATGGCGCTCTACCCGCTCTCCGCCTTCCGCGCCATGAGCGCGGCGGCCCTGAAGGTCTACCGGGCCCTGCGGGCGGAGGGGACGCAGCGGGGCGTGCTCGCGGACATGCAGACCCGGGCCGAGCTCTACGAGCACCTCGACTACCACGCGTACGAGGCGAAGCTGGACGCGCTGTTCACCCGAGAGGAGCGATGATCATGGCCGAGATCCCCACCTCCACGCCGCCGCGGAAGAAGTCGGTGGCCCTGTCCGGCACCGCCGCCGGCAACACCGCCATCTGCACGGTCGGGCGCAGCGGCAACGACCTGCACTACCGCGGCTACGACATCAAGGAGCTCGCCGAGCAGGCGACCTTCGAGGAGGTCGCCCACCTCCTCGTCCACGGCCGGCTCCCCGGGCCCTCCGAGCTCGCGGCCTACGGAGCGAAGCTGCGCCACCTCCGCGGCCTCCCCGGCCCGGTGAGGGCCGCGCTCGAGCAGCTGCCGGCCGCGGCGCACCCCATGGACGTGCTCCGGACCGCCTGCTCCGTCCTCGGCAGCGTCCTGCCGGAGCGCGACGAGCACCCCGAGGCGGGCGCGCGGGACATCGCCGATCGGCTCCTCGCCTCCTTCGGCTCCGCGCTGCTCTACTGGCACCACTTCGCGCGCTCCGGCCGCCGCGTCGAGGTGGAGACCGACGACGCCTCCATCGCCGCCCACCTCCTCCACCTCCTCCACGGCCGCCCACCCTCCGCCCTGCACGCGCGCGCGCTCGATCAGTCCCTGATCCTCTACGCCGAGCACGAGTTCAACGCGTCCACCTTCACCGGCCGGGTGGTGGCGGGCACCTCCTCCGACATCTACTCGGCGATCACCGGCGCCATCGGGGCGCTGCGCGGGCCGAAGCACGGCGGCGCGAACGAGGTCGCCATGGAGATCCTCCAGCGCTACGCGACGGCCGACGAGGCGGAGGCGGACGTCCGCGCGAGGATCGACCGGAAGGAGATCCTCATCGGCTTCGGCCACCCCGTCTACACGGTCAGCGATCCGCGCAACGGGATCATCAAGGAGATCTCGCGCCGGCTCTGCAGTGACGGCGGCAACCCCGCGCTCTTCGCGATCTCCGAGCGCATCGAGCGGGTGATGTGGGAGGCCAAGCGGATGTTCCCGAACCTGGACTGGTACAGCGCCTCGACCTACCACATGCTCGGGGTGCCCACCCCCATGTTCACGCCCCTCTTCGTCGTCGCGCGGACCGCCGGCTGGGCGGCCCACGTCATCGAGCAGCGCCAGGATGGGAAGATCATCCGCCCGAGCGCCAACTACGTCGGCCCCGATGACCGCCCCTTCGTCGCCCTCGCGCAGCGCGCCTGAGGCCGTCTCCACCCCCGAAATGCAAGGAGCCCCCACCCCGATGAGCTCGCACGCCGCTGACTCCAACGTCCGTCCCGCCCCCGACCAGGAGCTGCTCGACATCGCCGACTACGTGCTGCGCCCGGTCGAGAGCCGCGACGCGATCGAGACCGCCCGCCTCTGCCTGATGGACACCCTCGGCACGGGCTTCCTGGCCCTGCGGTTCCCCGAGTGCACGAAGCACCTCGGCCCGATCGTGCCCGGGACCGTGGTGCCCGTGGGGGCGCGCGTCCCCGGGACCCAGCACGTCCTCGACCCCGTCAAGGCCGCCTTCGACATCGGCGCGATGATCCGGTGGCTCGACTTCAACGACACCTGGCTCGCGGCCGAGTGGGGGCACCCCTCGGACAACCTCGGCGGGATCCTCGCCACGGCCGACTGGGTCTCGCGGCGGAACGTCGCCAACGGCAAGGCGCCGCTCACGGTGAAGGACGTGCTCGTCGCGATGGTCCAGGCCCACGAGATCCAGGGCGTCCTCGCCCTCGAGAACTCGTTCAACCGGGTCGGGCTCGATCACGTGGCGCTGGTGAAGGTGGCCTCGACCGCCGTGGTCTCGCGGCTGCTCGGGGCGACGCGGGACCAGATCGTGGACGCCCTCAGCCAGGCCTTCGTCGACGGCCAGAGCCTGCGCACGTACCGGCACGCGCCGAACGCGGGCTCGCGCAAGTCGTGGGCGGCCGGCGACGCGACGAGCCGCGCCGTGCGCCTCGCCCTGATGACCCTCCGGGGAGAGATGGGGCTCCCCAGCGCCCTGACCGCGCCGCGGTGGGGCTTCTACGACGTCCTCTTCGGCGGCAAGCGCTTCGCCTTCCAGCGCCCGTACGGCTCCTACGTGATGGAGAACGTCCTCTTCAAGATCTCCTACCCCGCGGAGTTCCACGCGCAGACGGCGGTCGAGTGCGCGGTGCGCCTCCACGCGAAGGTGAAGGACCGCGTCGCGGAGATCGAGCGGGTCGAGATCACGACCCAGGAGCCGGCGATCCGGATCATCAGCAAGGACGGCCCGCTCCACAACCCGGCCGACCGCGACCACTGCATCCAGTACATGGTGGCGGTGCCGCTCCTGGAGGGGCGCCTGACGGCCGAGTGCTACGAGGACGCCTTCGCCGCCGACCCGCGGATCGACGCGCTCCGGGCGAAGACGCGCGTCACGGAGGAGCCCCGGTTCACGCGCGAGTACTACGACGCCGACAAGCGCTCCATCGGCAACTCCGTGCAGGTCTTCTTCAAGGACGGCACGTCCACGGAGAAGGTCTCGATCGACTACCCCATCGGTCACCGTCGGCGGCGCGAGGAGGGCATCCCGCTCCTCGTCCGGAAGTTCAAGGACGCGCTCGCCACGCGCTTCCCCCGTCGCCAGGCCGACGCCGTCCTCGCGCTCTGCCAGGATCCGGGCCGTCTCTTCGCGACCCCCGTCCACGAATTCACCGACGGGATGGTCATCTAGCGCCGCCGCCCCGCCCCGCCTCCAGCCCCCGCGCCGCGCGCGCACCCGGCCGGCCCGAACCCGGGCCGGCGCGGGAGTCCCTCGCCCTGAAGGAGCCCCCATGTCGAAGCGCAGGATGATCACCGTCGACGGGAACGAGGCGGTCGCCTCGGTCGCCCATCGCACCAGCGAGGTGATCGCGATCTACCCGATCACCCCGTCGTCCAACATGGGCGAGTGGGCCGACGAATGGTCGGCGAAGGGGGCTCCCAACGTCTGGGGCACCGTCCCGCTCGTCCAGGAGATGCAGTCCGAGGCGGGCGCCGCGGCGGCCGTCCACGGCGCGCTCCAGGCCGGCGCGCTCACGACCACCTTCACGGCGTCGCAGGGGCTGCTGCTGATGATCCCGAGCATGTACAAGATCGCGGGGGAGCTCACCCCGTTCTGCATGCACGTCACCGCCCGCGCGGTCGCGACGCACGCCCTCTCGATCTTCGGGGATCACTCGGACGTGATGGCCTGCCGCCAGACCGGCTTCGCCATCCTCGCGAGCGCCTCGGTCCAGGAGGCGCACGACTTCGCGGCGATCGCCCAGCGCGCCACCCTCCAGTGCCGGATCCCGCTGCTGCACATGTTCGACGGCTTCCGCACCTCGCACGAGGTCGCGAAGATCGAGCGGCTCTCCGACGACGACCTGCGCACGATGGTCCCCGAGGACCTCGTCGCGGCCCACCGTCGGCGGGCGCTCACGCCGGACCGGCCGGTGATCCGCGGCACCGCCCAGAACCCCGACGCCTTCTTCCAGGCTCGCGAGGCCGTGAACGGGCTCTACGAGGCGGTCCCCGACGCGATCCAGGGGGCGATGGACGCGTTCGCCTCCCTGACCGGGCGCCGCTACCGGCCCTACGAGTGGGTGGGGCACCCGGAGGCGGAGCGGGCCGTCGTCATCATGGGGTCCGGGGCGGAGGTCGCCCACGAGGCGGTGGAGCACCTGGTCGCGCAGGGGGAGCGCGTCGGCGTGCTCAAGGTGCGCCTCTTCCGGCCGTTCGCCGTGGACCGGTTCCTCGGCGCGCTGCCGCGCACCGTGCGGCGGCTCGCCGTCCTCGATCGCACCAAGGAGCCCGGCGCGGTCGGGGAGCCGCTCTACCAGGACGTGATGACGTCGCTGCGGGAGCGCGAGCAGGGCTCGCCGGACGCCCTGCGGGTCACGGTGATCGGGGGCCGCTACGGCCTCTCCTCGAAGGACTTCACCCCGGCGATGGTGAAGGCGGCGCTCGACGAGCTGGCGCGCCCCGACCCCGGACGGCGCTTCACCGTCGGGATCCGCGACGACGTCTCGCTCCTCTCGCTCGCGCACGATCCGGCCTTCGACTCCGAGCCGGCCGACGTCGTCCGGGCCGTCTTCTACGGCCTGGGGGCGGACGGCACCGTCGGCGCCAACAAGAACTCGATCAAGATCATCGGCGAGGACACGCCGCTCTTCGCGCAGGGGTACTTCGTCTACGACTCCAAGAAGTCCGGATCGATGACGGTGAGCCACCTGCGCTTCGGCCCCCGCCCCATCCGCTCCTCGTACCTCGTCCAGCGCGCCTCCTTCGTCGCCTGTCACCAGCTCCAGTTCCTGCAGAAGGCCGACGTCCTCGAGGCGGCGGCGCCGGGGGCGACCTTCCTCCTCAACGCGCCGTACCCACCCGCGGAGGTCTGGGACCGCCTCCCGAGGGAGGTGCAGGAGCAGATCCGGGCCCTGGGGCTCCGGCTCTTCGTCATCGACGCGCAGGCGGTCGCGCGGGACGCGGGGATGGGGGGGCGGATCAACACCGTGATGCAGACCTGCTTCTTCGCCATCTCGGGCGTCCTCCCGCGGGAGGAGGCGATCGCGGCGATCAAGCGGGCGATCGGGAAGAGCTACGCCCGCAAGGGGAGCGACGTCGTCGAGCGGAACTGGCGGGCGGTGGACGCGACGCTGGCGCACCTTCACGAGGTGCCGGTGTCCGGGGAGATCACGGGCGCGCCCCGGCCGCCAACGGTCTCCCCCGACGCGCCGGAGTTCGTCCGGCGCGTCACCGCGCCGATGCTGGCGGGGAAGGGGGACCAGCTCCCCGTCTCGGCCTTCCCCGTCGACGGGACGTGGCCCTCGGCCACCGCGCGGTGGGAGAAGCGCGCCATCGCGCAGGAGGTCCCCGTCTGGCGGTCAGCGGCCTGCCTCCAGTGCAACAAGTGCTCCCTCGTCTGCCCCCACGCCGCCATCCGGCCCAAGCGCTTCGCGGCCGCCGCCCTCGCCGGGGCGCCTGCGTCCTTCGCCTCGGTCGCGCTGCGCGGCGGCGCGCCGGACGAGCGCTACGCCCTGCAGGTGGCCGCCGAGGACTGCACCGGCTGCGCGCTGTGCGTCGAGGCCTGCCCCGAGGCGAAGGGAGGCGGGAAGGCGCTGGCGCTCGCCCCCCTCGCGAGGCGGCGCGAGGAGGAGCGGGCCAACCTGGCGTTCTTCCTCTCCCTCCCCGACCCGGACCGGGCCGCGCAGCGGCTCGACGTGAAGGGCTCGCAGTTCCTGCGCCCGCTCTTCGAGTACTCGGGGGCGTGCGCCGGCTGCGGCGAGACCCCCTACCTCAAGCTCGTCTCGCAGCTCTTCGGGGACCGTGCGCTCGTCGCGAACGCCACGGGCTGCTCGTCCATCTACGGCGGGAACCTCCCGACGACACCGTACGCGACCGACGCCTCGGGGCGGGGGCCGGCCTGGTCCAACTCGCTCTTCGAGGACGCCGCGGAGTTCGGGTTCGGGATGCGCCTCGCGGTCGACAAGCTCGCGGAGCAGGCGAGGGAGCTGCTCCGCGCCCTCGCGGCCCCGCTCGGCGAGGCGCTCGTGGAGGCGCTGCTCGGTGCCGACCAGTCGACGGAGGCCGGCATCGCGGCGCAGCGGGAGCGCCTGAAGGTGCTGCGCCTCCGGCTCACGGCCATCGAGTCTCCCGAGGCGCGGCGGCTGGCCGGCGTCGCGGAGCACCTGGTCCGCCGCAGCGTCTGGACCGTCGGCGGCGACGGCTGGGCGTACGACATCGGCTATGGAGGGCTCGACCACGTCATCGCGCAGGGGCGCGACGTGAACGTCCTCGTGCTCGACACCGAGGTCTACTCCAACACCGGCGGGCAGGCGTCGAAGGCGACGCCGCTCGGCGCGGTCGCCCGGTTCGCGACCAACGGGAAGGGGACGCCGAAGAAGGATCTCGCCCTGCTGGCCATGTCCTATGGCTCGGCCTACGTCGCGCGCGTCGCGCTGGGCGCGAAGGACGCCCAGGCCGTGGCGGCCCTCCGGGAGGCGGAGGCCTTCCCCGGCCCCTCGATCGTCATCGCCTACAGCCACTGCATCGCGCACGGCTACGACCTGGTGCACGGCCTCGCGCAGCAGCGGGCGGCGGTCGCGTCGGGATACTGGCCGCTGCTCCGCTTCGATCCCCGTCGGGCCGCCGCGGGCGAGAGCCCGCTCCGCCTCGACTCGGCGCCGCCCGCCCTCGACCTCGCGGCCTTCACCTCCCGGGAGAACCGCTTCCGGCAGGCGGAGCAGGCCGATCCGGCGGCGGCGGCGCGGCTCGCCGCAGAGGCGCAGCGCGCCGTCCGGGAGCGCTGGGCGCTCTACGAGCGCCTGGCCCAGCCCCCGGCGCGAGGCTAGCAGGCTGTTGAGAAACGAGGCGTCCCCCTTGGAACCGTCCCCTCTCCCTCATCGAGGGAGAGGGCTAGGGTGAGGGAGCGGGACATCGCGGCGACGTGAGCTGCCGACGGGTGGCTTGGGCCGGATGGCGCTGAGGCGCTCGACCTCGTCGAGGATCAAGAGGGCGATGTACTCGGTCGCGG
>DATIVK010000218.1:0-2049 GCA_035465955.1 Anaeromyxobacteraceae bacterium | reverse complement strand
CCGCTCGTCGACGCGGGAGAAGGTCCTCAGGTTGCGGGCGATGTCCCGGATGCGGGCGGCGCCATGGCGCGCCTCGTCGAGCGCCTCCCGGAGCCCGCGGAGGCGCCTGACGAGATCGCCGGCCGGAGCGGCGGCGGAGCCCTGCTCGGAACCGGCCGCGCGCGAGGCTTTGGCCGTCGCATCGATCTCGTCCATCGCGGAGCACATGAACTCCAGGTTCGCGATCAGGTACGCGACCGGATCGGCCATCTCGTGGCCGATGCCCGCGGCGAGCGTTCCCAGTGCCAGGAGCCTGTCCATGTGCGCCGTCTCGGCTGCGTGACGCCGTTCGGCTAGCCTGTCCCGGACGACCGCGAGCAGCGCGACGTCGCCCTCGACCGGGCACGCCGTGACCGCGCAATCGGCGGGGAAGCGGGCGCCGCCGTTGCGGCGCCCCTCGACCTCGGTGGAGATCTCAGCGGGTCGCGAGCCCTCGCGCGGCGAGCGCGCCTCCTCCCAGCCGAGGCCAGGGAGGAGGGCCGAGATGGGCTCGCCGGCGACCTCGGCGCAGGTCCAGCCGAACAGGTCCTCGGCGGCCCGATCGAGGTAGACGATCCGGCCGGAGCCGAGGAAGAGGACCCTGCCTGCCTGCCTGCCTGCCTGCCTGCCTGCCTGGCAACTATCGTTCCGTCGGTCACGTCTCCGCATCTACCGATCGTGTTGCTCCTAGTCAATGCGCAAAGCGCGCTCGCGAACGCGACGGTTCAGGGGCTCACGCGGTTACACGAGGGGTGGTGGCCGTACGTGTCGCAGAACCTCCTATACAGCTCCGCCTCGATCGGCCTCAGCTCCCCCGACTCGACGCGGAACCGGAAGAGGACGCGGGAGCCGCGCACGAGGCTCACGAGCCGCTCGTTGCGGGCGGACGCTCCCGCATGGACGAGCAGGCGGGCGCGCAGATCCCGCGCCCTCCCGACGTAGACGATGCCGGAGCAGGTCGGCTCGTACAGCGGTTGCCCGGGTGCGATGCGGAGCTCGTAGACGCCGGGCGCGCGCGGAGCGCGGCGGATCACGGATCGCCGGTCGAGGGGGCGGAGCGCCGAGAACCCGGTCGTCGCGGACATGTAGGCGGGGCTGCGCGCCCTCTCGCGAGCGCCCGGGACGGCGAGCCGCTTCCTGCAGTAGCAGACGATCCGCGGCGAGACGGGCGCGCCGTGGATCCTCCCGAGCCGGCGCGCCAGCTCGGCGTCGTTCCACGCGCGGCGGAGACGTCCGACCGCTCGCAGCTCGCGCTCGCGCTCGAGCAGCTTCGACAGGCGCGCGGCGGTGACGGCTCTCGTGCTCGGGCACAGGATCGCGAGGGGATGCGTGGACCCGTCGGGGAACACGACCGCCGTGGCCCTGAGCGTCCGGGAGACGCGGCCGGCGTCCACCAGATCGGCGCCGGCTGCGCGGGCACGCCGGACGACCTCGCGCGCGGTCAGCGGCACCAGCTCCGCCGCGTCGCAGGATGCGAGGTAGCGGCGCTGGACCTTCGCGAGGACCGTCCAGACGGCACCCGTGATGCTGCTGCGCGCGGTGGCCAGGTGCAGCGTCCTGACGGCGCGGAGCACCCGGATGCGCGTGCCGGCATCGGTCCGGTCGAGCCATGCCGCCAGCCGGGCGCGGTCGATCTCGTACCGGGCTGCGCACCGGGTGGGGAGGACGAGGACCGGCGCGCCGTCTCGCGGCTCGACGACGCCGCACGCTCCCGGTGGAACCTCGCCGGCTGCCACACCGGGAGCTGGCACGCGCTGGATCGCGGGGACCCGCCCCGCCAGCAGGCGATGGCGCCAGACGATCGCTTCCGCGCGCTCCACCGCGAGGGCTACGGCGTCGGGCGGGCGCTCGAGGAAGCGCGCGAGGACGATCTGCCGGACGATCTCGGGGGTGTCGGGGCGTCGCTCCGTGTGGAGCGGCGCCCGAGATGGCTTCGCGGCTTCATCCACAATGCTGGCGGGATATCGCGCGCCCGGGGGGCGGGCGCACGGCCCTGTCGGGCTCTCGCCCGTCGCGGGCGCGTGTCGCACC
>DATIVK010000217.1:0-4487 GCA_035465955.1 Anaeromyxobacteraceae bacterium | reverse complement strand
TCCGAGAAGCAGAACGTCAACGCGCAGCGGATCGCCGAGGAGGCGGGGAAGCTCCTCGGGAAGCTGGGCGCCTTCGTGGACGACCTCGACCAGGTCGGCGCCCGGCTCGACCAGGCGAAGGACGCGTACCTGGACGCCCGGGGCAAGCTCGCCACGGGGCGCGGCAACGTGATGAGGAAGGCCGCGGAGATCCAGCGGCTCGGGGCCCGCGTGAAGCCCGGGAAGGCGGAGAGCCTCGCCTTCGACGAGGGGGACGCCGGCGTCGGCGAGGCCGACGCGCCTCCGGGCTGACGGCCGGAGAAGGCCGCCGCTTACCCAAATCCGGGTGCGCCCATCACCCACCGGTCGGTGACCGGTGCGGTCCAGTATTGGAAAGTCTTGTAACGGCGCCGCGTTGCGAGTTGGCAGGCGGGTTGCTCTCCCTCCGTCCGTCCGCGTCCCGGGCAGCGCCCGGAGGAGAGAGACATGAGCCATACCGCCCGAGCCGTCCTGCTGTTCGTCATCGTCGGCGCGTTCACCGTGCTGCTGTTCGGTGGCGCGCAGATCTCGAAGCACAAGCCCCCCATCCCGTCGCGAATGGTCGCCCCCTCCGGCGAGGTCGTGGCCACCTCCGAGGACGTGGCCGCCGGCCAGCGCGCCTGGCTCTCGCGCGGCGGCCAGTCGACGGGCTCGGTCTGGGGCCACGGCAGCTACCTGGCCCCCGACTGGTCGGCCGACGTGCTCCACCGCGTCGCCCTCACCGCCGCGGGGCTCGCGCGCGGCCTCCCGCCCGCGGCGGCGGCCGGGTTCACGCAGGCCGACCTCGAGGCCCTCCCGGCCGGCGAGCGCGGCCGCGTCGGCGCGGAGGTGGCGGGGGAGCTGAAGCAGAACCGCTACGACGCAGCGACGGGCACCCTGACGCTCTCGCCGGCGCAGGCCGCCGCCCTCCCGGCCCTGGCGGCGCACTACCGGCGCCTCTTCGCCGAGGGGAGCGACGCCATGTCGATCCACCCCGGCTTCGTGAAGGATCCGGCCGACGCGAAGGCGATGACCACCTTCTTCTTCTGGACCGCCTGGGCGGCGATGACCCTCCGGCCCGGCGACACGATCACCTACACCGCCAACTGGCCCTACGATCCGCTCGCCGGCAACGTCGCCCTCCCGTCGGCGCTCATCTGGTCGATCGCCTCGGTGATCCTGCTGATCCTGGGGACCGCCCTCGCGATCTTCTTCTACCTGCGGCTCCGCGCGAAGGATCCGGCGCACGCGCCGGCCATCCCGCCGCTCGGCGTGCCGCGCCCCACCCCGAGCCAGCGCGCGACGCTCCCCTACTTCGCCGTCGCCATCGTCCTGTTCGGGGTCCAGGTCCTCCTCGGCTCCGTCACCGGCCACTACGCGGTCGAGGGGAACCGGCTCTTCGGGATCGACCTCTCGTCGATCCTCCCGTACGCCGCCTCGCGCACGTGGCACCTGCAGCTCGCGGTCTTCTGGATCGCCACCTGCTGGCTCGCCACGGGGCTCTTCATCGGCCCGGCGGTGGGCGGGGCCGAGCCGAAGGGCCAGCGCGCGCTGACGCTCGCGCTCCTCGGGGCGCTCGTGGTCGTCGTCGTGGGCGCCCTCGGCGGGACCTGGGCCGGCGTGATGGGGAAGCTCACGGGCCCCGACGGGTGGCTCATCGGCCACCAGGGCTACGAGTACATCGAGCTCGGTCGCGTCTGGCAGGTGGCGCTCATCGGCGGGATGGTGCTCTGGCTCTGGCTGGTGAAGCGCGCCCTCGCGCCGGCCCTCGCCAGCGAGACGGATCGCGGCGGCCTCACCCACCTGCTGCTCTACGCCGCCGTCTCCATCCCGGTCTTCTACGCCGTCGGGCTCCTCTACACGCCCGGCACGCACCTCGCGGTCGCCGACTACTGGCGCTGGTGGGTCGTCCACCTCTGGGTGGAGAACTTCTTCGAGGTCTTCGCGACCGTCGCCATCGCCTTCGTCCTCGCGCGGATCAACGCCATCGGCGAGCGGGCCGCGCTGCGGGCGACCTACTTCTCGATCACGCTCTACCTCGGCGCCGGGATCATCGGGACGTTCCACCACCTCTACTTCACCGGCTCGCCCCTCTTCGTCACCGCCCTCGGCGCCACCTTCTCGGCCCTGGAGGTGGTGCCCCTGACGCTGCTCGGCTTCGAGGTCTACGAGCACCTGAGGCTCGCGCGCTCCGGGCCGAACGCCGCCCCCTGGCGGTGGCCGCTCTACTTCTTCGTCGCGGTGGCGTTCTGGAACATGCTCGGCGCCGGCGTCTTCGGCTTCCTCATCAACCCGCCGATCGTCCTCTACTACGCGCAAGGGCTCGACACGACGCCCATCCACAGCCACGGCGCGCTCTTCGGGGTGTACGGCTTCCTCGCCATCGCGCTGATGCTCTTCTCGATGCGCTCCATCGTGCGGCCGGAGGCCTGGAGCGACCGGCTCCTGAAGGTGGCCTTCTGGGGGCTCAACGCGGGGCTCTTCCTGATGATGTTCGTCTCCCTGCTGCCCGCGGGCATCTACCAGCTGCGCGAGGCGGTCGAGAAGGGGACCTGGTGGGCGCGCAGCCCCGAGGTCACCGGCTCCGCCTTCATCCACGCGGCCACCTGGGCGCGCGTCGTCCCCGACCTCGTCTTCGACGTGGGCGTCCTCGCCATCGTCGGCTTCGTGCTGCGCGCCTGGGTGAAGGACGCCGCGCTGCGCCGCGCGGAGCGCACCGAGGCGGCGCGCGCCCCCGCGGGGGCGGCCCAGGATCCGGCCTGAGCGTCCCCTACCGCCCGCTCGACCGGGCCTCGCGCTCCGACGCGATCCGGTCGAGCAGGGCGGCCAGCCGGACGCCGGCCTTCGAGAGGGCCGCCACCGTCCGCGCCCGCTGCGTCTCGGGGTAGTCGCTGGGGAGCACGATCCAGCGCCCCTCCACGGGATGGGCCGCGAGCTCGCTCCGGACGTCGCGCGCCAGCGCGAGCGACTCGTCCGCCCAGGCCTCCGGCGAGCCCTCGGCGCCCCACGCCGCCGCGTCGACGGGCCGGATCGCGGCCGACAGGGCGTGGGCCGCGCGGAGCGGGTCGGAGCGGGCGAGCAGCGGGGCGAGCACCTCCACGTCCCAGAGCCGGTGCACGGTGACCGGCTGCCGCCGCTGCCCCAGCCGGACCTCGGTCCCGTTGCCGCCGCGGTCGCCGGCGTCGCCGACGTGCATCGGCTGGTGGAGGTCCGCGACGAGGTGGACGAGCCAGCGGAGCGAGTCGGCGAGGTCCGCGGCGCTGTCGGCGGCGCGGAGCGTCGCCGCCGTGCGTGAGAGGGCCGAGACCACGCAGCCCGCCTCGGGGCAGTCGCGCGCCGCGGAGTAGCCCTTCGCCGAGAGCGGGACGTTCACGTAGTGCCAAGGCCCCGTGCGCCGATCCCGGACGTCGTCCGCCCAGGTGGCGATCTCGTGATCGGAGAGCGGCTTCGAGCCGACGATCTCCCGGACGAGCCGGCGCGCCGCCGGCGAGAGCCGCTCCTCGGCGATCGCCGCGACGATCCGGTGGCCCGGATCGGACCAGGCGGCGGCGGCGGCCGGGAAGGCGAGGGCGGCGGCGAGGAGCGGGGCGAGGCGGTGCATGCGCGCAGCCTACCGCGCGGACGGACGCACGGCGCCGCCCCCTCACCCTGCCCTCTCCCCCGGTGGGGAGAGGGAAGACTTCTCACTGTCAACGCAGCGCCAGGTCCCCGAGCGCGCAGAGCGCGAACGCGACCGACGCGAAGGCGTTGTAGTCGAAGAAGGCGACGTTCAGCCGATCTCGCCGCAGCGCGCCGCCCGGCGCCACGTGGCGGTGCTCGAGGAGGAGCACGGTGGCGAGGATGGCGGAGCCGAGCCACCAGCCGGGGCCGCGGCCGGCCAGCGGCCCGGCGGCGAAGACGCCGACGGCGGCGACGGCGTGGAGCGCCCGCGCCCACCGGAGCGCGCCCTGCTCGCCGAACCGCACGGGGATGGAGTTGAGCCCGGCGCTCCGGTCGAAGTCGACGTCCTGGAGCGCCCAGAAGAGGTCGAAGCCGGCGATCCAGGCGCCGACGCCCAGCCCGAGGACGATGGACGGGATCGGGGCGCCACCCGTCAGCGCGATGGCGACGCCGATGGGGGCGAGCATCTGCGCGACGCCGAGCCAGAGGTGGCAGGCCCAGGTGAAGCGCTTCGCGAAGCTGTAGCCGAGGAGGATCGCGAGGACGCCGGGCGCCAGCCAGCCCGCGAGGGGCAGGATCAGCGCCGCGCCCGCGACGAAGACGGCCGAGGATCCGAGGAGCAGCGTCCACGCCGCGGCGGGGGAGACCGCCCCCGTCACGAGCTCCCGGCTGCGCGTCCGCGGGTTCTGCGCGTCGAACCTCCGGTCGGCGATCCGGTTCATCGTCATCGCCGCGGTCCGGGCCGCGACCACGCAGACGGCGATCAGCGCGAGCCGCCGCAGGTCCAGCGTCGCGTCCCTGGCCACGAGCACCACCGCCGCCACGACGAA
>DATIVK010000216.1:0-4788 GCA_035465955.1 Anaeromyxobacteraceae bacterium | reverse complement strand
TCCGAGAGGCAGCGCCAGCGCCGAGCGCAGCGCGCGCTCGCTACGCTCGAATCGCTAGGCATCGACGTCCTCATCCAGCCGGCGGCGGCCTGAGGGCCCTACTTCCGCGCGGTTGGAGGACTACTTTCTCGACAGGGGGCGACCGCGGCGAAGCAGGTCGCTACACCTCCACCCTGAACAGCTGTGCGCCGATCAGGATCTGATCGCCCGGCCGCAGCGGCGTGGGGCCCGACGTCTTCACGAACGTGCCGTTGGAGCTGCCGAGGTCGGTCACCGTGACCTCGGCGTCCCCGACGTCCAGCTTCGCGTGGCGCGCCGACACGTAGCGGTCGCCCGGGAAGACGAGGTCGCCGGCCTCCCGGCCGATCTGGCTCTCGCCGGGCGCGAGCGGGAAGATCTCGCCCAGCCCGCCCCCCTCGAGCAGCTGGGCCAGCCGGAGCCGGCAGCCGGGATCCGGCGCGCCCCACGCGTGGACCGCCCCCTCCTCGGGCGCGGGCGGACGCGGCAGGGGCTCCAGCCGCAGGAGCTGACGGCCGATCCGGAGCTCGTCGCCGATGGCGACGCGGTGGGGCTCGTGGATGCGGATGAAGGTGCCGTTGACGCTCCCCACGTCCTCGACCCGGAGCCAGCCCCCCTCGAACGTGAAGCGGGCGTGGCGGGGGGAGACGGTGCCGTCCTCGGGGACGCGGATCTGCCCGTCGGTCCGGCCGCAGACGAGCTCGGCCCGGTCGAGCGGATGGACCTGCCCGGCGACCCCGTCCGGCCTCACGGCGACGAGGCGCAGCCCGGACGCCGGCGTGCGGGCCTCGCCAGGCGGCGGCGCGTGGGGAGCTCCGGGTGCGTGCACCGCGTCCGGCGGCGGCGGCGCCTTCGCGGCGGGGATGGCGGTGGCGGTCCCGGGGGTCGGGGGCTGGGGTGCGACCGGCGCGGCGTCGACCGGCCGGCCGCAGTGACCGCAGAAGCGGAAGCCGGGCTCGAGGGGGCGGCCGCAGCCCTCGCACGCGGGCTTCGCGGCGGCGACCGCGGCCTCTCGCAGGGGCTGCCCGCAGTCGAGGCAGAAGGCGAAGCTCGCGTCGTTGACGCGGCCGCACCGGGAGCACTTGACGGTCTTCGACATGTCCGCGCCATTCAACCCCGCGAGGCCGATCCGGTCAAACGCCGGGCGTGACAGGGGCGCCGCCGGGGCGTGTAAGATGCGCGGAATGAGCGTCTGCGCCGAGTGCAAGAAGGAGTTCGCCGACACCGCCCGCTTCTGCCCGTTCTGCGGTGCGGTCGCGACCGCCGCCGCGCCGGTGGACCCGTACCTCGGGCTGCTCGTCGGCGGGAAGTTCCGGATCGAGAAGCTGCTCGGCCAGGGCGGGATGGGGAAGGTCTACCTCGCCAACCACCAGGTGCTCGACCAGAAGGTGGTGCTCAAGGTGCTCCACCGCGAGTACGCCGAGGACGCCGACACGGTGAAGCGCTTCCAGCACGAGGGGCGCGCCGCCTCGCGGCTCCGGCACCCCAACGTCATCCAGGTCCTCGACTTCGGCGCCATGGACGACGGCACGCTCTTCATGGCGATGGAGTTCCTGCCCGGGCAGGATCTCGGGGGGATCATCCAGCGGGAGTTCCCGCTCGGCGACCGGCGCATCGTCCGGATCGGCTCGCAGATCCTCTCGGCGCTCACGGAGGCCCACGCGCAGAACGTCATCCACCGCGATCTCAAGCCCGAGAACGTGATGGTGGAGCAGCGCCGCGGCGAGCCCGACTTCGTGAAGGTGCTCGACTTCGGCATCGCGAAGATCACCGACGCCAAGACCAAGCTCACGCAGGCCGGCCTCGTCTGCGGGACCCCCGAGTACATGAGCCCGGAGCAGGCGAAGGGCGCCGACCTCGACGCCCGCTCGGACCTCTACTCGGTCGGCGTCATCCTCTACCAGATGGTGACGGGGCTCCTGCCGTTCGAGTCGGACACGCCGGTCGGCTTCCTCATGAAGCACCTCACCGAGCCGCCAGCGCCCCCCTCGCTCAAGCAGCCCGAGGTGGACGTCCCGCCGGCGCTCGAGGCGCTCATCATGAAGGCGCTCTCGAAGGACCCGGCCGATCGGTTCGCGAACGCCGAGGAGATGCGCGAGGCGCTGCTCGCCTGCGTCGGCGGCGACGTGTCCGCGCCCGCGCGCGCGGTGACCGCGCCGGGGCTCGCGGCCGCGAAGGGCGCCACGCAGCAGGGCCATGCGCAGAGGGCGACCTCGGCCCAGGCGGAGGCGGTCGCGGAGGAGGCGCCGCGGGGGTCGGGCGGCGGCAAGGTGGTCGTCGCGGTCGCCGCGGCCGTGCTGGTGGTCGGCGGCGGCGCGGCGGCATTCCTCATGGGGAAGCGGTCGGGCGACGCGAGCGCGGCGGTCGCGCCGGTCGCCCAGGCCCCGATCGCCCAGCCCGCTCCGCCGCCTCCTCCCCCTCCGCCCGTCGCGCAGCCCGAGCCCTCGCCCCAGCCACAGCCGGAGGCCCAGCTCGCGAAGCCCGAGCCGGCGGCCGACCCCGAGGCAGTGAAGGCCGACGCCGACGCGCAGGGGACGGGCAAGGGGCGCGACAAGCGCGTCGCGCGCCTCGATCCCGCGCGGGCCCGCGACTACCTCAAACAGGGCGACGCGCTGCGCGCGCAGCTCGACTGCAACGGCGCGATCCCGCTCTACCTCGCCGCCGAGGCCGCCGACCCCCAGCTCGCCGAGGTCCAGAAGAAGCTCGGCATCTGCTACCAGTCGATCGGCGACACGAAGAAGGCGGTGAGGCGCTACCAGCGCTACCTCAAGTCCGACCCGGACGACGCCGAGAAGGTGAAGCTGATCCTGTCGACGCTGCGGTAGGGCCCCATAGACCGCGGAGCGCTCGCGCGGCTCTGCGTGCGTGACCCCGTCCGCATGCCGTCCCTCTTCGGCTCCGTGCCGTGCGAAGACTCCCGGCCGGACAGCGAAGTCGCTTCCCCCGGACGCTCTGGTGACGGGGCTCTCTCAAGGCGCGGTCGTACAGCCACCGGCTTCACGCCCGGCGGCGCGGTCCCAGCGTATCGTCACGCGACCCTCGCGCAGCTCCATGTTCGGGACGGTAGCACGGCAGGTGGACGCCGCGTGGAGTGCAGCCTTGTCTCGAGCCAGTGCGACGCAGCTCGGGATCGCCAGGCCACGTCCCGCGTGACCGCGGTCGCCCCCTCCCCCTGTCCCTCTCCCCCGGTGGGCTCATGATTGATCACTTCGTGGCGCCGAGGGCCAGGGCGAGTTCGTAGCCGGCCTCGTAGTCGATGAGCTTTCGCCAGCCCTTGCTCAGGGTCCGCCAGCCTGGGTCGCCGTTGTTCTTGAGATGGCCACCCAGGCTGGCGATGGCGAGTAGCGCCGTTCGGACAGTGAGCTTCGGGGGGAGCTTCTTGTTGAGGGCGCGCAGGATCTTGATCTGCGTGGGCGCTAGGACGGCGCTGGCCGGCTCGTCGCGCCCCGTTCGAGAGAGCGCACGCATCAGGATGAGCGCGTACGCGATGACGAGCACGTAGGCGAGCAGGTTGGTGAGCGTCCCGAACGACTCGAGCTGCTTCGTCTCGAACGCGCAGCCCGTCTTCGTGGCCTTGAAGTACTCCTCGATCACCCAGCGCGTCCGGTAGCCGTCCACGACGAAGGCGATCTCTTCCTGCGTACCCACGGGCTCGCTCGTGAGGAGGAGCCATTCGACGGGCGGCTCACCGGGAGGCGGGCTCAACTCGAACACGTGGACGACGTTCACCTTCAACGCCTCCTGCACCTTCGTCCTCGACGCGTGTCGCGGGCGCTTCAGCTGCACAGTCCGGGCGGCGAAGCTCAGGTGGGCGGTGCGCGACCTGCGCACGGGGAAGGTCTTGTCCTGATCCGCGTTGCCCTTGCTCTTCCGAGCCGAGATCGGTACGTCGATCGCGAAGGAGGGAGGGCTCGTTCGCGCGGCCTCGAACAGGCGCGTCTCGTCTTCCGGATTCAAGGGGACGAGGCTCCGGTCTTGGGCCGCGCGTAGGATGAAGCGCTGCTTCTTGGCCGTCAGCTCCACCAGCAGGTCGTAGATGTCGCTCTCGCGATCAGCGACGTGAATGAGCGACGCGCCCTCCGCAGTCTGCGCGGCGCGCAGCATCGAGCGTCCCCAGCGAGCCGACTCCTTCTCGGACTTCGTCACCTCCTGGCGCACCCACGTCTCGGCGTCGATGACGCCAAGCGGCGTGCGAGTCCCGTCGGCGGCTACCAGAAGCGTGACGTGCGCTAGAAAGCCTTGATCCTTCGCGTTGACGGGGCCGAGCCCATCGCGTTCCGCCTCGCCACTGAACTTGTACGAAGTCGTGTCCGCGGGAGCGAAGACGACGCGAAGGGCGCGAGCGCGCGTTACCGTGCGCGCCCGGTGCGGGGCGAGGAGCCCCTCCATCGTCACCTCGTCGTTCCCGAGATGACGATACAGGGCCTCCAGGTTGGCCTCACCCCGCATCGCGTCCGGAAGGCTCGCCTCCGGAAGAGCGGCGAGCCGGTCGGCGATGAACGCCGACCGGCGGTCCCGCCGCTTGTCCCCCAGGTCGACTTCAGCGAACTCGCTCCGCACTACCTCGCGACGACTCGGCTTTTTGCCCATGCCGGCGATAGATCACGCCGGCATGGGTCCCGTCTAGATGTGCGGGATCATGAGCCCGGTGGGGGAGAGGGGAGGATCCCCCTAGAACCGCTCGATCTGGAAGTCGTCGTCGTCGCCGCCGGGCTTCTGGCCACCGGCGGGCCGGGCGCCCCCCGGCCCCTGCGGGCGCGGCTGGACGCC